>DASTWX010000247.1:0-10344 GCA_035765795.1 Pseudolabrys sp. | reverse complement strand
AAAAAACATGCGTTATAAAGTTGTCATTTGCGTTCCCGTCGATGTCCTGTACTCTCTCATTGTCCGGGGTACCTTCATGAGCCTTGATCCGGTTTTTCTCTCGCGCCTGCAATGGGCTTGGGTGATCGCTTGGCATATCCTTTTGCCGGCTTTCACGGTCGGCTTGGCGTCCTACATCGCGGTGCTCGAGGGCCTCTATTTCATTACCGGCCGCCCCAACTGGTTTCGAATATCCGGATTCTGGACCAGGATTTTTGCCGTCTCATTCGGTATGGGCGTCGTCTCCGGCATCATCATGCCTTTTCAGTTCGGCACCAATTGGAGCCGCTTCACCGACGCCACCGCCGACGTGCTCTCGCCCATGATGGCCTATGAAGGGCTCATGGCCTTCTTTCTCGAAGCATCGTTCCTCGGCGTGCTGCTGTTCGGCCGTCGGCTGGTGCCGGCCTGGGCGCATTTTTTCGCCGCGCTCATGGTGGCGTTCGGGACCCTGCTGTCGTCGTTCTGGATACTGTCGACGAATTCGTGGATGCAGACGCCGGCGGGCTACAAAATAGTCAACGGCCGCTTCGAGCCGGCCGACTGGTTCGCGATCGTCTTCAATCCGTCCTTTCCTTATCGGTTACTGCACAACGTCACCGCCTTCTACATCACGACCGCCTTCGTCGTGATGGGGGTCGCCGCCTGGCTTTTGCGCCGTGGCCGAGCGGTGGAAGACTCCCGGACGATGATCCGCATGGCGCTCGGCCTGCTGATCATCATTGTGCCGCTGCAGATGTTTTTCGGCGATCAACACGGCTTGAATACGCTCGAATATCAGCCCGCCAAGATCGCGGCGATCGAAGGAATCTACGACACCGAACAGCCTGCAGCCTTGAAGCTCTTCGGCATTCCGGATGACGCAGCGGCAACGATGCACGACACCATCGAGATTCCCCACCTCGGCAGCCTTATTCTGACCCACTCCTGGAACGGCGCCATCAAGGGCCTCAAGGAATGGCCTGCCGATGAGCGGGCCCCGGTCGGCCCGCCGTTCTTCGCTTTCCGCGTGATGGTCGGCATCGGCATCATCATGCTGATCGTCGTCATTGTCGGGCTGGTCTTGCTGCTGCGCGGCCGCTTATGGGATTCGGGTTGGTTCCTGCGCCTGTGTCCGTGGGTGGCGCCGCTCGGCTTTATCGCCGTGATCGCCGGCTGGATCGTCACCGAAGTCGGGCGGCAGCCCTGGACGGTGTATGGCCTGCTGCGCACATCGGATTCGGTGTCGCCCTCGCTCACCGGCACCGACGTGGCCGTCTCGCTTGCGTTCTACATCGTCGTCTACCTGGTTATGTTTCCGACCGGCATCGCCTTCATGGCCGGGCTGGTGCGCAACGGTCCGCAGGACGCCGAGCCTCCCTCCCGGAGCGTCGAAAGCGGCCATCCAAGTCTGCCGTTCGAGACCGCCGCCCGCATTAGCTCAGAGCACTGAGAGGCAGTCGACTTATGGCGCTCGATCTCGTCCCGCTCTGGACCGCTCTCCTCGCGCTCGCGGTCTTCTATTATGTCGTCTTCGATGGATTCGATCTGGGCGTCGGCATTCTCTACGGCTTCGTACCGGACGACTCCGAACGCCGCCTGGTGATGAACTCTATCGCGCCGATCTGGGACGGCAACGAAACCTGGCTGGTGTTCGGCGGCCTCGGCTTGCTGGCGGCTTTTCCGCTCGCCTTCGCGATCATCATTCCGGCGGTCTATTTCCCGATTTTGATCATGCTGCTCGCGCTCGTCTTTCGCGGCGTCGCCTTCGAGTTCCGATTCAAGGAGCCGACCGTGCGGCGATTCTGGGATCGCGCGTTCCATGTCGGATCGACGCTCGCAACCTTTGCTCAAGGCGTGGTGCTCGGCACTTTCATCCAAGGTTTCAAGGTGGATGGGCGGCACTTCGCCGGGGATTCGCTGGATTGGGTGACGCCCTTTGCCCTGCTCACCGGAATCGCCTTGGTGTTTGGCTACGCCCTGCTCGGCGCCGCCTGGTTGATTCTCAAGACCGAAGGCGCGTTGCAGGATCGGGCGCGCCGCGCGGGGCGCGTCTGTCTCGTCGGGGTGCTGATTGCGATTCTCGGCGTCAGCATTTGGACGCCCCTCGCCAATGCCGAGATCGCGGGTCGTTGGTTCACGTGGCCGAACATCGGCTATCTCGTGCCGGTGCCGATCATCACCGCGCTGATCGCCGTCGGCGAATGGTACGCGCTGGAGCGGCGGCACGAGCTAACGCCGTTCCTCGGCGGCATCGGGCTCTTCCTGATGTCCTATATCGGGATCGCCATCAGCTTGTGGCCGATGATCGTGCCGTACCACTACACACTATGGCAGGCGGCTTCCTCGGAGAGCACGCAAGCGTTCCTGGTCATTGGCACGCTGTTTCTGCTGCCGATCATCCTGATGTACACGGCGTGGTCCTATTGGGTCTTCCGCGGCAAAGTGCGCGGGGACGTGGGTTATCATTGATGACGCCGCCCAATTTCCGCAGCTCCGTCGGAAGGTCTTGCGGGGCACAGGCAGCAAGCATTGACTCATCACCGTCACCCTGAGGTGCGAGCGAAAGCGAGCCTCGAAGGGCGACGGCCGGGGCCGTTCATCCTTCGAGGGCCGCTTCGCGGCCACCTCAGGATGACGGTTAAACGCCGCGCCGCTCATCTCATGTTCAGCCGAAATAGGCTTCCTGCAGCTCTTTGGTGCGGCTGAGTTCGTCGGCCGTTCCTTGCGCCACCACGCGGCCCTTGGAAAGCACGTAGCCGTAGTCGGAAATGGCGAGCGTCTGGTGCACGTTCTGCTCGACCAGGAAGACGGAGATCCCTTCGTCCCGGATGCGGCGGATGGTGCCGAAGTTTTGCTGGACGAGCAGAGGTGAGAGGCCGAGCGAGGGTTCGTCGATGAGGAGCAGCTTGGGCGCGCGCATAAGGCCGCGGCCGATGGACACCATGGCCTGTTCGCCGCCCGACATGGTGCCGGCAAACTGAGTGCGCCGCTCGCGCAGGCGCGGAAAGATGCTGTAAACGCGCTCCAGCCGTGCCGCGACAACCGCCACCGAGGATTCCTGATAGGCACCCATGCGCAGGTTCTCCTCGACGGTGAACCTGTCGAAGACACGCCGGCCCTCCGGAATGCAGGCGATGCCGGCGGCAATGACGCGATGGGTGGCGAGACGGGTCAACTCGGCGCCGCCGAAACGGATGCTGCCGGCGTTCGGCGGCGTCAGGCCGAGAATCGAGCGGATCAGCGTCGTCTTGCCCGCGCCGTTTGAGCCAAGCAGGCAGGTGATCTTTCCGGGTGCCGCCGTCAACGAGACGTCTTCCAGCACGTTGGCTTCGTCATAGGCGGTGTAGACGCCTTCCACGACCAGACTCTCCGGGCCGTGCGGCGTCATCACTGCATCCCCAAATAGGCTTCTTGGACCTGGGGGTCCGTCGCGATCTCGCGGAAGCTGCCGCCGGCGATCTTGCGTCCGAAGTTGAGGACGACGCAGCGGTTGGTGATGCGTTCGATCACCCCCATCTCGTGCTCGACGATGATGATGGCGAGATTCTCGATCCTGTTCCGTACTTCGAGAATGTCGCCCATGAGTTGGTTGGTCTCATCGTGCGTCATCCCGGCGGACGGCTCGTCGAGCAGCAGCAGCAACGGCGCGCTGATGAGGGCGCGGCAGATCTCGATGCGCCGACGGTCGATCATCGGCAGGCCGGCCACCGGCTCCAGCATGCGCTTGGCGAGCGGCGGATCGAAGATTTCCACCAGCGCGCGCGCGGTCTCGTAGTTCTCTTCGAACTCCCGCCTGAAGGCGCCGCGACGCATCAGGTTGAACCAGAGACCTTGCGTGAGCCGCTTGTGATTGCCGATCATGATGTTGTCGAAGATGGACAAAGACAGCGACAATCGCGATCGCTGAAACGTGCGCGCGATACCGGCGCGATAGATCGCTTGCGGCGACGCGCGGGTGATGTCGGCGCCGTTGAACGCGATGGTGCCTTCGTCCGCGCCGTAGATGCCGGTAACCACGTTGAAGAAGGTCGTCTTCCCCGAGCCGTTGGGGCCGATCAGTCCCAGAATTTCGTTAGGTTCGATCGCTATGTCGAGTCCGCCGAGGGCGAGCACGCCGCCGAACGATTTGGTCAGACCGCGCGTCTCCAGCACGCGTTTGGATGCGGCCACGCCTGACATCAGCGCTGCGGCTTCCAGCCGGAAAAATAGCTGCGGACCGGGCGCGGCAGCAGCCCTTCCGGTCGGAACAGCAGGACCAGGATCACCATGCCCGCATAGAGCAGGAATCGGTATTCCTCGATCGCTTGCAGCTTCTCGGGCACCACGATCACAATAATGACGCCGAGAAACATGCCCCACGTACTCCCCATCCCGCCGAGCAGCACCATGGAAACGAGAATAAGCGAATCGGCGAAGGTGTAATTATTGGGGGCGACGAAACTGCCCATCATGCCGTACAGTGCGCCGGCCACGCCGATCAGGAAGTTGCCAAGCAGGAAAGCGACGGCCTTCCACCGCACGATGTCAATGCCGAAACAGGCGGCAGCCGTTTCGTCGAGCCGGAGCGCATCGAGATTGAGCCCGACCCACGAACGCTCCAGCCGGCGCACGATGACGAAGGCGGCGACAACAAGCAGAAGGCTCAGCACGAAATAATTCAAATAGAACGACAGCTCGAAATTCTTTCCCAATTCAATGCTGTCGTTGAACGACCAGCCGAAAATGCGCATTCCCTTGACCTGCAGCCCTTGCGGACCGCCGAGCGCATTGTTGACCTCCAGAAACGTCTTGAGCAGGATCGCAAATGCGATGGTGACCAGGGCGGCGTAATGACCGCGGGTGCGGAGCACCGGCAGCAGCAGCGCGAGGCCGATGACCGCGGCCATGCCGCCGCCGATCAGCAGAACGACGAGGCTCGGAATGCCGGTGTTTCCGTTGATCACCGCCGCGGTATAGGCGCCGATGCCGAAGAATGACGCGCCGGCGAAATTGAGCACGCCTGCGTAGCCGAACTGGATGTTCAGACCCAGCGTCGCCACCGCGTAGAGCAGCACCGTATCGACAAGCAGCACGGCGAAGTGGTCGTCGTGGAACACAGCGACGATCACGATAACGCCGGCAACGGCGAAGCCCGCGAGCGCGTCCTCGTGCGCGGCAAAGCTGCGGGCGACCGGTGCCGTCAGCCGCAAGAACTTGGCGGCCACGGCGGCGGCGATGGCCAGCGCCAGCAGAGCGATGACGGTCGTCTGCTCCTCTACCCAGAGCAGCGCGATGAGATAGCCGGTGAGCAATACCAGGGCTGCCAGGCCCGGCAGCAGCGACGTCGGCGTGTCCGGCTTTCGCCACATCCCCTTAGACCCGCTCGCTGAACTGCTCGCGAAGCAAGCCGGTCGGCCGCCAAGCCATGATCGCGATCACCACTGCGAAGGCGAACACGTCTTTATACGCGCTCGCGAACGGCAGCGCGACGGCGCCGACCGTCTGCAAAGCGGCGAACAAGAAGCCGCCGATAATGGCGCCGTAGATGCTGCCGAGGCCGCCGACGATCGCCGCACTGAAGCCGATGATGCCGAGGTACAGACCCATGCCGAAGTTGATCTCGTTGTAGTAGAGGCCATGCATGACGCCGGCAAAGCCGGCGAGCGCCGAGCCGATAGCGAAGGTGATGAGTACGATGAGCTGAAAATTCACGCCCATCGTCTTCGCCGTCTCCTCGTCCTGCGCGACGGCGCGGATGGCGAGGCCGAGCTTGGTGCGGTTGAGCATGAGCTGTAAGGCGACGATCACGGCCGCGCCCGCGGCGAGCATGATGCCGTTGTCGAGTCGCAAGGTGAGATCGCCGAAGCTTGCGGCGTTCGTCGGAAGCAGGGCCGGAAAGGGCTTTGGATTGGCGCCTTCGGGATAAAAGAGCCGTACCGCTTCCCTTAACACCGTGCCCAGCATCAGCGTGATCAGCAAGGTGTTGAGCGGCGGCGCCGAGCGCAGCGGCATAACAAGGAAGCGGGCGATCAGCGCTCCCAAAAGGCCCATCGAAACCACGGCCGCGGCAAGCATGGCCAGCAGTTCCATCTCGCTCGAAATACCGCCCAAGGAATGCAAGCCGATGAACGTCGCCAGCGCCGCGAAGGCGCCGACGGTGAGCACGTCGCCATGGGCGAACTGGATGACATTGAGCACGCCGAAGAACAGCGTGAAACCTACCGCGACCAACGCATACATCATCCCGAGCATGAGCCCGTTCACGATGTATTGTGCGAAGAGCAGGAAGTGCATGGGTTAGGATTCTGGTATCGCTGCTCTATAGCGCGACTTTTGCAGACGTCATTGCGAGGAGCGTAGCGACGAAGCAATCCAGGTTTTATTTAGACTCTGGATTGCTTCGCCTTCTCGCAATGACAAAGAGGCTACTTCTGCCCCGGAAGCTTGCGCTTGCCGCTGGCGTACTCACTATCCTGCCAAACGACCCATTTGCCGTCTTGAACGATGTAGGCCGTGATGGCGGCAACCGTGTTCTGCCCGTGATCGTCAAACGTGATCGGGCCAATGATGGAATTGACATCCTTCACGTCGCCGAGCGCCTTGATGACTTTCTTGCGGTCCGGACCGACCTTGTCGATGGTGTCGAGGATGAGATGCATGGCCGCGAAGGCGAAGGGACCGTAAGCTTCCGGCGACTCCTTGTAGTTCTGCGCCTTGTATTCGGCGAGAAACTTTTTGCCGCCGGGCAGCTTGGCCGTCGGCGCGCCCTCCTGGAAGCAAAGCGAGCCTTCCGCCAGTTTTCCGAGACCCTCGATATAAGAATCCGATTTGATTCCCGACGTGCCGTCGAACACCGCCTTGATGCCGAGCTTGTCCATCTGCGCACGGACGCGCACGCCGATCGGCGTCAAGCCGCCGAAGTAAATCACCTGCGGGTTGAGCGCCTTGATCTTGGTGAGTTCGGCCGTGAAATCCTGCTGATCGGCGGTGACGCCGAAATCACCAAGAACCTTACCGCCGTCCTTCTTCAGCGCGGCGGTGAAATACTGGTCGTGACCTTTGCCGTAGTCGGTGGTGTCGTGAATGATGGCGAAGGTCTTGTAGCCGAGGCTGGTGAGCAGCTTCGCGTTGGTCTCGTTCTGGTTGATCATCGTGCCGTTGACGCGATGAATTTCCTTGTAATTGTTGCCGTAGGTTATGGCTGGCAGAACCGCGCCCCAGACGATAACCGGCAAGCCGAACTTGTGGTAAGTGCCAACGGTCGCGATAGCGGTCGCCGAGCAATAGTGCGTGGCCGCCGCGATGATCTCGCGATCGGCCGCCATCTTGGTCGCCTGCTGCACGGCGACGTTCGGCTTGCACTCGTCGTCAAGCGCCGTCATCTCATAGTGATATTTGGAATTCGGGTCCTTGTTCTTGAGCCGCACCGCCAAATCCGCGGAATTGCGGCCGCCGAGCCCGTTCGCCGAATTGCCGCCGGTCAACGGCCCGATGAAGCCAACCTTGACCGTGTCCTTCGCCTGCGCGCCGGCAAAGGGCGCGCTGGCAAAGCAGACGGCGATCGTGCCCATGACGGCAATGCCGAGTTTCCTCATTGTCTCCTCCCGCAATTGTTGTTTTTGACGGTCGCTGGGCCGCCGGCAGGGCAAGCGTTCTAGCCGCTGCACGAATCGGAAGACCGCCTTACGTCCTCCGGTGCGTTACCGGCGGCCCGTGCGACGAAGTATCCTATCGGATTGCGCCCGGCTGTCCAACGGGCGGCCGCAGCGCTCCCGCGGCCCTACTTGGCGATGACGGGACGTGCCAAGTCGTAAGCGATACCGGTGAACCCTCTCACCAGCACCAAAAGCTTCTGCATCTGCGTTGCCTCGGCGTTCGTGATCAGCACCACATCCTTGTCGCGCATCTGCACCGCCTGCGAGAGGAAGTAGCCGTCCGCATTACGCATGTCGATGTGGTAGAGAATCGGAACGAACTGGGGCGGGTCGCTTTCGAACGCAGCGAGGCGAGCCGGGTCGAGCAGATCTTTGGCGATGAACCAAGGCTCAAATCGGAATAGGTAAATCCCGCTCGGATTGCCAATGGCGTCGAGGGGGCCGCCCGCCTGCGCGAGCGCATCGGCGAGAGAGACCTTTTCATAGGCGAACGGATAAAGAGCGACCTTCTGCGTCGCTCCCATGACGGCGAACGTCCGCGGATTGTGCGTCAGATAGATCTGATCGCCCGGACGAACATAGATGTTCTCGGCGGGATCGCTGACGATGGTTTGCAGAAGGACTTTGCCGACGTGGCCTTTGCGCGCGACCTGAACATAGGTCTCGTATGCCGGATATTTCGCGCCGCCGGCCGCGGCGATCACGTCGAGCAGCCGTTCGCCGCGGGAGCTGAGCGGGACCGATCTGGCGGCGTTGACCTCGCCGCCCACGGTGGCGGCACTGCCGATATTGTTCACCAGGGAAACCAGCACCTGGGGCGAGACGGCCTTGCCCTGCAGGTCGCGCTGGATGAGGCTGCCGGCCTGGCCGGGGGTGAGGCCGGAAACCTTCACGCGCCCGACGAAAGGCACGAAAATCGTGCCGTTCGCCTCGATGATCTGCGGCGGGATGTTGCTCGCGCCGGTGGCGACCGCGCCGACCGCCGAATTGGACGTGCTGGCGAGGCCCGGCACGACGGCAGGCGGCGGAAAGAGCGTCTGCCCGCCGGTCTCGTAGACCGTGATGGCGATCGAATCGCCGGGGCGGAGCGCGTTCGTCGCCCGATAGGGACCTGCCTTGAGCGCGCCGCCGAACGTCGGGTGAAAGCGGTTCAGGATGGAGACGACCCGCGCGTTCATCTCGACGATGGAGTAGTTGAAGTCGCTTTCGCCGGCCGACTTGACGAGCTCGACCGAGGTTGGCGCGGCGGCCGGCAAGGCGCAGCCGGCCAGCGCGGCCAAGAGCGCGCCGAGGCACGCGATGCGCGCGCCCTGACCCTTTGCCAGCCGACCGGCCTCGAACAAGACGAAACCCTTTAGCCCGACGCGGGCGTTTTGGCCTTTCGCAAAAATTGGGAATCTCCCCCCGAACCAGCCATCGTTGTAGGCGACGATTCCCGGCCGGGCAATCGAAAGCCTGGCGCTGCGAAGGCGTTTTCCTCGGCACGGTGGCGCCGCCGCAACGGTTAACGAAAGGCCGCCGAACGGTACCATGACGACACTACCAAATAATCAACAGCCTTGACTATTTCGCTGCAGAAACATAGGAAAAGAGGCTGTTCTCCGAGCAACGGGCAGGTCCTCGATGCGTGACGATCGAGCTGCGAAAGAGCAGCCTTTGCTTGGACTGGAGGTGGCCGTCGCCCCGCGGCCGCAGCCGGGCAAGGACCGGCCCGCCGGCGCCGGCCGCAACAAGCCCGACACCAATCAGCGCCGCCCGACCAGCCTCACCCGCCGCGTGGAGCAGAGCCTGACCGTTGTCGCGCGAGCGCCGCTGCCGTCGCTCGAGCGGCCGAACGTCATCGACGGCCTGGTCCTGCCGACCGCCGCGGCGCGGCCCCCCGCCTACGGCATCTACATCGGCTTCGCCGTCTGCGTGCTGCTGCCGATGCTGCTCGCCGCCATCTACCTCGGCTTGTTCGCCTCCAGGCAATACGCGGCCGAATTCCGCTTCGTCGTGAAGGACGCCTCGGCCCCGACCATGCCGAGCGGCGCGGGTGGACTTGGCGCGCTTATGGGCATGGCGGGCCTCGGCAACAACAATTTCGACAATTACATGGTGACCGACTTCATCGGCAGCCGGCAGGCGGTCGAGGAACTGCAAAAGAAGATCAACATCACCAGCCTCTATGCCAGGCCGGGCATCGACTGGTGGTCGCGGTTCGACGCCGCCAAGCCCATCGAAGACTTCGTGAAATACTGGGACGGGAAGATCGCCGCCCATTACGACCAGGTGACCGGCATCGCGACGGCGACGGTGCGGGCCTTTTCGCCGCAGGACGCGCTGCTGATCGCCGATACGCTGGTGAGCCTGTCGGAAAACCTCGTCAACGACATGTCGCGCCGCGCGCAGGCCGACTCCGTCCGCTTCGCGCAGAGCGAAGCCGAGAAGGCGGAAGACCGGCTGGAAAAAATCCGCGCCAAGCTCGCCGCCTTCCGCAGCCGCGCGGGCTTCATCGACCCGACCACCAGCGTGGTCGCCAGCAACTCGACCTTGATCCAGACGCAGCGCGCCAACCTCGCCCAGCTCGAGACGCAGCTCGCGACCTTGAAACGGCAGCATTTGCAGCCGAACGCGCCGCCGATCGTCGCCTTGCAAAACCAGGTCAAGTCCACCCGCGACCAGCTTCATGCGACCGAAGCGATGGTCG
>DASTWX010000246.1:0-5843 GCA_035765795.1 Pseudolabrys sp. | reverse complement strand
CGCAATCTCGCTTACCTGGGCCTGGTCGAAATCCTTTTCGGCTATCCGCTCGACGGGGTCGTGCTCACCACCGGTTGCGACAAGACCACGCCGGCCTGTTTGATGGCGGCGGCGAGCGTCAACATTCCGGCCATCGTGCTTTCCGGCGGGCCGATGCTCAACGGTTGGTGGAAGGGCGAGCGCGCCGGCTCCGGCACCGTGGTCTGGCAGGCGCGCAAGGACCACGCCGCCGGCCTTATCGACTACCGCGAATTCATGGACATCGTGACGTCGTCGGCACCGTCGGCGGGTCACTGCAACACCATGGGTACCGCCTCGACCATGAACGCGCTCGCCGAAGCGCTCGGCATGTCGCTGCCGGGCTGCGCCGCCATTCCGGCATCTTACCGCGAGCGCGCGCAGATGGCCTACGACACCGGGCGGCGCGCGGTCGAACTGGTGCGGGAAAACTTGCGCCCGTCCGACATTCTCACCCGCAAGGCCTTCGAGAATGCGATCATCGCCTGCTCGGCGATCGGCGGCTCGACCAACGCCCCGATCCATATCAATGCAATTGCCCGGCACATCGGCGTGGAGGTGACGATCGAGGATTGGGAAACGGTCGGTTATGACGTGCCTTTGCTGGTAAACATGCAGCCGGCGGGGAAATATCTCGGCGAGGAGTATTTCCGCGCCGGCGGCTTGCCTGCGGTGATGAACGAATTGTTCAAGGCGGGCAGGGGCCATCCCGACGCGCTCACCGTGAGCGGCAAGAGCATCGGAGAAAACATCGGCAAAGCGGGCGTGCAGGACGGCGACGTGATCCGGCCCTACGGCAATCCCCTGAAAGAGAAGGCCGGTTTCAAGGTGCTCAAGGGCAATCTGTTCGACGCGGCCATCATGAAGACCAGCGTGATCTCGGAAGAATTCCGCGCACGTTACCTGTCGGACCCGAGCGATCCGGAAGCTTTCGAGGGCCGCGCCGTCGTGTTCGACGGACCGGAGGACTATCACGCCCGCATCGAGGACTGTTCGCTCGCTATCGACGAGCACACGATCCTGTTCATGCGCGGCGCTGGGCCGATCGGCTATCCGGGTTCGGCGGAGGTCGTGAACATGCAGCCGCCGGCGACGCTTATCAAACAAGGCATCGAATGGCTGCCCTGCGTCGGTGACGGTCGACAGTCGGGCACGTCCGGCTCGCCCTCGATCCTCAATGCTTCGCCGGAAGCAGCGGCCGGCGGCGGGCTCGCGCTGTTGCAGACGGGTGACCGCGTGCGTATCGACCTGCCCAAAGGCACCGCGGATATTTTGATCAATGGCGCGGAATTGGCCGAACGCCGCGCTCGCCTGGAAAAGCAAGGCTTCCCTTATCCGCCGAGCCAGACCCCCTGGCAGGAAATCCAGCGCGCGATGGTGGATCAGTTGTCAGACGGAATGGTGCTCAAACCGGCGGTGAAGTACCAGCGCATCGCAGAGAAGAGCGTGCCGCGGGATAATCATTGACTTTACCCCACCCTGAGGTGGCCGCCGAAGGCGGCCCTCGAAGGGCGACGGCCGAGGCCGTTCATCCTTTGAGGTTCGGCGCGTTCCGCGCCTCGCACCTCAGGATACGGTGAGAGTTCGAAGTCTCATTATTCGTGATTGCAGGGTGCGCCAATGATCAATCGATTAAATGGAAAAACAGCAGTCGTAACCGCCGCCGGGCAGGGCATTGGGCGCGCGATCGCAGAAAGCTTCATCGCCGAAGGCGCCCGGGTCATCGCCACCGACGTCGACGCAGCGAAGTTGAAGGACCTGCGGGCGGTGAAGGTGATGGCGCTCGACGTCCTCTCGACCGAGGCGGTGGAACGCGCAGCCAAGGCGATCATCGGAGAGTTCGGCGTGCCCAATATTCTCGTCAACTGTGCCGGCTATGTGCACCAGGGCACGGTGCTCGATTGTTCGGAGAAGAATTGGGACTTCTCCTTCGACCTCAACGTCAAATCGATGCATCGCATGCTGCGCGCCTTTTTGCCGGCGATGCTGGAGAACGGCGGCGGCACGATCGTCAATATCTCATCGGCGGTTTCGTCGATCCGTGGTGTGCCCAACCGCTACGCCTACGGCGCCACCAAGGCGGCGGTCATCGGACTAACCAAAGCGGTTGCCGCCGATTTCATCCGCCGCGGTATCCGCGCCAACGCGATCTGCCCCGGTACTATCCAGTCGCCGTCTCTTAACGAGCGCATCGAAGCGGTGTCGAAAAATACCGGCAAATCGCTTGAGGCGGTGCGCACGGACTTCGTCGATCGCCAGCCGATCGGGCGGCTCGGCACAGCGCAGGAAGTCGCCGCGTTGGCGCTTTTCTTGGCCTCCGACGAGTCGAGCTACATCACCGGTCAAGCCCACCTCGTCGACGGCGGCATGGCGCTCTGACAATTCCCGTTCATCTCGGCGAAATTCGCGGTGGAAATTGCCGGCGCCTTCTCGACTCGGCCCTATATGTCCGCGCGGGAGCCATAGCCGGCCTGGACGCTCCCGCCGAACAGGCCGTGCCGGCCTTCCATCGGCCGCTGCTGTTCGATTTCGGCAAAGCCGGCGCGGATCACTTCTTCCTTTTTGTGCCGGAGGTGTGTGCGCAGAATGTGTGAAAGGGCGGTGCCGTCACGGCGTAAAAGGGCGTTCAGGATCGCCTCGTGCTCTTGGACGGCAACGGCCCAGTTCGGTGGCGGCATCGGCGTCACGTAGCGTGCGCGGCGGATGCGGGCCGTCACGGATTCATAAAGGCCGGTCAGCACAGGATTGCGAGCCGCGTTGATGATTGCCTCGTGGATGTGCCGGTTGCAGCGGTAGTATGGGGCTAGCTCGCCGCGGCGGTAGTGATCGACCATTTCGTCGTGAAACGTGCGAATCGCGGCGAATTCGGCATCGGTGATGCGTTCGCAGGCGAGGTCGCCCGCCAGCGCTTCGAGTCCCTGGCAGACCTCGAATAAGTCCTGCAAGTCTTTGCCGGTCAGCTTGGCCGCCCGGGAACCGCGATTGGGCAACAGTAGCACCAGCCCCTCGGCAGCCAGCACCTTCAGCGCCTCGCGTAAAGGGGTGCGGGAAATGGCGAGCTTCGCGCACAGTTCCCGCTCCGGGATACGGCCCCCGGGCGGGATTTCGCCGTCGAGCAGGATAGTCCGCAGCCTGCCCACCACTTCTTCGTGCAGCATGATGTTTGCATGTTTGCATGCAAAGTTGCTGAAATCAACAAACAGCCTGCTGTTCGCCCTTGCGTATACCTGCATTTTGCATTCAAATCTGCCAACGTAAGCGGAAGGACGGATTTGGGGTATGGACCAGCCATCGCAGCCCACGGATGACATTTTGTTCGAGGTGCGAAACGGCGTGGGCTGGACAACCTTCAATCGCCCGCAGGCGCGCAACGCCTTCACTTTCGCCATGTACGAACGGCTGGCGGAAATCTGCCGCCAGGCGGACGAGGATCGCGGCATCAAGGTGCTGGTCTTCCAGGGCGCGGGTGAGAAGGCTTTTGCGGCGGGCACCGACATCAATCAGTTCCGCGCCTTCAAGACTCCCGAGCAGGCGCTGGAGTATGAATCCCGTATCGATCGCGTGCTTACCGTACTGGAGCGCTGCCGCGTGCCGACGCTCGCCGCGATCAACGGCGCCTGCACCGGGGGTGGCGCAGGGATTGCGGCCTGCTGCGATTTGCGCATCGGCACCGAGACGACGCGGATGGGATTTCCCATTGCCCGCACGCTCGGCAACTGCCTGTCGATGTCGAATATCAGCCGGCTCACGGCCTTGATCGGGCCGGCGCGGGTCAAGGACCTGATCTTCACCGCACGGCTCATCGGTGCGGAAGAAGCGGCCAATCTGGGGCTCCTCAATGAGGTGGTTGAGGACGGCGCTGCCTTGCAAAAGCGCGCGGGCGAACTTGCCGAACTGATCGCCGGCAACGCGCCGCTCACCTTGAACGCGACCAAGCAGGCGCTGGCGCGCTTGCAACGGCGGCTGACTCGCGAAGAGGGCGAGGACCTCATCCTCATGTGTTACATGAGCCGTGACTTCCACGAAGGTTTGGATGCTTTTCTCAGCAAGCGTCCGCCGCAGTGGAAAGGCGAGTAGGCTCGCAATGCCTGTTTCGCCTCACGAGCGTTCAACGGGTCCGCTTGCCGGGCTCAAGGTCATTGATCTGACCCACGTGATGGCAGGCCCGACCTGCACCTTGATGCTCGCCGACATGGGCGCCGACGTCATCAAGGTGGAGAAGACGCCGAACGGCGATGATACCCGCAGCACCGTTCCGCCGAAGATCGGCGAAGAGGCGGCCGCCTTCCTGATGATGAACCGCAACAAGCGCGGCATCGTGCTCGACCTCAAGACGGAAGGGGGCAAGCGGATTCTGCGCCGGCTGATCGCCACCGCGGATGTGCTGGTGGAAAATTTCGGCCCCGGCGTGATGGAGCGTCTCGGCTTCGGCTACGAGGATCTGCGCAAGGAGCACCCGGCGCTGATCTATTGCTCGTTGTCCGGGTTCGGCCGCACCGGACCTTACAAGGACCGTCGCGGCTTCGATCTTGTCGCCCAGGCGATGAGCGGGATCATGAGCTTCACCGGCGAGCGGCCGGATGGACCGCCTGTCAAATGTGGCGCGCCGCTGTCGGACATCACCGCCGGCCTGCTCGCGGCGATGGGGATATTGGCCGCGTATTCGCACCGGCTGAAAACTGGCGAAGGACAGCGGGTAGAGACCTCGCTTTACGAGGCGGCCCTCGTCCAGACCTATTGGCAATCGGCGATCGCGCTGGCAACGGGCGTGGCGCCGCACGCGATGGGCTCGGCGCATCCGCTCAACGCGCCATATCAGGCGTTCGAGGCCTCGGACGGCTGGATCGTCGTCGGCGGGGCCAATCAGAAGAATTGGCTGCGCCTGGTCGAGGCACTCGGCGCCCCCGAGCTTGCCGGCGATCCGCGCTTCGTCACCGGCGCCGACCGCATGGGTCACCTGAAGGAACTCGAAGCGGAGTTGAGTGCACGATTCAAGACCAAGCCAGCGCAGCATTGGCTCGATGTTCTTGAAGCGAAAGGCGTCCCCTGTGGCCCAGTGCACGACATGCTTCAAGCCCTGTCCGACCCGCAGACGCTGGCACGTAAGATGGTGGTTGAAGTCGACCACACGACCTTAGGCCCGGTGAAGACCCTGGGCCTACCGGTCAAGTTCTCCGGCACGCCGGGGAAGGTACGCACCGGCGCGCCTCTTTACGGCGAGCATACGCGGGAGGTGCTGAGGGAATACGGCTTCAACGACCAGCAAATCGCCGATCTTGAGAACGAAAGCGCGATCGTCAGCGCGAAATCAAACGATCGATCCGAATCCGAGGAAACCCTAACGCTCAGGCGCGCCAATTAAGCGGCGACGCGCCAACAAAGTTGAAGAACAACGAAGGAGGAAATGCCATGAAAGTCGCGAAAATCCTGCTCGCGGTTGCCTTCGCAGCTGTGATGGCCAGTACGGCCGGTGCCAGGGAGATCAAGCTCGGTCATGTCGCCGAGCCCGGCTCACTGATCGCCAAGACGGCCGACGAGTTCGCCTCGCGGGCGAACGCCAAACTCGCCAAGATCGGGAGCAAGGACAAGATCGTCGTCTACGGCTCGAGCCAGCTGGGCAAAGACGCCGAAATGCTGAAGAAGCTCAAGCTCGGCACTCTGGATATGTCCGTCCCGTCGACGGTCATGTCCTCGCAGGTGCCGGAATTCGGTCTCTTCGAGATGCCCTATCTCGTCAAGGACCGGGCACACATGGCGCGCATCCGAGACAAGATCGTGTTCCCGAAGCTGGCGCCGCTCGCCGAGAAGGACGGCTTTCATCTTCT
>DASTWX010000245.1:0-7981 GCA_035765795.1 Pseudolabrys sp. | reverse complement strand
CCTGCGCCTGGGCGAGTCCGGCGCACGCAAGCGCGACGGCCGCAACGACAGCGGCGGTCAATAGAGATCGGCGCATTCTCGGCAACCTCGTATATCAGATCAGGTCTTGGTAGGTAGGCCCGCCGCCTTCCAGGCGATGATCCCGCCGGCGAGATGGCTCTTGTAGGGAAAGCCGCTATCTTGCGCCGCAAGCGAGGCGGTTACCGAACGCCGGCCCGAGCGGCAGGCAAACACCACCTTTTTGCCCCGCGGGTCGGGAATGGCCGCCGGATCGAATTGCGAAAGCGGTACGATGACCGCATCTGGGTAGCACTCGAGCGCGGTTTCATTGGGCTCGCGCACGTCGACCAGCAGCATGAGCCCTTCGCGCAAACCCGCAGCCACCTGTTGCGGCGTCAGGTTTTCGACTTCGTCCGCGCGCAGCATTTCGTCCGCCATCTGACGCACACTCCTTCCCCAGCGCCGCATTCCTTAGCCGGAATCCGGACGTCCTGCATCAGCATTTTGCCCTCTTCGGAAGGCGCCTACACCGCCACCTGGGTGCCGACCTCGACCACGCGGCCGGTCGGAATCTGGAAATAATCAGTGGCATCATTCGCCGCCCGGCTCAGTGCGATGAACAGCCGATCCTGCCAGCGCGGCATCTCCGATTTCGCCGCCGCCTTGAGCGTGCGCCGCGAGAGAAAGAAGGACGTGGACATGATATCGAATTGCCAGCCGAGCTTACGCGCGATCGCCAGCGCGCGCGGCACGTTCGGCGTCTCCATGAAGCCGAAGCGCAAGGTTATCCGCGAGAACGTCTCGCCGACCGGCGCAATGCGGACCCGCTCGCTTGCATCAACGCGCGGCGTATCGGCGGTCTCGATCGTGAGAATGACGTTCTTCTCGTGCAAGACCTTGTAGTGCTTCAAGCTGTGCAGCAGCGCGGTCGGTGCGAACGCGGGATCGCTGGTCAGGAACACCGCGGTGCCGGACACGGTTGGCGGCGACTTCTTTTCCAGGGTTGCGACCAGCGACTCGAGCGGGATTTCCGTTTTGCGGGTCTTGGCCAGCAACAGCCGTGTCCCGCGTCGCCAGGTATACATAATGGCCATGATCACGCCGCCAAGCAGCAGCGGTATCCAGCCGCCCTCAACCACTTTCAGCAGATTGGCGGAAAGGAAAGTGAGATCGATCACCAAAAACGGCACAATCAGCGCCGCCGCTGCGATCAGCCGCCAACCCCAGACCTGGCGGACCACCACCAAAGCCATCATCGCCGTCACTACCATCGTGCCGGTGACCGCAATGCCGTAAGCAGAAGCAAGCGCGCTCGACGAGCGGAACAGCGCCACCAAGAGCAACACGCCAATCAGCAACAGAGCGTTGACGCGCGGCATGAAAATCTGTCCGAACAACGCCTCCGAGGTATGGCGGATCTCGAAACGCGGCAGAAGACCGAGTTGGATCGCCTGCTGCGTCAGCGAATAGGCGCCCGTGATCACCGCCTGACTTGCAATCACCGTGGCGACGGTGGCGAGCAGCACCATCGGCAGCAGCGCCCATTTCGGGTAGAGCAGGAAGAACGGATTGGCGACCGCGGCCGGCTCGTTGAGAACGAGCGCGCCTTGGCCGAGATAGTTGATGGCCAGCGCCGGCAATACGATGACGAGCCACGCGAGTCGGATGGGTCTGCGTCCGAAATGGCCGAGATCGGCATAAAGCGCTTCAGCCCCGGTCACGGCCAAGAACACCGCACCCAGCGTGAACAGGCCGATTATGCCGTGGTGGACGAAGAACGCGACTCCGTGCCACGGGTTGAAGGCGTAGAGAACGACCGGATTTTGCGCGACGTGCCAGAGCCCCCCAGCGGCGAGGATGAAGAACCACAGCAGCATGATCGGGCCGAAGAACGCCGCCACCCGAGCGGTGCCGCGCGACTGCACGGCGAACAGCGCGACGAGGATCACGACCGCGATCGGCACGACGTATTCATCGAAGGCCGGTGTCGCCACTTTCAGCCCTTCGATCGCCGACAGCACCGACAGCGCCGGCGTGATGATGGCGTCACCATAGAATAGCGCGCCGCTAATGATGCCGAGCAGGATCACGAGTCCGGCTCGACGGACAACGGCGCGTGACGCCAGCGCCATCAGCGCCAGTGTGCCGCCCTCGCCTTTGTTGTCGGCCCGCAGAAGGATCAACACGTATTTGGCGGTGACGACGATCAGCAGCGCCCAGATGATCAACGAGAGAACGCCGAGTACGACCGGCTCGGTAGCCGCTGTCTTGTGACCGATGGCGGCCCAAACCGATTCCCGAAGGGCGTAAAGCGGGCTGGTGCCGATGTCACCGTAGACAACGCCGATGCTGCCGAGAGCGAGCGCCGAAAAGCTCGGCGCTACCGATCGCTGTCCGGATCCCGGCTGCGCCCGATCGCCGATGGTTCCCGATTGAAACATATGAAGCGGCCTCGTGGAGGAGAAAAATGCGGCGCGCATGTAACGCTTCTGCGATGCCGGGAGCAGCGATTTTTTTGCATTGCAGCATAGCCATCTATGCGCAGTCACGTGGCGCAAAATAGCTGTTCAGTTTCAAATGATTAGGAAAACGGCCGGTCACACAGTGACCTGGGTGCCGACCTCCACGACCCGGCCGGTGGGAATCTGGAAAAAATCGGTGGCGTCGCTCGCCGAGCGCGCGAGCCCGATGAACAGATGGTCTTGCCACCCCGGCATGCCCGATTGCGGTGAGGCTTTCAGCGCCCGCCGAGAGAGGAAGAAGGAGGTCGACATGATGTCGAACTGCCAGCCCTGTTTGCGCGCGATTGCCAATGCCTTCGGAACGTTGGGTTGCTCCATGTAGCCGAACTTCAACGCCACCCGCGAAAAGTGCTGAGACAAAGGCGTGATCTTGACGCGATCTTCCTCCGGCACCCGTGGCGTGTCGCCGGTGATGACGGTGAGAATGACATTCTGCTCATGCAGCACTTTGTTGTGCTTGAGATTATGCAAGAGAGCCGTCGGCGCGAAGGCGGGATCGCTGGTGAGAAACACGGCTGTGCCCGGCACGATGTGCGGCGGCTTTTTCTCGAGATTGCGGAACAGCGTCTCAAGCGGCACCTCGGTGCGGCGGGTCTTGTTGGTGAGCAGCGAGGTGCCGCGCCGCCAAGTCAAGATCAACAACACCATCGTGATCCCGAACAAGAGCGGCAGCCAAGCGCCTTCGGCGATTTTGAGCAGATTTGCCGATAAGAAGACTGCGTCAACAACGACTAAGGGAGCGATGAGCACGAGCGCCCGCCATAGGGGCCACCGCCATAATTTCCAAACGACGATGAAACCAAGCGACCCATCCACCACCATCGTCGTTGCAACCGCCATACCGTAAGCCGACGAAAGATTGCTTGACGTTCGGAAGAGCCCGATCAACAGCAGCACGCCGATGAGTAACGCCAAGGTCACCCGCGGGATGTAGATTTGCCCGGCGTGCGAAGCCGACGTGTGAAGGACCTGGAGACGCGGCAAGAGTCCGAGTTGAATTGCCTGATGTACAACTGAATAAGCCCCGGTGATCACGGCTTGACTGGCAATGACTGTCGCGACGGTCGCGAGCGCGATTACCGGCAGCAAAAAGGCATCCGGAACGACGCGATAGAACGGGTTCTCGATTGCGGTCGGATCGGCGAGTACATTAGCGCCCTGCCCAAAGTAGTTGAGGAGGACCGACGGCAGCACCAGAAATAGCCAGGCGCTTTGGATCGGCTGGCGGCCGAAATGACCGAGGTCGGCATAGAGCGCCTCGCCGCCGGTGACGCAGAGGAAGACGGCGCCGAGCGTCACCAGCCCGACAAAACCGTGATCCGCCAAAAACTGGATGCCATACAGCGGGTTGAGAGCGAAGAGCACGGTCGGATCGTCGCCTACGTGCAGCGCGCCGAGGAAAGCGATCGTGACGAACCAGACCGTCATTACAGGGCCGAAAAACGCAGCCACTCTGGCAGTGCCGTGGCTTTGCACGGCAAAGAGCGCGATCAGGATGAGCACCGCGATGGGCGCGACATATTCGCTGAGCGCAGGGCTCGCGAGTTTAAGGCCCTCCACCGCCGACAAAACTGTGATCGCCGGCGTGATGATGGAATCGCCGAGGAACATGGATGCGCCGATAGCACCAGCGAGCAACACGAATGTGGTGCGCCCGCCCAATGCCCGCCTTGCCAGCGCCGTCAGCGAAAGCGTGCCGCCCTCGCCGTTGTTATCAGCGCGCATCAGGATCAGGACGTATTTGACCGTCACCGTGATAATAAGCGCCCAGACAATGAGCGACAGCACACCCAGTACTGTCGCGCGCGTCACAGCATGGCTATCGGAAGCCGCGATGGCCGCCTCGCGGAATCCATAGAGGGGGCTCGTCCCAATGTCACCGAAAACCACCCCCACGCTGCCGAGCGCGAGGGTCAGAAAGCTCGGTGGCCGATCCGGACCGTTAGCGGCCGTGGCGTCGGCCGCAGCCGGGCTGGCGTTCACACCGTCACTCATCGCGCTCGTTCGGATTCCGCCTCGGCTGGAAGGCGCGGCTTATAGCAAGCCAACGCCTGAGACAATACCGCGGTTTCTTCGCGGCGTTATGGCCTGCGGGCCTTGCCATGTGTCCCGGACGCGGCGTCGCGGACACGAGATTAACGCCGACTAGATCTACGGCGTAAAATCGGGAGGAATCGGCGGCGCCTCGCGCATGAGGGTAATGGTCACGCGCCGGTTCGGCGCAACGTAGGGGTTGTCCGGGAACAATGGCTCGGTGTCGGCCTTGCCGGCCACCATGAAAATGTGACCGCTCGGCACCCCCTGCGCGGCCAATATCGCGCGCACGGCATTTGCGCGGCCGGCGGAAAGTTCCCAGGGGCCTTGACCCGGCATCGGCGGCACTTTGGTCGAAGCCGTATGCCCGGTAATTGAAATGCGGAACGGCATCTCCTTCAGCACGGGCGCGAGCGATTCGATCAGCTTGCGGGTACGTGCATAAGGCTCCTTCGAGCCTTCGGGAAACATCGAACGGCCGTCCTGGTCGACGATCTCGATATTCAGTCCCTGCTTCGTCTGCTCCAGCATGACGTGCTTGGACATTTCCTTGATATCCGGCATGTCTTGCAGCGCTTGGCGTAGCGAGGCGCTGGCAAGCGAGAAGGCGCGGTCCTGCTTGAACCGGCCGCCGAAAGCCCGCTTATGATCCGCCTGGTCCGGCGTCGGCGTCGCGGAGGCTTCCATGGGATCGATATGCGCGGCGCTCTTCAACTTGGGCCGTGTCGGCAGGCCCGGTATTTCGATGACGCCCGAGTAGCGAACCTTATCCTGCACGCCGAAGGCGTCACGCATCGAGCCGGCGACCACATGCAGTTTTTGCTGGTCTTGCGTGGAGAAAGCGACCAGCATTACGAAAAAGCTGACCAGGAGCCCCATCAAATCGGCAAAGGTGACGAACCAGCCATGGCCGCCGGCGTGGCCTTCTTTGCGTCGTGCCATCCTGCGCTGTTCCGGCGGCGCCCGCTCAGGCGGCCACCGCCTCCTTCACGCCTTCGCCATCGTCGGCTTCGCTGTGGCGATGCTTCTCGGGAAGATAGGCGAGCAGCATCTCGCGCACCAAAGTCGGACTTTTCGCCTCGCGGATCATCAAGATGCCGTCGATGATCAGCGTGCGGTTGATTTCCTCATCGACGAGTTTGAGGTGCAACTTGTCGGCGATTGGAAGGCAGAACAGATTGGCAAGCGCGGCGCCGTAGAATGTCGCCAGCAGGGCGCCGGCCATGAAGGGGCCAAGCTTGGAAGGGTCGGTCATGTTGGCGAACATTTGCACCATGCCGATCAGCGTGCCGATCATGCCGAAAGCCGGCGCACAGTCGCCGATGGCCCGATAGATCTTCTGCCCCTCATCGAGATGGGTGAGAAAATTGTCGCGGTCGCGCTCGAGATTGTCGCGGATGAAATTGGTGTCGTAGCCGTCGGCAACGTAGCGAATGCCCTTGGCGAGAAAGGGATCGTCGACCTCCACCTTCTCCAAACCCATCGGCCCCTGCTTGCGGGCGATTTCGGCAATGCCGGCAATCTCGTCGACCAGTTCGCGCTGGCTCATGCGGCGCATCGTGAACGCGAACTTCGCGCCGAGCGGCATGCCGTGGAAAAAAGACGAGAGCGGAAAACGGATGAGCGTGGCGGCCATCGAGCCGCCGAAAATGACGATAAAAGCGTGCTCGCTGACGAACATTTCGAGGTCGCCACCCATCAAAATCACGGTGGAGACCACGACAATCCCTGCGAGCAGGCCCAGACCGGTAGAAATATCCATAGATTACCCCAACCCGACGCAACCTGGCCGCCGCCTGTCCGAGCGCCGGACTGACCCTAGACTGGCGCTGTTAAGGAGCGGTAAAGGCTAACCGTTCGTGAAAAACGTGGGCCCCTGCCAGCGCGTGACCGCAGTCGCGAAAGCTGCAACAGTCGCCATCAGCGGGCGGACCCTGACATCGGAGGAGAACCTAAATGCGCGAGATTGGCCATTTCATCGGCGGAAAACGGGTGAAGGGAAGCTCCGGTCGATTCGGGGACGTATTCGATCCGAACACCGGCGAGGTGCAGGCCAAGCTGGCGCTGGCCAATCGCTCCGAGGTCGAACACGCCATCGCTGTGGCCGCCGCGGCGCAGCCGGCCTGGGCGGCTGTCAATCCGCAACGACGCGCCCGCGTGATGATGAAATTCCTCGACCTTGCCAATAAGGACATGGAGAACCTCGCCAAGCTCCTTTCCTCCGAACACGGCAAGACCATCCCGGACTCGCGCGGCGACGTGCAACGCGGACTCGAAGTGGTCGAATTCGCCTGCGGCATCCCCCATCTGATGAAGGGCGAATACACCGCAGCCGGCGGCCCCGGCATCGATCTTTATTCAATGCGCCAGCCGCTCGGCGTCGTCGCCGGCATCACGCCGTTCAACTTCCCGGCCATGATCCCACTGTGGAAAGCGGGGCCTGCGCTCGCCTGCGGCAATGCCTTTATCCTCAAACCGTCGGAGCGCGACCCGTCGGTGCCGATGCGCCTCGCCGAGTTGTTTCTCGAAGCGGGGTTGCCGGAAGGCGTGCTCAATGTGGTCAACGGCGACAAGGAAGCGGTCGACGCCATCATCGACGATCCGCGCATCCAGGCGATCGGCTTTGTCGGCTCGTCGGCGATCGCCGAATACATTTACGCGGCCGGCTGCGCCAAGGGAAAACGCGTGCAATGCTTCGGCGGCGCCAAGAACCACATGATCGTGATGCCCGACGCGGATATGGATCAAGCCGTCGATTCGCTCATCGGCGCAGGCTACGGCTCGGCCGGCGAGCGCTGCATGGCCGTATCGGTGGCCGTGCCGGTCGGCCAGAAGACCGCCGATCTCCTGGTCGAGAAGCTGATCCCGCGGGTCGAGAACCTGAAGATCGGGCCATCTCATGAAGCCGGCGTCGATTACGGCCCGATGGTGACGCAGGCGGCGCTCAACCGCGCGCGCGACTACGTCGACATCGGCATCAAGGAAGGCGCCAAACTCCGCGTCGACGGCCGCGGCTTCAAAATGCAGGGTTATGAGAACGGATATTTTATGGGCGGCTGCCTCTTCGACGAGGTGACGACGGACATGAAAATCTACAACGACGAGATCTTTGGCCCCGTGCTTTCAGTGGTGCGTGCGAAAGACTACGAGGAGGCGGTGCGATTGCCCTCCGAACATGAATACGGGAACGGCGTCGCCATCTTTACCCGCGACGGCGATACGGCCCGCGACTTCGTCAACCGCGTGCAGGTCGGGATGGTCGGCGTCAATTTCGCTATTCCGGTGCCCCTCTCCTACTACACCTTCGGCGGCTGGAAGCGCTCCGGCTTCGGCGACCTTAACCAGCATGGGCCGGACTCGATCCACTTCTACACGAAGACGAAAACGGTCACCTCGCGTTGGCCAGGCGGCGCCAAGGAAGGCGC
>DASTWX010000244.1:0-15652 GCA_035765795.1 Pseudolabrys sp. | reverse complement strand
TGGGCCAAGCTGCGGATGGTCGTCGAGGTGGCGGAAGAGGTGTGGGGCTCTTGATAATCCCTCCCCCGCTTGCGGGGGAGGGTGGCCGGCGCAAGCCGGCCGGGTGGGGGGTAATTGCCGACGGTTAGAACTGACCCCACCCCGATCGCGCGGAGCCTGTCATCGGGCGGCGCTTCGCGCCGACCCGTTGGCGCGATCGACCCTCCCTTTCAGGGGAAGGATTAAGGAGACGCACGCCGGAGAACCCATGCCTCTCGATCCCGACAAGCTCCTCGCGCTGAAGATTCCCGAGGTCGAGCACAGCTACGGCCCGCGCGACTGCATCCTCTATGCGCTCGGCGTCGGTTTGGGTCAGGACTCTTGCAATGGGGAGCAGCTCTCATTTGTTTACGAGAAGAATCTGAAAGCACTTCCCACCTTCGCGCTGGTGCAGGGTTACACCGCGTATTTCCTGCGCCGACAGGATGTGGGCATTACCTGGACGCATGTGGTGCATGGCGAGCAGGGCCTCACATTGCACAAGCCGGTTGCCCCGAAAGGCATGGTGATCGGCCGCACGCGCATCCTCGA
The DNA here is from genome assembly GCA_035765795.1 of Pseudolabrys sp. Taxonomy (GTDB): domain Bacteria; phylum Pseudomonadota; class Alphaproteobacteria; order Rhizobiales; family Xanthobacteraceae; genus Pseudolabrys. The sequence goes on along the minus strand of DASTWX010000244.1, from coordinate 15,082 downwards.
TGTGATCGACAAAGGCGTCGACAAGGGTGCGCTGATTTATTCCGAGCGTCAGATCATCGATAAGGTGAGCGGCGATCTCCTGGCGACGCTCAATCAGACCACGTTCTGCCGCGCCGATGGCGGCTTCGGCGGCCGCAAGCGCACGTCGCCGCCGCCTCATGTATTGCCTGCGCGCGCGCCGGACATCGTTAGCGATCTGCCGACACGGCCGGAAACGGCGCTGATCTATCGCCTCTCCGGTGACGTCAATCCGCTGCATGCCGATCCCGCTTTCGCCCGCGCTGCCGGGTTTCCGCGTCCTATCTTGCACGGCCTTGCCACGTTCGGCGTGGCCGGGCACGCCTTGCTCAAGCACGTCTGCGGCTATGATCCCGCGAGGCTCAAAAGCATGGCCACCCGTTTTTCGGCGCCTGTATTTCCCGGCGAGACGATCCGCACGGAGATCTGGCGCGACGGCGCGGTTGTCAGTTTCCGTTCGACCGTCGTCGAGCGTGGCGTCATCGCAATCAACAATGGGCGGGCGGAAATCGACGGCTGACGGCCCAACGTTTTTCTCTTGTCATCACCGGGCTTGTCCCGGTGATCCCGCTTAGAATAGCAATACCGTGCGTTCCTAAGCGGGATGGCCGGGTCAAGCCCGGCCATGACAAAAAGAATATTGGGCCAACTCGAACAAGTTAGAATCAATCCGATGCCGCTCCCGCTTGAAGGTCTGCTTGTCGTCTCCATCGAACAGGCGGTCGCTGCGCCGCAGTGCACCTGCCGGCTGGCCGATGCCGGCGCGCGCGTCGTCAAGATAGAGCGGCCGGAAGGGGATTTCGCCCGCGAATACGACCATGTCGTCCATGGCGAGAGCAGCCATTTCGTCTGGCTCAATCGCGGCAAACAGTCGGTGGTGCTCGATCTCAGCGCGGAGGAGGACAAGGCTCTGCTCGAAGCCATGCTCGCCAAGGCCGACGTGTTCGTGCAAAACCTCAAGCCTGGCGCAATCGCGAAGCTCGGCTTTGCCGTCCCGCGCCTGCGCAGGGATCATCCGCGGCTGATTTGCTGCTCGATCTCGGGCTACGGCGAGAGGGGACCTTACGCCAAGCGCAAAGCTTATGATCTGCTCATCCAGGCAGAGTCGGGTGTGGCATCGGTCACCGGCGGGCCGGAGGCGCCGGCGCGCGTCGGCGTGTCGATCGTCGATATCGCCGCCGGGCTCAACGCCTACGAAGCCATCCTGGAAGCGCTGATCGGCCGCGGCCGCACCGGCGAGGGGGCCGAGATTTCCGTCTCCATGTTCGACGCCATGGCGGAATGGATGACGGTGCCGCTCCTGCATGGCGAAAGCGGCCGGCCGTTCAAGCGAGTCGGGCTCGCGCACCCGGCGATCGCGCCCTATGGCGTATTCCAGACACGGGACGGCGCCGACATTCTCATCGCCGTCCAGAACGACCGCGAGTGGCGGGTGCTGGCCGATAAAGTGCTGGGCGATGCCTCACTCGGTACGAGCGAAAAATTCGCGACCAATCCGAAGCGAATAGAGAACCGGCCCGAGACGGACGGCATCATCGCCGCGGCGTTCGCCCGTCACGACGTCGAGCCTTTGATGGCGATGCTGCAGACCGCCGACATCGCCTTTGCCCGCGTCAATGACTCGGTATTGCTGTCCATGCATCCGCACCTGCGGCGGATCACCGTTCCCGCGCCGAGCGGTCCGGTTTCGATACCGGCGCCGGCACCGCTGTGCGCCGGCGAGGCACGTGTCTATGGGGCAATCCCCGCGCTGGGCGAGCATACGGAAATCGTGAAGAGGGAGTTCGGATGCCCTTTGCTGGCTTGTTGAAAGCGTGCGGGGCCTAATTTGCGAAGGCCTTCGCCACGGAAACTTGCACCGGCCGGGTTCCAGATCGCTGTATCGAGCCATGGCGACTCAGGCGGTCGGTTCGATATATTATGATCTCGCAAGTGAGGCCGACTCGAGACCGCAAAGGGAAAGCCTATGTTGAACATCGACGCGCTGAGAAAGGAATGGAAAAGCCTCACGTCTTATGAGCGGTTCGAGCAAATCGTCTCTCGCATCATCATGCTGTTCATCTCGGTGGTCATCGTCTATTCACTTTGCCTCGCGGCCATCGAATTGGTCAAGGACTCCTCGCTCGGCGTCGCTTTCATGGGCCCCGAACTTCTTCAAGATATTTTCGGGTCGCTGCTCACCGTGCTCATCCTTTTGGAATTCAATCACTCGATCGCCTCCTCGCTGAACAAGAGATCCGGGGTTCTTCAAGCTCGCGTGGTGGTCTTGATCGCGATCATCGTTGTCGCGCGAAAGATTATCCTCTTGGACTTCAAGACGGCGACAATCGAGCAGTTCGGCGCTATAGCCGGAATGGCCTTGGCCCTGGGCCTCTTGTATTGGCTTTTAGGCGCTGAGAATTTCAAGTTACGAGCCCTGATTACACCACCCCCAAAGGCTGAATAGCTTGATTCCCAACGATCAATGTGTGTCGCGCTCCCGGCGTTCGATATTGTCGAGCACTTCCTCCGGCGCGACCTCTTCCTTGACCTCGTCGATACTGGCTGTTGGTGGAATGCCCATGCGCTCCGCAATCGTGGACACGAGGGAAGCGAGCTGAGTGAGCTCGTGCTCCGTCAGCAGGCTGATTTGCAGATCGAGATCTGCGCGCTTGTCCGCCTCCGCGGCCATGCGGTTCTGTGTGATGAGAACGAAGGTCGAGAGGAAGATCGCTTCGACCGAGGCCGCCATCGCCAGAATGACAAAGGTCGGATCGAATTGCGGCACGCCGGGCACCCAGCCGAGATTCACGACGATCCACAAGCCGACGATGACGAGATGCAAATAGACGAACGGCATGCTGCCGGTGAAGACGGTTACCGCCGCCGCCACGCGCTGCTGCCAGGAGGACTCGCGCTGCTCGGCAACCCGCCGCCGCATCAGCGCCGTGATATTGCGGTCCAGAGTCGGCGTGATCCCGTGCGGGCGGCTCGCGTGGGTGGAGTTTCGGGGCTCATTTGTTCCGGCCATGACGCGCGGACAATGCGGGCTCGGCCAAACTGTTCCCTCCGGCCCGCGCCGGCCGCGTGCCACTCACATCGTCAGCAATATCTTGCCGACGTGCTTGCCCGATTCCATGCGGCGGTGCGCCTCTTGCACTGCGCGCAGAGGGAAGGTCGAATCGATAACCGGCTTCACGTGGCCGCTTTCGATCAGCGGCCACACCGCTTTGCGCACGGCCGCGGTGAGCCTACCTTTCTCGGCGATCGGTCGCGGGCGCAGGCGCGAACCCGTGAAGCACAAATTCTTCTGCTGAATGATGCCGCCGTCGAATGCGACCTTGCTGCCCTGCTTGAAGGCGAGCATCACCAGCCGGCCGCCATAGGCCAAGCTCTCCAGATTGCGGGGTACATAATCGCCGCCGACCATGTCGAGGATGACATCGATTCCGTTGCCGCCCGACCATTCTCGCCCGGCGGCCACGAAGTCTTCCGTACGGTAATTCACCGCCTTCTCCGCACCCAATTGGGTGCAACGATGGCACTTCTCGTCGGTGCCGGCAGTGATCATCACGCGCGCGCCGAGCCGATGCGCAAGCTGAACAGCCAGCGTGCCGATGCCGCTCGCGCCGCCGTGCACGAGCAAGCGTTCGCCCGGTTTCAAGGCGCCGATCTCGAACACATTGCTCCACACCGTCATGGCGGTTTCGGGCAACGCCGCCGCCTGCACGATGTCGAGGCTCGCGGGAATCGGCAGGCACTGCGGCGCAGGCGCAAGGCAGTATTCGGCGTAGCCGCCGCCGATCAGCAGCGAACAGACCTGGTCGCCGAGGCGCCATTGCGCAACGCCGCCGCCGATCGCGGCAATTTCGCCGGATGCTTCGAGACCCAGCACGTCGGGCGTGCCGGGCGGGATCGGATATCGGCCACGCCGTTGGCTGAGGTCGGCCCCGTTGAGTCCGGCGGCGGCAACCTTGATCAGGACCTCGCCGTGACCCGGCCGGCGCACCGGACGGGTCACGAGTTGCAAGGCTTCCGGACCGCCTGGGCTCGGCGCCACGACGGCGAGCATGGTCTCAGGTAAGGATTGATGCATGCCTTATGCTAGCATGCGTGGCGTGCTCGGTAAGGTGAGGCGAGCCGATTTCTACGGGGTGACGCTCACCGGCATCCGGCGTGCCGCTTTTCGCGAGCGGTGAGCTCGGCGCAGACCACGATGATGTGCGGCCCGATATAGCGGCTGACCACGGCGGGCGCTCGGTTATGTTCGCGTGGCGGCGTCCTGTGAGTGGCCTGGCGTTGAGGCCGTGCTTTGGGCAGCGGCGCGCGTGCGAGCGCTCTTGAGGCAGATTCCTCGCCGATGGAGCCAGCCGACGCCAGCGCCGGCGCATCGGCATGGGGCGCTTGGATAGCCGCTGGCAGCGGAGAAGACATAGCCAGCTTTATCGGCGTCGGCGCGGGTATCGGCGGCGCATGTGAACCAGCCGGCGAGACGGCGAGGGCCGGGCGGGCCGCCGCCGTTCTCTGCGGCTGCGCCGGCTCGTGCGCTGCCACGCGCTGGACCGCCACGGGGACGGGTCGCCGCGAGACATAGGCGCCCCATACAATGGGGGCGACAACGCCCACGGTCATTCCGGCAACGAACAGCACCCGCTGCAACATCGGACCTCATCCACGGCTCAAGCAAGCCAACCTGCGCCAGCTTGCCAGAGAACATGGCGCTTGTATGCCGAACCTGCTTAAGCCACGGCAATCTCCAGCGGAAAGTTGTCGACGACCTCGTGCCCGGTTTCGTTCACGATAAACGTGTGGCCGAGAAAGATGCCGAATAGGCCGTCCGGGGTGATCGGATTGGGCTCGGCCATGATCACCATGCCGGGCTTGAGCACGCGGTCGATCTCGATCCCGCGCACATGCTCGGCGGTGATGTGCGGGTTATCGGTGACGATGTCGATGCCATGGCATTGCGTCGGCCGGGATTGCTGCCCCTGGTCGCGGAAGAAGCGGCTAGCGGTGCGCATGGCTTCGGCCGGCTTGCCGGGGCCGATCTCGGCCACGATCTTGTGGTAGCCGGGCAGCGTGATTTCTTCCCAGAATTTGCGCACCATATCAGTGGGCGGACCGAGCGTAATCGGCGAGCCGATCTGGGCGGTGTAGCCGCGATAGCCAGCGGCCAATTCCATGTTGATGATGTCGCCTTTCTTCAACACGCGATGCGAGGGCCGCGGATTGCCGAAGATCATCGCCGGATTGTCCATCGGCGTCGAGCCGATGATGAGAAAGTCGATATCGCCGCCGCCGTCCAGGATGGCCGCGCCGGCCGCCGCGCGTAGTTCATACTCTTTGGCGCCCGGCTTGGCGCGGGCGATCATCGCTTCCATAGCGCGCTGGCACAGCACGCCGGCTTTGCGCACGCAGTCGAGCTCTTCCGCACTGTGGATGACGACGAGCTCGTGCAGGAAATTCTTGGTGAATACAAGCTCGGCATCGGGCAGACCGACGCGCAGCGTGTTGAACTGGTTGACGGGCATGTAGTCTTCGTGGCGCGGGTCGATCTCCATCAGCCCGATGCGCCCGCGCTCCAGCTTCAATTCCTTCAGGCGCTCGAGCATCACTTCCGCGTAGCGCCCATTGCGGCTGTGGCGCACATCTTTAACTGCCGGCGCGACGCAGCGGCGCACGGCTTCCGCGTGGGTGCCGCCCATCGAATAAATCATCGTGGGTTCGCCATCGAGTGGCACCAGCACATAAGAGGCGAGCGCGTGCCATTCGAAATGGCCGGTGAGCCAGCCCATGCTGCCGCCGAAGCTCCAATGGCTGGGGCCGCCCGCGGCGATCACGCAATCGAGCTTGTGCGCACGCATCTTGTCGCGCAGCGCGGCGTAGCGGCGGGCGTATTCCTTTTCCGAGAATTGTTCGTAGACGGCATCGCGGTAATATGGCGTGTCGCGCATGTTGGCGAAGGGGATCGCCTGATCGAGCTTAGTGCGCACTTTCTCCCAGGGCTGAGGTCCGAGCGGGCGGGGCATTTCGGTCATTGGACATCCTCTGTCTTGCAAATGTTGTAGGGTGGGTTAGCGCCACCCGGGTCGGCGCTTTGCGCCGCCCGGGCGCAGGCTTGGCGCGTAACCCACCATTCGTGCGGATCACGGTGGGTTACGGCGCGTTCCGCGCCTAGCCCACCTTACGATTGACGAAAATTACTCCGTGCACTTGCCGATCTTGACCGGCCCGCCGAGGCTCTTCACGGCCTGATCGGCGATCGTCTTGTTGAAGACCTGCTCGACCGTCGGCTTTTTCTTCGCCGAAATGTCACCATTGGCCGCGTCATAATCGATGGTCCAGGCCGTCCGCTTCGCGTCGTAGCCCTGGTTCACCGACCAGACGCAATGCTCCGTGAGTTCTTTCCACGCATATTCGACGGCGTCTTTCGGCCGCCCGGTCGCCTTCACGATGATCGGCACCACTTTCGCCTCGTCACGATAGATCGTGCGGTTGGCTTCGATCATAGCCGCAACAGCGTCCACCATGAGGCCGGGATCGCGCTTGATCCATGCGGTCTGCGCGCCATAGGCATTGTAGAAATAGTTAGGCATCAGATCGGCGAGGTGCACGAGTACGTGCAGGCCGGGTTTCTTCTTTCGGGCGAGGTAGACACTTTCCGGATGCAGTGAAACGCCGTCGATCTGCCCGGTCATCAGCCCGGGCAGCCGGCCTGCCGTGGCGCCGGCAATGAAGTGCGCGTCATCGACTTTGAGCCCGGCGGATTCCAGCACCGCGCGCGCCATCAGCCAGTTGAAACCGCCGGCGCCGCCACCGGCCGCGCTGAGCTTCTTGCCCTTGAGATCTTTCGCCGTTTTGATATCGGCGGCGACGGTGTAGGACTGCGGTAGCCGTGGGGCTAAGCCCCAGATTTGCTGCACTTTGACGCCGCGGCCGATCGCGACGGGCGACACGGCAACCAAAGCAGTGCCGTTCGCCGCCGCCGCCTTGGACGCCGGGGCTTCGCCGCCCTCGAACTGAATGATTGTCACGTCGAGGCAACGCTGGGCGAAGTAGCCCAACGCTTTGGCCACGTAAGGACTCGTATGCACCACGTTGGGCGGCGAGACCGAAACGCCGATATTGAGCTTGCGCATGGTCTTGCACGGGGCATGCTCCGCCGCGGCGGGCTGCGAGAACGAGCCGGCCATCAGCACCGCGCCTGCCAACAGCAGCGCGCCATTCAGGTACTTTCCGTTTCTCATGTCATCCTCCCTCAGTCTTGATTTCCCGCATTCGTCCACGGCGCCACGCGCACTTCGAGGAGACGCACGCAAGCAGTCAACGTAACGCCGAGCAAACCGAGCACGACGATCGGCACGAACATCTTGTCCACCTGATAGGTGCTGGCGGTGCGTACGATCAGATAGCCGATGCCGGAAATCGCGGTGTAGAGATCGGCCAGCACCATGCCGATCATGCCGCGCCCGACCGCGAGCCGCAGGCCGGTGATGATGAACGGCAGCGCGCCGGGCAGCACGATGTTGCTCCACAATTGTCGCTCCGAGCAGCGGAACGAGCGGCCGACTTCGATGAGCTTGTGGTCGACGTTCTTCACCCCTTGATAGGTGTTGATGACCATCGGAAAAAAGGCGAACAGAAAGAGGATCGTGACTTTGGAGACCAAGCCGAACCCCGCCCACAACACGATCAGCGGCACCAGCGCGACGCTGGGGATCGAGTAAAGAAACGTGATATAGACTCCGAAGCCGACGTCGAGCACCCAAAAGCGCGCCAGCACGACGCCGATCAGCACGCCGACGACCGCTGCGAGCGTGAGGCCGATCGCGAGCACCACCAGGCTTGACGACAGGTATTGCCACAACTCGCCGCTGCCGATCATTTCGACCGCGGCGTGGAAGATCGCGACCGGCGTGGTGAACAATACCGGATCGATATGCGCGCCGAATATCTGCCAGAGCACAAGGACGCTCGCGAGCGAGATCAGCCGCACCGTCAGATTGATCGCGAGTTGTCGCCGCCGCCGTGCGGCGGCGACGCGCTTGGCGCGCGAGCGGTCGTCTTGCTCCGAACTCTGCGCCGGCATCAGAACGGCCGGATCGGCCTGCGCGCTCATGCGTGGGCGCCTTCCCGTGCGCGTGCCTGCCGCGGACTTGCGGTATGCAACTGCCGCCAGATGTGCTGGCGCAATTCGGTAAACCGTGGATCGGCGCGCACGCTCTCGACATCGCGCGGATGCGTAAACGGCACGTCAACCACCTCCTTGATGCGTCCCGGCCGCGCGGTCATCACCGCCACGCGGTCGCCGAGGAGGATCGCTTCGTCGATCGAATGGGTGATGAACACCATCGTCTTGCGTTCTTCGGGACGTTCCATGAGGAGCAACAGCTCCTCCTGGAGAATCTCGCGCGTCTGCGCGTCGAGCGCCGCGAAAGGTTCGTCCATCAGCAGGATCGACGGGTTGATGGCGAGCGCCCGTACGAGCCCCACTCGCTGCTGCATGCCGCCGGAAAGCTGGTAGGGGTAATGCTTCTCGAAGCCGGTCAGGCCGACGAGATCGAGATAATGGGCGACGCGCTCTTTGATGTGCGCGGCTGGCGCGCCGGCAACGGCAAGCCCGAAGGCGGCGTTATCATAGACAGTCTTCCACGGCAGCAGACCGAAGTGCTGGAACACCATGGCGACGCCTTCCGGCGGGCCGGCCACGGGAGCGCCATTAACGAGGAGCGTGCCGTCGCTGATCTCGGTTAGGCCGGCGATGCAGCGGAGCAGGGTCGTCTTCCCGCAGCCGCTTGGGCCGACGACGCAGAGGATTTCCTGATTGCGAACGGCGAGCGACAACTGGCGGAAGGCGACCACAGTGCCGTCAAGGAAGAGCTTGCCGAGATTTTCGGCGACGATCGAACAGTCAGCGCCATTGGCCGCTGACGTCATCTCCTATTCCTCCCAAGGACGCAGCGTCCACACCGATCTCGGCCGGGCTTGAGCGCAAGCTTTCTGCGACGGCGGGAAGGAGTCAAGCCGTGTTGGTAGGAATGATGGCAGGCCGGCGCCCAGTTCCTAAACGCGGGTAGCCGGCGCCGGCCCGCCGTTATCTACCCGTGGAGTACGGTCACCGTCACATGGGCCAAGCCGGTGAAGCCGAGCGCGCGCGCGCCGGCGGGCGTAAGATCGATGATGCGCCCGCGCACGTAAGGGCCGCGGTCGTTGATGCGCACGACGACGCTGCGGCCATTGCGCCGATTGGTGACGCGAACGCGGGTGCCGAAAGGAAGGGTCTTGTGGGCGGCGGTTAATTTGCGGGTTGAAACGTGTTCGCCGTTGGCGGTTTGTCCGCCACGGTAGCCATAGACTGAAGCGACTCCGGATTGAGCGTGAGCGAGCGGCGTGAAGCCGAGCAGCATGAAGACGCCGCAGAGCGCGGCGGCTAGACGCACCGTCATTACGTAAGTTCTCCTGGGCTGGACCCCCCAGCGACGGTGCGCTCGATAACGGCGCCATGTGCGGTTTCAGGGCGACAATGGGGCCATTTAGGGAAGAATCCCGAACCGATCGCCCCGATTCTGTGTTGCAGGTACGCAGAAGCTATGACAGCAGAGCCATTCGTTGTGATTGCGCGCAAGCAAGCAGGCGCCGTACTAATTGGAACCTCAGGCTGGAGTTATCCTTCCTGGCGCGGGCCGTTTTTCCCGAAAAACGTGATGGTCAAGCACCATCTCGCTTATTACGCGACACAGTTCTCGACGGCTGAGCTCAATGGCGTGTTCTATCGCACGCCGTCGCTCGATGCAGTGCGCGGCTGGCGCGAGCAGACGCCGGATGATTTTGTTTTCGCCTGGAAAGCATCGAAATTCATCACCCATTGGAAACGGTTGAGCGAACGTTCGGTGAACAGCCTGGCGCTGATCGAGGAGCGTCTGAATATTCTCGGCGCAAAGGCCGGACCGGTTCTCTTTCAACTACCGGCGCGTTTCGAGGCCGATCACGAACGGCTTGCCTCATTCATCAAGCTGCTGCCGAAACGGCGCGTCTACGCGTTCGAATTCCGCCATCGAAGCTGGTACGAAAAAGACATCCTCGCGCTGTTATGCAAACACAACATTGCGCTGTGCTTTTCCGATCATCGTGATGCGCCGGCGCCGTGGGAGGTGACGGCGCGGCACATTTACATCCGTGGTCACGGCCCCGGCGGGGCCTACAAAGGCCGCTACGCCGAGAATACGCTGCACGATTGGGCGCGCCGGATCGCAGCTTGGAAAAGCGAGCGCCGCACCGTATACGTCTATTTCGATAACGACCAGAAAAGCGCGGCGCCCGCGGATGCCGCGCGGCTCGTTAGCCTTGTTGAAAATTTTAATGACGATCGCGATGGATCGCGGGGGAACCGGCCCCTATCATCGGCGTTGCCCGAACGAAAGCGTGTCAAAGCTGTGGCGGGGTAATGTCGTTCCTTTTGTATCTTGTGGTCCTGGTCGTGTCCGTTACCAGTGTGATGATGGGCCTGGATTGGCTGTCGTCTCCTGCGCCGGTCGTCAGACCGGCGGTTCACACCGCGAGCGCGCCCGCCAAGCTCGCGCGCGTAAAGCGCGCGAAGGCGACGACTAACACTGCAGCGCACAAAGAATTGGCGGATATCAAAACGGACAGGAAGCCCGTAACTGCCGCCGATACGACATCGGCTAACGCTGAGACCAAGGCCACAAGCGGCACTGGTGGCAATGAGCTTGCCCGCGTCGCGCAGGGCGATAATACGGTACAGGCCGAGGACACCGATATCAAGGCGCCGACGGAGCAGGCAACTGCCGCCGTAGCAGGTCCGCGCTGCGACGTGCACGCCTGCGAAACGTATTACCGATCTTTCCGTGCGTCCGATTGCACCTATCAACCTTTCGACGGACCGCGCCGCTTCTGCGATAGAGGACATCCGCCCATGCGCGCCACGCGGGTCGTGCGTACGTCCGATCTGCGTCCGGCGTCCTCTTCGTGCAATTATCAGGCATGCGCCGGTGCTTACCGGTCATTCGACCCGGGTACGTGTACATACCAGCCCTACGACGGCCCGCGGCGGTTGTGTGAGAAATAAGGCGGTATTTAGCATCCAGCGCTTGTCATTCCGGGGCGCGGCCTTTAGGCCGCCCCGGAATGCCTCAATGGTCGGCGAGTTTACATCAATACACCACCACGCTGCGGATCGACTTGCCTTCGTGCATCAGATCGAACGCCTCGTTGATTTTCTCCAGCGGCATGGTGTGGGTGATCAGATCGTCGATATTGATCTTACCCTCCATGTACCAATCGACGATCTTGGGGACATCGGTGCGCCCGCGCGCGCCGCCGAAAGCAGTGCCACGCCAGACCCGGCCGGTGACGAGTTGGAACGGCCGCGTCGAAATCTCCTGGCCCGAACCGGCGACGCCGATGATGATACTCTCACCCCAGCCACGATGGCAGCACTCAAGCGCTTGGCGCATCGTATGCACGTTGCCGATGCATTCGAAAGAGAAATCGGCGCCGCCTCCCGTGATATCGACAATCGCTTGCACCACTTTGTCGCGGCCGACCTCGTCCGGATTGATGAAATGCGTCATGCCGAATTTCTCGGCCATCGCGCGCTTGGCGGGATTAAGATCGATACCGACGATCTTGTCGGCGCCGACCATCTTGGCGCCCTGGATCACGTTGAGGCCGATACCGCCGAGCCCGAACACCGCGACGTTGGCGCCAGGCCATACCTTTGCCGTGTAGATCACCGCACCGATCCCAGTGGTGACGCCGCAGCCGATGTAGCAAATCTTGTCGAACGGCGCGTCCTCGCGCACTTTCGCGACCGCGATCTCCGGCAGCACCGTGAAATTCGCGAAGGTCGAGCAACCCATGTAGTGGAAGACGGTGTCACCGTCGCAGCGGAAGCGGCTGGTGCCGTCCGGCATCAGGCCCTTGCCTTGCGTCGCACGGATCGCGGTGCAGAGATTAGAGCGGCGCGACAGGCACGTTTTGCATTGCCGGCATTCCGGCGTGTAGAGCGGGATGACATGGTCGCCGACCTTTACGCTCGTCACCCCCGCGCCGACCTCGCGGATGATGCCCGCGCCTTCGTGGCCGAGGATCGCCGGGAAGATGCCTTCCGGATCGGCGCCCGATAGCGTGAAGGCGTCAGTGTGGCAGATGCCGGTCGCCATGTTCTCGACCAGCACCTCGCCGGCCTTCGGGCCTTCGATGTCGATGGTCTCGATCGTGAGGGGCTCGCCGGCTTTCCAGGCGACCGCGGCGCGTGTTTGCATAACTTATACCTCTTCTATCTCTTCCAATGTTTCCGTATCCATGCAGCCGAGCAATGCCCGCAGGGTCTCCTGCACGCCCTGGCCGGAAGCCGATGACAAGATCAGCGGTTTTCTCTTGCAAGCTTTCCTGAGTTTTGCGCTTTGCGTTTTGATGGTCTCCGGCGTCAAACTATCGGCTTTCGACAGTGCGACGATCTCCGGCTTTTCGCCGAGTCCGTGGCCGTAAGCATCAAGTTCGGCGCGCACGGTTTTGTAAGCCGCGCCTGGGTCATCGGACGTGCCGTCAACGAGATGCAGCAGCACGCGGCAGCGCTCGGTGTGGCCGAGAAAGCGGTCACCCAATCCCGTGCCCTCATGCGCGCCTTCAATCAGTCCTGGCAGATCGGCGAGGACAAACTCGCGGTCGTCGACGCGTACCACCCCGAGCTGCGGATGCAGCGTGGTGAACGGATAATCGGCGATCTTCGGCTTGGCGGCGGTAACGGTGGCGAGAAAGGTCGATTTGCCGGCGTTCGGTAGCCCGACAAGGCCGGCGTCGGCAATCAGTTTCAGCCGCAGGCGAATGGTGAGCTCCTCGCCCGGCTGACCCGGATTGGCGTGGCGCGGGGCGCGGTTGGTCGAGGTCTTGAAATGCGCGTTGCCGAAGCCGCCGTTGCCACCCTTGGCGATCCTCGCGTGCTCACCGATTTCGGTGAGGTCCGCCAGCAGTGTTTCGCCGTCTTCCTCGTAAACCTGCGTGCCGGCCGGTACCCTGAGGACCACGTCCTTGCCGTTGGCGCCGTGACGGTCCTTGCCCATGCCGTTGCCGCCACGCTGCGCCTTGAAGTGCTGCTGATAACGGTAATCGATCAGCGTATTGAGCCCGGTGACCGCCTCGACGATCACGTCGCCGCCGCGGCCCCCATCGCCACCGTTCGGGCCGCCGAACTCAATGAACTTCTCACGTCGGAACGAGACGCAGCCGTTTCCGCCGGCGCCGGATTGGACATAGACCTTGGCTTCGTCGAGGAATTTCATTCAGCCGGCTTTTGCTTTCGCGCGTTTGGTCTTCGTTTTCGGCGCCGTCACCGCACGCTCCAGGACGTGGCGGATAAAGCGCTGGTAGGGCACACCTTCGCGCTTGGCATTCTCGCGCACCGCATCAAACAGACCTTCCGACATGCGCAGGTTCACGGATCTTTCCTTCGGACGGATTTCAAAGTGCATCGGCTTGAACTGTGAAAAATCCAGGTCTGATAAATCCTGTTCCAAAAATGCTTCTGCTTCCTCGTCTGTCTTGAAGGCTGGAACTTTCCTCAATTTACGAGCTTTGGCTTTCATAGTTGTCGATCTCCTGTCTGTGCATATAGCGGGCGCTCAGGGGTCGAATAAGGAGCAGGCCATCACGATTTCTGAATGTGAAGACCACGAACATGGCACGTCCTTCGCGGTTCCGTCCCACAGCCAACCATCGCTCTTCCTGCGTCGAATGCTTGAAGTCACGAGCAATCCGCGGATTGCCGAGCAGGAAAGCCTCGATTTCAGCAATCGTCACGCCGTGCTTCTGGCATTTAGCCCGATTGCCGCTATCCCAATCGAACCCGTCAGTAACGACGCCCATCAAGATAGATAGGCATTTGCCTATACAAATGTCAACTCGCGGCGTTCTGATGTGTGCTCAGAAAATGGGCGGTGCCGTCTTGCTTGATGCGCTCGAGCAGGTCGACTTCCCAGGAAAGATAGGCGTTCATGGCCGCCTCGTTGTCGTTCGGGCGGTCGTAGGGTTTGAGCCAGACGTCGACCGGCTCGTCGGCCATGCGCTCGGCCGTGGATACCGGGAAACCGGCGGCCTGCCAGGCGGCGTTGCCGCCTTTGAGCCAGTGGACCGGGCGGCTGGTTAGGCCCTGCGCCTCGGTGACGGCAAGGCTTGCCAATACGCCGTCGTCGGAGGTCAGGATGATCTCGCCGGTCGGCGCAATTGTTTCCAGCGCGCGATCGAGCCGCGAGCGAATGGCGAACCAGGCGCGGGGGATGTGGCCCTGCCGGTAATGCCGGCTGGTGGAGAGGTCGATCACCGTTACATCGTCGATTTCAATCGCGGCGGATGGCTCGACCGCGTTCGATGACGGCGTGCCGAGGAGGACAGGTGCTGGCTCGCCGGTCTCGCTCCCGGCTTCGGCTAGCACATAGACGTCTTTCCAGCCCATCTGCTTGAGCCAGGAGCCGGTCATGAGCGCGCGCACTTCTTTATCATCGCTGAGCACGATGCGGGCGCCCAGCGTGCCGGCATAGATGTCGGTTGCCTGCACGAGCTGACCGCCGGGCGCTGAGGCCGCGCCCGGATAATGGCCGGCGTGATACTCGGAAGGCTCGCGCACGTCGAAGACATAGGTCGTGCGCCGGTCGTCCTTGCGCCAGTCTTCCACGGTCGCAGCACCAATCCGCTTCACACCGAATTTGCGCGCCACCTGCTCGGCCGCCCCTTTGGCCCAAGCGAACCCTTCCTCGGTGAAGGCCGGCGTACGGCCAGCTTCACCACTCGCGCAGGTGAGGCCGGCCAGATGCCAGCCCATGGTGCCGTTGCGCAGCGCCATCACCTTATTGGGAACGCCGGCGTTGATCAGCGACTGCGCCCCGATGATGCTGCGCGTGCGGCCGGCGCAATTCACGATGATCGTAGTGTCAGGCGAGGGCGCTATATCGCGGACGCGCAAGACCAGCTCGGCGCCGGGCACGTTGATGCCGGTCGGAATCGAAATGCGGGTGAATTCGTCGAACGGGCGGCTGTCGAGAATCCTGACGTTGTTACTCGACTGCATCAG
>DASTWX010000243.1:0-28386 GCA_035765795.1 Pseudolabrys sp. | reverse complement strand
TCCTGCTCGCCAGGACAAATCTGCGGCTGCTTTCAATGTCATCAAGTCGCAGGGCAGGGAAATCCCATCGGTGGATTTCCGCGCATTGGAGGCCAGTCCTTTCAATATCTCTACGCTTCGCTGCGCAATTTCAAGTCAGGCCGTCGCGTGAGTGACGTCATGCAGCCGGTCGTCGCCGGTTATTCCGACGAGGACTTGCGTGATGTCGCCGCCTACTACGCATCCATCCGGCTGAAGCCGGTCGCGGCCTCGCAGGCAACGGCCGTTCGCAACCATCCAAGCGCCGATACGCTGATCCAGGGCGGCGCCTTGGCGGCGGTCGGTTCGGCGAAGGACGGCGTCCAAGCTTGCGCCAATTGCCATGGGCCGGCAGGCGCCGGATTGCCGCCGGTTTATCCGTTCCTCGCCGGCCAGTTCGCCGGCTATCTGGAAAGTCAACTGAAGGCCTTCAAGTCCAACCAGCGGCATGGCGACGGCCTTCACATCATGCAGGGTATCGCCAAACGTCTGAGCGACGAGCAAATCCACGCAGTGGCCGAGTATTACGCATCCATTCAGCCTCCGGAAACGATCGCGCAGACCAGTTTCGCCGGACCGGCAGTTGTCGGCGCGCCACTGGGGCCGCTGCAAGAGCGCGCCAATCCGAATGGGCCAAGTGCATCGACCGGCCAGGGGAGCGGACAATGAGCGCAAAGCACGCGATCATCGCCGTTGCCGCAATGCTGATTGTTGCGGGCGTGCCGCTCTCGAGCGCGCTGGCGCAGGCGGGTCATCGCGCGGGCGGCAACGTAAATCATGCGCGGGCGAGTTCTTCCAATCACGCGCATCCGCAGAAAGCGCTTGCCGGCGCTAACACGACAGACGGCACGACAACTGGATCGAGCGGACCGCAAAAGGGCTCGCATGGAGCGCCGAAACCGGACGCCTCCATGTGCAAATCCTTCAAAGGCGCGGTGCATCAGGATTGCCTCGACACGGTGCTTCGCTCAGCCGGTCAGCGGAATTCCGCTGGAAGCTCGTCGCAAAATTCGAATGGAGGGTAACTGCATGGGCCGGTTTTCACGGCGTGACTTGCTCAGGACCGCCGGCGCGGCAGGCGCCGCCGCCGCGGTCACCCACGTCGGCGAATCGCGCGCGCAATACGCCCCGCCGGCTTACGGCGAACAGCCGCAGCACGCAGCCCTTCCGCGTCAGCCTGGACATCCGGAGGCGGCGACAGCCTCTCCCATTCACAACGAGAACGTTCTCTTCTTCTTCAATCAAGACGAAGCGAAATTCGTGCGCGCCGCGGTCGACCGCTTGATTCCCGCCGACGAGAAATGGGGCGGGGCCGAAGCGGCAGGCGTTCTTTATTACATCGACCATCAACTCGCCGGCGCCTACGGCGCCGGCGCGCGCATGTATCTCAAAGGCCCGTGGCAGCCGGATGCACCCTACGAGCAGGGATACCAGCTCAAGTATTCTCCCGCTGACCTCTACCACGTCGCTATCGCGGAGATCCGGCACTACGTGCGCAAGCAGCACGGCAACAAGGAATTCTGGGACCTCTCGTCCGACGACATGGATAAAGCGCTCAAGGCGATCGAGTCAGGCGAAGCGCAGCTCTCTTCAATTCCCTCAGAGGTCTTTTTCGAGACGCTGCTCGCCAACACCATCGAAGGTTATTTCTGCGATCCTGCGTACGGCGGCAATCGCGACATGGTGTCCTGGCGGATGATCGGCTTTCCCGGCGCCTACGCGCAATATGTGGGCTTAGTCGATCAGTTCGGCGTCAACTACACGCGCGAGCCTTTGAGCATCGCGAGTTCATATGTGCGGATGAGCGAGCACAAGCAGCATGGGTGAGCGCCGAGGACCATTTCTGCCGTCATTCCGCGGCGCGCCAGAGGCGCGAACCGGGAATCCAAAAGCCGCTACATCGCCGCGTTTCTGGATCCCAGGTCCGGCGCTTGCGCGCCGTCCCGGAATGACAGCGAGAGAAGCGGAATACGCGTAGCACCGGGAGGACGTAAATGCCGTTTCGCATGAAGCCGGTCGATGTCGTGCTGGTGGGCGCGGGCTTGACCGCTTCCGTGCTCGGCAAGGAGTTGGCCGAAGCGGGGCATACCGTCGTGGCACTGGAGCGCGGCCGGATGCGGCAAACCGTTCCCGATTTCCAGAGCCCCGCCATGCACGACGAGCTCAAGCACTCGATCCGCCATGCTTTGATGGAGGACGTATCGGTGCAGACGCTCTCCTTCCGCAATTTCCCGTCGCAACGTGCCTTACCGATGCGGCAACTCGGCTCGTTCTTACCGGGTCAAGGCGTTGGCGGGGCCATGGTGCATTGGAACGGACAGACCTGGCGTTTTCAGCCGTCTTGGTTTCGCCTGCGCAGTTGGGCCAACGACAAATACGGCAAGAACTTCCTGTCGGATGAGGTCACCATCCAGGACTGGGGCCTCACGTATGAGGAGCTCGAGCCCTATTACAGCTTTTTCGAACATGTCTGCGGCACCTCGGGTAATCCCTACAAAGGCGGTTCCGGCGGTCCAAGCAATCCGTTCGAGGGCACGCGCAGCCAGCCTTATCCGAATCCGCCGATGAAGCAGAGCTACTCCGGCTATCTGTTCGAGCAGGCCGCGAATAAGCTCGGTTACCATCCGTTTCCCGTCCCGTCCTCCAACGTGACCCGCCACTACACCAACCAGTTCGGGGCCGAATTCAAGCCGTGCATGTATTGCGGCTTTTGCGAGGATTACGGCTGCGAGCATTTCGCCAAAGCGAGTCCGCAGGTTGCCATCCTGCCGTTCGCGCTCGCCAACAAGAACTTCGAGCTACGCACCGAATCCTACGTTACTCGTGTCAATTTCGACGCCAAGGCGAAGGTCGCGACCGGCGTCACCTATGTCGACGCGCGCGGCCGCGAGGTGTTTCAGCCGGCGAGCTTGGTCGCACTCTGCGCCTTCGCCCATCACAACCCCATTCTGATGCTGCAATCGGGGATTGGCACGCCTTACGATCCGAAGACGCGCAAGGGAACGGTCGGCCGTAACTACACATACCAGACCATATCCGGCATCGATGTTTTTTTCGACGACGACAAGCACATTAACCCGTTCATGGGCGCCGGCGCATTGGGAACGGCGATCAACGACTTCAACAACGGAAGCTTCGATCACTCCGGTCTCGGCTTCGTCGGTGGCGCCTATATCGCGGCATACCAAACCAACGGACGCCCCATTCAATACCATCCGGTGCCGCACGGCACGCCGCGCTGGGGGCTCAAGTGGAAGCAAGCCGTCGCCAAATATTACGGCAGCGCCGTCCACCTCATCGTGCACGGCTCGTCGACGCCGCACCCGAACAATTATCTCGGCCTCGATCGAAATTACAGCGATGCCTTCGGCAATCCGCTCGGCATGCTGACGTTCGATTTCTCCTATAACGATCGGCTGATGTCGAACTTCGTCACCCAGAAGGCGCAGGAGATCGGCCAAGCGATGGGCGGCTCGCATGTGGACGCCACCTGGCTCGACGAACATTACAGCATCGTGCCCTACCAGACGACGCACAATACCGGCGGCGCAATCATGGGCGAGAATCCCACGACCAGCGTGGTCAACAAATATCTGCAATCTTGGGATTTGCATAACCTGTGGGTCGTGGGTGCGTGCGCGTATCCGCAGAACGACGGCTACAACCCGACCGGCACGCTCGGCGCGCTCGCGTTCTGGGCGGCCGACACATTGGTCAACAAATACATGCGCAACCCGGGACCTTTGGTGCACACGTGAAAGCGATTCTGCCGCTCGCCGTTGCCGCGACCATTATCGCCGCCGCGCCCGCCTTGTCGCAGTCGCTGGGGCTCGGCAAGCTGAGCCGTGAGCAAACGCAGCCGAAAAACTTCCACCCCGACGCCAATCGCGGGCGCTTCGTCGCTTTCGGGGGCGAGTTCGGCTCGCTGCGCATCTCCTGCGCATCATGCCATCAGATCGACGGCACCGCCGATCCGAGCGGCGCTTTCCCGCGTCTCTCGGGGCAGAGTGCCTGGTATCTCTACAGCACGTTGCGCGATTTCGCCGATGGCAAGCGGCCGAGCGCTGTGATGACGCCGATCGCGCGCGACCTGAGCGACGGCCAGATGCAGGACGTCGCCGCATTTTATGCAACCGTCGGCCATCAGCCGTACCCGCCTCAGGCCGAGCCGGATGCACAGGCGATCGCAAGCGGCCGATCAACCGCCCAGTCCGGTGATGCCAAAGCCGGTATTCCACCCTGCGACAGCTGCCATGGCATGAAAGGCCAAGGCAACCCGCCGCTCTACCCCTATTTGGGCGGCCAATTCGCGAGCTACCTGCAACGGCAGCTCGAACTATTCAAGTCCGGCAAGCGCCATGGCGATCCCATGCGCATCATGGAGACGATCGCGAGCAAGCTCAGCAATCAGCAGATCGAGGCGGTGGCCGACTATTACGCCTCGCTGGCGCCGCAAAACGTCTCGCCCGGCAATTACCAGATCGAGTCGATGAAATTGAAAAACCGGGTTCAATCCAGCCAACCGACGCCGGCGCCCAACGAGGAAAGCGTGCTCCACGTCGGCGCGGTCAAAAATCCGCAACCCGGCAAGCCGAGTGTCGTGGTGCCTAACACCCCGACCAACGGAAATGCAGGGCAGGGGGAATAACAGGAGGATTCATAATGCGTATCAAGCAGATGATCTGGACGGCCGGTCTAGTCGTCGCGACGGCTGTACCGGCGGCTGCCGCCGGCTCGATGAACAGCACGGCGATGAAAGCGAACTCGATGGAGACCATGAAAAGCGGCGAGGTGGTCGCCATTATGCCGGACGGCCATATGGGCACCACGACGATGTCGGGCGGCAAGATGACGAGCACCATCAACATGTCGAAGCCTATCAGCCATTGCTTGATGTTCATCAGCGGCAAAGGCGGAAAGACCTATCAAGTTGATACCTCGGGCTCTAAAGCGACGAAAGAATGTCAAGGGATCGCCAAATAGGCGCCTGCCGCGGAGGGGCACCACGCGCCAGGCGCCGTCGGTTAGTCTGATATCGGTTGCAGCAATCTTCTAAGGCGTCATGCCCGGCGTGTAGCGGGTATGTTCGTCTGAAAATCAGCGGCAACAAAGATCTGGATGGCGGGGAGCAAGCCCGGCTCACACGGCGATGTTATCGATCAGCCGCGTCTTGCCGAGCTTCGCCGCGACCAGAAGCCGGATGGATCCGTCCTTGAGCGACTCGACCGGCGCGAGCGTCAGCGCGTGGCGCGCTTCGAAGTAATCGAGCTCGAACCCGGCGCGGGTGAGTTTCTGCCGGCCGGCCGTTGTTACGCGCGCGATCGGCTCGCCCTCCTTGATGCGTGCTGCGCTCTCGGTGAGCACACGATAGAGCGTTGGTGCGAGCTGGCGCTCGTCCGCGGACAGGTAGAGATTGCGGGAAGAGAGCGCCAAGCCGTCTCTCTCGCGCACCGTAGGGATGCCGATTACTTTGATCGGGAGATCGAGATCCTTCGTCAGCTGGGTGATCATTCGGAGCTGCTGGTAATCCTTTTGGCCGAACAGCGCGACGTCTGGCATGATCTGCACCAGCAGCTTGGTCACCACCGTGGCAACGCCGCCGAAAAAATGCGGACGGAATTTGTCTTCCAGTCCGGCTAACGCCGCGCCGGCGGGTTCGATGCGGGTGGCAAAGCCCGGCGGGTACATGGCCTCGGCGGCCGGCGCCCAGACGAGGTCGGCGCCCGTTTCCGTCAGCGCGACAAGGTCGGCGGCGAAACTGCGCGGATAGCTGCCGAAGTCCTCGTGCGGGGCGAACTGGGTGGGGTTGACGAAGACCGAGACCACGACGCGCTTGGCCAGCCGCCGCGCTTCGGCGACCAGCGCGAGGTGACCGCGATGGAGCGCGCCCATGGTCGGCACCAAGGCGATGTGCTGGTGCGCTTCGCGATAAGGGGAAAGCGCGCGGCGAAGCGAAGCGACCGTTCGCGCGACATAAGGGCGGCTTGCCATTCGGATTGCCTGTCGGGTGAAAATCGAGTCGAGACAGGAATTAGCAGATCAATAAGAGCACGGCCACGCGAGCCAGCAGCCTGGCCAGGGTGCTTTCGCGCTGCCCGCTTTGGGCCAAGAACGTGTATATTCTGGCGCCATGACCAAGCTGAGTAAGACGCCCGCGGCGACCTCGTCCCGGACGGACATCGACGCCTTTCTCGAGAAAGTGCGCGCCCTTGGCCCGGCGGACACCGCCGGGAAACGCGGCCGGTTGATCTTTGCCCTCGACGCGACCATGAGCCGTCAGCCGACGTGGGATAGCGCCTGCGCGTTGCAGGCGGAGATGTTCCGCGAAGCTGCAAATATCGGCGGGCTCGACATCCAACTCGTGTACTTTCGCGGCTTCAATGAGTGCCGGGCCTCCGGTTGGGTCGCCGACAGCGAGCGTTTAGCGAAGTTGATGGGTCAGATCGATTGTCGCGGCGGTCACACCCAGATCGGCCGCGTGCTGCGCCACGGGCTTGCCGCGAACGCCGCGGGGCGCGTTCAGGCGCTCGTGTTTGTCGGCGACGCGATGGAAGAGGCGCTCGACGATCTTTGCCAGGTTGCCGGTGAATTGGGTCTGCGCGGGGTGCCGGCTTTCATGTTCCAGGAAGGCTATGAGGTGGTCGCCGAGCAGGCCTATCGCGAGGTCGCGCGGCTATCGCGCGGCGCCTACGCGCGCTTCGATGTCGGCGCCGCCAGAGAACTCGCTGAATTGTTGCGCGCGGTCGCCGCCTATGCTGCCGGAGGCCGCGCCGCTTTGCAGGCGCTGTCGGTGCGGCAATCCGGCGGCGCGCGCAAATTGCTTGCGCAGCTCGGGTGATCATGCCTGCACTGATTTTCGGCATTCTGGCGCTGGTGTTCGGCCTCTGGGCGCTCAACATCATTTCCAAAGTCGATCCCAAAGTTGGAGCCCGTGTCACCAAAGCCGGCGGCGGTCTTTTGGCCATTGCAGCCGCGGCTTTTCTCGGCCTGCGCGGGGAGATCGGCCTTGCCATCCCGCTCGGCGCTTTCGGATTGGGCCTGCTCGGCTGGCTGCCGTTTGGTCCGGCGGGCTTTGCCAGCCGCACGAAGCGTCAAGCGGGCCAAGTTTCGCGCGTGCGTACGGCCTTCCTCGATATGGAGCTCGACCACGACAGCGGGAAAATGCGGGGCCGCGTGACGGCGGGTTCTCGGCAAGGTGCGACGCTCGACCAACTCGATCTGACGACGCTGAGCGGGCTCTTGCAGGAAGTCGACGAGGAGAGCCGCGCGCTATTGATAGCTTATCTTGACCGCCGGCATCCCCGTTGGCGTGAGCACGCGCAGGCGGACCCTGCTGCGGGGCGCGCTGCCGCGTCCGGCGGCAAAATGTCGGAAGAGGAGGCTTATCAGGTCCTTGGCCTGGAGGCCGGGGCGAGCAAGGAAGCCATCACCCGTGCGCACCGCACGTTGATGAAGAAATTCCATCCCGACCAGGGGGGGACGTCGTATCTTGCCGCCCGCATCAATGAAGCCAAGGAGGTCCTTTTTCGCCGCCATCGCTGATGTACTCCGTACGCAACACCATCAGCGGCTCCTGGTTCGACGTGGGTCCCATTACACTGGTTGTTAGTGCGCGATTATCTCTACCGGCCGGCTGCTATGACGGCCCGCAAAAGCCCGCGCTTTATTCGTCAGTTCCTTAGCATCAGGCAGGGAATATCGCTGCGCTTGAGATGCCTGCAGGCGCTCTCGGCCTGGCGCTTGTCGAGGCCGGCAAAGCGCGCGCGGTAGAGCGACTTGCTCCCTTTGTCCACTCGTTCCGTGAATGGATCGGCTTTGATGAGCACGCTCTTGGCCTTCGACTGAGCCGTCACTAGCCGCTTTTCGGCCTCCTTCTTATCGTCGAAGGCGCCGACCTGAATCATGTAACCACGGTGCGCCTTGGCCGCGGCCTCTTGGGAAACGGTCGCTTCATCGGCCCCGGCAGAAGCGACCCGGGTCGGAATGCCGGTTTCTGGCGGCCGTTTGTCCGGGAGCGGTGTATTCGTGTGCTTGAGTGCCTGCACGGATGTGGCCGGCCGCGCCGCTTTGCCCGAATTGAGCGGGAGCGGCGACACGGAGGCGTGTGCAGCGCCCGGCTCCACACTAACGGTCTTTACCTTGATGGGCTGGATCGGGGCCGTGGAGCCGGGGGGCGGCTCCGTGATGGTGGAGACCACATCGGCAATCTGGTCGCGCGGATCAGCTGCCGGACGCGGCAGGCTGGACAGCATCTGCTTGGCCTTCCAGCCCTCCACCACTTTCGGCGCCGTCCGGGTAACGGATGCAACTTTGATCTCGTCTTCGATCAGATTGCGAACCTTGGCATCGCGCGCTCTGGCCGTGCGGCCGCCGAACACCACGGCGATGATATGCCGGCCGCCCCGCTTTACGTCTGTGACAATGTTGAAGCCGGAGTCGCGGATGTAGCCGGTCTTCATGCCGTCCAGGCCGGGCACCTGGCCGAGCAGGTGGTTATGGTTGCGCATCTTGCGCCCGTGCCAGACGAAGGTGCGAAGGCTGAAGAAATGAAAGTACTGCGGGAACTTGTCCTGTAGGGCGCGGGCAAGAATGGCCTGATCGCGCGCAGTCGTGATCTGCTTATCATCGGGCAGGCCGGACGCATTGTGGTAATTGGTCCGGCTCATGCCAAGCGCATGGGCCTTGGCGGTCATCATCCTGCCGAACTCGGTTTCGCTGCCGCTGGCGAGGTTCTCGGCCACGACCACCGCCGCGTCATTGGCGGACTTGGTCACGATTGCCTTGATGGCGTCTTCCGCCGAAATGGTTTGGCCCGGCCGCAGGCCCAGCTTGGAGGGGGCTTGCGCCGCCGCGTGCCTGGACACGGTCAGCGGCGTATCCAGGGCGATCTTGCCGGACGCCAGCCGCTCGAACAGGAGATAAAGCGTCATCAGCTTGCTGAGTGAAGCAGGGTGACGCAGGCTGTCCGCGTTAGTCGCCTCCAGCACCTTGCCGGAATTTGCGTCGACCACAATGGAGGCATAGGGCGGGTTGTAGCGGACGGCGTGATGCTTGGCGTGGTGGCGGGTGTGATGCCGCCGTTTGGAGCGGGCGGCAGCGCTGTCGACCGTCACCGCGGTCGCAGCCAGCAAAACGGCGAGTCCCAGCGCGCTCCACCGGAGACCGCGACCGGCCCGGGCTCCTTCACGCAACATCCGCTCTCCCCAGTCCCTGCGCTTTTGTCGGCCCCGACGATTCGAACGAATATAGCGCCGGATTACGATCAATTATGACCATAGGCGGAGCGCGGTTGACAATATCTTAAGCAAATTTGGCGCTGGGCGGATTGTTGCAGCGCAAGAAGGAGCTTCAGGTTTTGGTGCGATGCAACATTGGCAATTCGAGTTCAGGGAAAGCACGCGGTGGCTGTGATCGGTATGATGACGTTTCTTAGACCTAAATCGACCGCGTAACTCAGAGACCCGCTCACAGAATGGCCGCAGGCGGCTGCCGGATTATAAGTAAAAGCCGGCGTGCTGCTCGGCCCGAAATACTGGCTTTTGGTATAGGCAAGAGTTGAAGTTGCATCTGTGCATTCGGTGGTCCTGACGGCGGCGCAGCGTGCACCGGCTTCGACGGCATAATGGATGCTGCCGATCGCGAATAAACACATACATAGATAGACAAGGGCAATCACCAGCGTGATGAACGCCGGCCCAACAATGGCAAATTCGATCGCCGTGGTGCCACGTACATCGCGCCATGCATCGGCATAAAAGTTGCGCATAGCTATCCTAAACGCATCCATGCGGTCTTGGTGATGCTACTGGGTAGGATGCCGCCGACCGTGATGCCCGGAAACAGTGGGGTATAGGAAAGGGAAGCTGATACTTGGATATAATCTGCGGGCCGCTCACTGGACTTGCCGACGGCCGAGCAATCGACGGGTTTGTTGCTTACGCTGCCGACAAGTTGGAGTACGCCTGAACTGTTGAGACAGTAGTACCCCTCGGCCGGAGAACCGGATTGCAAAGACACCGCACCGCCGAGCGAGGTGCTCTGTAACGCATTCGAAATGGCGGTCGTCAATCCAGGACAATTCGTCGTAGCCGGCAACTGGTACTGATCGCATGCGGTCCAAGCGGCCTGCGCTCCCATTTGCGTTGCATTTTCCAGTTCCATACGCTTGTAGATATATACGGAAACGTCGACCACGTTTAGCGTGCTAACCGCAAGCAGGCTGGCGAATAAGGCAAATTCAATGGCCGCCACCCCCTGCTCATTGGGAAGCGCGGTTCGCAGCCGCCCGGCCGCGCGCTGCAGGATGACAAAAACAGCCTGTGCTCCGATCAGACGTCGCACCATAGATCGAGCCTCAATAGACCAATTGACCTCTGCCCTGGATTATCGCGGTGGGCATGTTCAGCCCGGCCGATTTGCAGCCGCTGCCGTTCGGCGATTGCTGGTAGATGCTGCCTGTTCCGTTTATTAGAACGGTCTTGGCAACCATGACGAAGCAATCTCCGCCGTTGCTTGACTTATTTACAGCGCCGCTAATCCTGAGGTTCGCATTGGGCAGGTAAACGCCGCCGGTAATTTCCCATGTCGGATTGTTGCCGCTGTAAGTAATATCGACGCCACTGGTTAGATTCGGATCCTGGTAAATCGCCAAACCAGAAAAGGGCCCGGACTTAGGAGCCTCGAAATCGAAGGCACCTCCGCCTTGATTATCGATAGGAATGTGCTGATAGCTTCCGCTGTTCGTACCAGTGAATACGATGGTAACCGAAGAACCCGACGCGGTTTTAAACGTATGGCCCTGCAGGTCGAGTACGCCGTTGTCGATGAAAAGGGTTGCTCCGTCGGGGGCGTCGATGGTGACGTCAGCGGTAAGCCTCAGGTCACCGCAAATCAACGTATTTCCGGCCAAGCTCGCGGTACCGGTTAGCGTTTTTGTGCCCGACCACTCCGTGCCGCCGGACCAGACCGATCCTTTTCTACTTTCCTGCGGATAAGAATTGGAGCACCTGGTCGATAGGTCGGTCGGAATACTGCTCGCCAATGCGCTGTAAGGATCGGAGACGGTTGGTATATTTGAAAGTTGAGTGTTGCCGCAGCCGCTATTGGTTCCACTAGCCAATCCCAAGTAGGCGTTGAGGTTCGAGCCGTTACATGTTTCGTTCGAGTTCGACATAATGGCGCAGCCGGTAAAATCGGCGTTGGGAGCGCCATTGCTGCGGATCGCTGTGCCGTTTGTATCGAGACCCAGCAGGCATATCGGCTGCTTGATTTTCGTAGGCTTGGCGACTGCTGCGCTGCTTAGAGACTTTCCCCGAGTGCCATTCACAATAGCGTCGCCCGAAAAGCCCACAATCTGAGCGAGATAAAGGGGCACAAAATTCGAAATCTTGACGCTGTAGCAGTCATTCCCCCCCGCAGGGCAGAGAGCGGTGTTCGATACCGTCACGGTCACGTTGTTAGTACCGTCGACGAAGCCTTCTTGTGCGGTGACCGCTTTGGCCTCAACATCGTAATTGGCCCCGGCATTGGTTGCGGCCGCGATCGCGGCAGCATCGGCGGCGTTTTGCATCGCGCGCGTCCTTAGATACCAACCGGAAATTTCAAAGCCGAGTCCCAGGCTGCCAGCGAGGACCGGGAGCAAGAACGCCATCATCACGGCTACGGTGCCGCCTTGATCCGCGCGCAGGTTGGCCAGACGGCGTCGAAGCTTGAGAGCAATAAATCCTAGATAACTCGCCTTGCTTTTTTGCATGCCAGCTACCTTCGCGATTTCCACCCCTTATCGCAGAACTGGTTCAGCCAAAGCTGCCACCGGGCCGGGGTCGGAGGTGGAGAAATTTTCCCGAACTAGCGCACAGCCTGTCAGCCGCCTTAATCTTGCAAAAAGCGGCCGTCAGTATTGCGCGAGTATTGAACCGATTCATTGAGATATCATCAAAATTGCGGTGCGGACTGTAGGAAAGTTCGCCCTAATTTGCGGCTAGCCCGGTTGCATCGCGTTAATTAAAGGCCATCTAATGCCGCATCTCGCGGATTTGGAACCCGGCACCGGTGGCTTCTGTTTAGAAGACGAACAGCTGCGCGTAATTGTCCGCTGGAAGGCTGGAAGAAGGACGCCGGGGACATTTATAATTCGTTAGGGGCGCCGATACGGCTCCCGGGGAACTATGAGAGGGCGCCTGCCACGGCTACTGCCATGAGGTTCACAAGCAACCGTCATCTTGTATTCGCCGCCGGTGCGGAGGGTCCTTTCCTGGGGCAGGAGGACCGCGGTCGACGGAATGATCCCGGCGCGCCCGGCACGGCCGTCATCACCAAGACGAAGCCGCAAACCAAGCGGCCGAACATGTACAGGGTGTTGATCCTCAACGATGACTACACGCCGATGGAATTCGTCGTGCACATTCTCGAGCGCTTCTTCGGGAAGGATCACGAAGCGGCCACGCGAATTATGTTACATGTGCACCACCACGGTATCGGCGAGTGCGGCATCTATACTTACGAGGTGGCGGAGACCAAAGTGACGCAGGTGATGGACTTTGCACGTAAGCATCAGCATCCTTTGCAGTGCGTCATGGAAAAAAAGTGAGCTTTGGGGACGTCGGGCACAACGAAATACAAGCAGGAACGGGTTGATAAATGCCAACTTTCTCGCGCAGCCTCGAACAATCGCTCCATCGGGCCCTTGCTCTCGCCAACGAGCGCCATCACGAATATGCGACCCTCGAACACCTCCTGCTGGCGCTGATCGACGACTCTGATGCTTCCGCGGTCATGCGGGCGTGCAACGTCGATCTCGAAAAGCTGCGCCGCAGTCTCGTCGCCTATCTCGAATCCGAACTGGAAAACCTGATCACCGATGGCGCGGAAGACTCCAAGCCGACGGCCGGGTTCCAGCGGGTGATCCAGCGCGCGGTCATCCACGTGCAGTCCTCCGGCCGCGAGGAGGTCACCGGCGCCAACGTTCTGGTCGCGATCTTCGCTGAGCGCGAGAGCCACGCCGCCTATTTCCTGCAAGAGCAGGACATGACCCGCTATGACGCAGTCAATTACATCAGCCACGGCATAGCCAAGCGGCCGGGTCTCTCGGAAAGCCGGCCGGTGCGCGGCGCGGAGGAGGAGGCGGATACCAAATCCGGCGATGAGCCGAAGAAGAAAGGCGACGCGCTCGAGGCCTATTGCGTTAATCTGAACAAGAAGGCCAGGGAAGGCAAAATCGACCCGTTGATCGGCCGCAACTCGGAGATCCAACGCACCATTCAGGTCCTCTGCCGGCGCCAAAAGAATAACCCGCTGCTGGTCGGCGAGGCCGGCGTTGGCAAGACCGCCATCGCCGAAGGCCTCGCCCGCCGCATCATCCATGGCGAAGTGCCGGATGTACTCAAAGGAGCGACGGTATTCGCCCTCGACATGGGGACATTGCTTGCGGGTACGCGTTACCGCGGCGATTTCGAGGAGCGGCTCAAGCAGGTGATCAAAGAGATCGAGGCCTATCCGGGCGCGATCATGTTCATCGACGAAATCCATACCGTGATCGGCGCCGGCGCGACCTCCGGGGGTGCGATGGACGCCTCTAATCTGCTCAAGCCGGCGCTTGCCTCCGGGAGCATTCGTTGCATCGGCTCAACGACGTACAAGGAATATCGCCAGTATTTCGAGAAGGACCGCGCTCTGGTGCGCCGGTTCCAGAAGATCGACGTCAACGAGCCGTCGGTGTTCGACGCAATCGAAATCCTTAAGGGGCTGAAGCCCTATTTCGAGGAATACCACAAGCTCAAGTACACCAACGACGCCATCAAGGCGGCGGTGGAACTGTCCTCGCGTTACATTCACGACCGCAAGCTGCCGGACAAAGCCATCGACGTCATCGACGAATCGGGGGCAGCGCAAATGCTGCTGCCGGAAAGCCGCCGCAAAAAGACTATCGGCGTTAAGGAGATCGAGACCACCATCTCGACCATGGCGCGCATTCCGCCGAAGACCGTGTCGAAAGATGACGCCGAGGTGCTCCAGCACCTCGAGCAGACGCTGAAGACGGTTGTTTACGGCCAAGACAAGGCCATCGAGTCGCTGTCGGCTGCGATCAAGCTCGCCCGCGCCGGTTTGCGCGAGCCGGAGAAGCCGATCGGCTGTTACCTGTTTTCCGGCCCGACCGGTGTCGGCAAGACGGAAGTGGCGAAGCAACTCGCCGCCTCGCTAGGCGTCGAACTGATCCGCTTCGACATGTCCGAATATATGGAACGGCATACCGTCTCCCGCTTGATCGGCGCGCCTCCGGGCTATGTCGGCTTCGATCAAGGCGGTCTGCTCACCGACGGCGTCGATCAGCATCCGCATTGCGTGCTGCTGCTCGACGAGATCGAGAAGGCGCACCCTGACCTGTTCAATGTGCTTCTGCAGGTGATGGACCACGGTAAGCTCACCGACCACAACGGCAAGCAGGTCGACTTCCGCAACGTCATCCTGATCATGACCACCAATGCCGGCGCCGCCGATATGGCCAAGTCCGCTTTCGGCTTTACCCGCAGCAAACGGGAAGGCGATGATCAGGAAGCGATCAGCCGCATGTTCACGCCCGAATTCCGCAACCGGCTCGACGCGACCATCACCTTCGCCCATCTCTCGCAGGAAATCATTGCGCAGGTGGTCGAGAAATTCGTGCTGCAACTCGAGGCGCAACTCGGCGACCGCAACGTTACCATCGAGCTATCGGATGAGGCATCGCGCTGGCTCATCGCCAATGGTTACGACGAGTTGATGGGTGCCCGCCCGATGGCGCGCGTCATCCAGGAGCACATAAAGAAGCCATTGGCCGACGAGGTGCTGTTTGGGCACCTGAAGCATGGCGGCCATGTGCGGGTGATCGTCGACAAGGACGAAGCCGGCCGCGACAAGATCGGCTTCGAGTTCCTGGACGGACCGATCACGCCCAAGCCGGAAAAATTACCGAAGCCCAAGCGCCGGTCGCCGCGGCCGCCGAAGCCGAAAGGCGAGGGTGGCGCCGGGGGGCAGCGCAGTTCGGTGCCGAAGGTGCCGCTGATCAAAGCTTAAACGGCGGCTTCGGCCAACGCGGCGGCGAGTTTCTTCGCCTGGTCGGCGAGCACGTCTGGCTTTTCTTTTTCGCTTGCCGGCGGCTTCATGGAAACGCCGGACTTGCGTGGAATGACGTGGACGTGCAGGTGGAACACCACCTGTCCGCCGGCGCCTTCGTTAAATTGCTGCACGGTCACCCCGTCGGCCGAGAAGACGCCCACCGCCGCCTTGGCAATCTTCTGTGCAATCTTCATCACCTGCGCGAGGTCATCGGGCGAGACGTCGAGAATGTTGCGGGCCGGAGCCTTCGGCAAAACCAATGTATGGCCGGGCGCACGCGGCATGATGTCGAGGAACGCGAATGTTTTGTCGTCCTCATAGACCTTATGGCAAGGCAATTCGCCGCGCAGAATCTTCGCGAAAATATTGTTGGGATCGTAACTCGGCATTGGCGTTTTCTCCGGCTTGTCATTCGGGACGCGCCGAAAGCGCGGGCCCGGAATCCAGATGTAGGGCTCGTCGCATCCTTCTGGATTCCGGGCTCGCTCGCTTCGCTCGCGCCCCGGAATAATCGGCTTTACTCTTGCTCAACCAAATCTTTGCGGAACGGAGCGGCAGCGGCAAGTTCTTCGCCGGCCGTTTTCACATATGTGCGCTCGCGTGAAAGATACTCGCCCACCGCCCGGCGCAGTGCCGGGTTGGCGATGAAATGGGCCGAGTAGGTGGTCCTGGGCATGTAGCCGCGCGCGAGCTTGTGCTCGCCCTGCGCGCCGGCCTCCACCCGTGCGAGCTTGTGCGCGATCGCGAAATCCATGGCTTGGTAGTAGCACAGCTCGAAATGAAGAAAGGGGTGGTGCTCGACGGCGCCCCAGTTGCGGCCGTAGAGCGTATCGGCGCCGATGAAATTGAGGGCGCCGGCGATCCAGCGGCCGGCGCGTTTGGCCATGATCAGCAGAATGCGGTCGGCCATGGCCTCGCCAATCAGGGAGAAGAAGTCGCGGGTCAGATATGGCCGGCCCCACTTGCGTGCGCCGGTATCCATGTAGAAGGCGAAGAAAGCATCCCAAACATCCTCGGTCAGGTCAGCGCCGGTGACCCAGTGGGCGGTGATACCGCCGGCGAGGGCGTCTTTGCGCTCTCGCCGGATCGCCTTGCGCTTACGTGAAGCGAGGGCTGCGAGGAATTCCTCGAAGCTGGCGTAGCCCCGGTTCTCCCAATGAAATTGCTGGTCGGTGCGTTGAAGAAAGCCCTGTTCGCCGAGCCGGCGCCATTCCGCCGCCGTGAGAAAGGTCAGGTGGGCTGACGAAAGATCGTTGGCTTTGGTGATCTCGATGAGCGCGTCGCTCAGCCCGTTGCGCACGGTGTCAGCGATTGGGCCGGAGCGGGCGAGCAGGCGAGGTCCCGTCACCGGCGTGAACGGCACCGCCACTTGAAGTTTGGGGTAATAATCGCCGCCG
The DNA here is from genome assembly GCA_035765795.1 of Pseudolabrys sp. Lineage (GTDB taxonomy): Bacteria > Pseudomonadota > Alphaproteobacteria > Rhizobiales > Xanthobacteraceae > Pseudolabrys. The sequence continues at coordinate 11,878 of DASTWX010000243.1, read as the reverse complement.
GCGCGTTCGAATGCGTCCGCCCAACTCGCATCGAAGACGTATTCGCCGCGCGAGTGGCTCTTCAGGTACGACGGCGCGGCTCCTAGCAGATTCCCCTTCGGATCTTCGCCAAGAAGATAATGCGGCTGCCAGCCGGTCCGGCCGCCGACCGACCGCGACCGCTCCAGTGAAATGAGGAATTCATGACAAACGAATGGGTTATCGGGCGTTTTTGTGACTGATGATGAAGGGCGGCCGACCCCCTGCATGGCCTCAGGTAGGTCGCAGCCGGCCGCGCAGGCATTCCAGGCCGCGGCCGGCACCTCGGCCAGTGACTGGGCCATCCGAATCCTAAGCTCGAGTTGACTCATGCCTCTCCTATAGCGTCGCTTTGCGCCGGAAATCGTGCAGACCTCAAGGCCTGAACCCTTCAAAGATCATTTGGTCGGCCCAGCGTGCGGCAATTCTTCGCTCCGTCTCGGTGCGCACGGCCCAGGTCAACACCGGCAGGCCCAATACCGTCCGTGCGAGGAAGGGGGCAGCCGCCGGCAGATCGTTGACCGCATAAGCCAGGAATTGGGGTCGCGTTCGCGGCGCGTGCAGCAGGTGCGCGAGGCGGAATTTCTGAACGCGTGTGAGCGCGTTCCACTCGGCATGGGCGTAAGACCGCTCTGCCACCATGCCGCGGACGAGGTGCGGTGCCGTAACCCGTAAAGCTTCGATCGGCGCGGGGTCGAAGGACATCAGCGCTGCCGGCCCGGCGTAGCCCGCAAGCACCGTGCTCGCTCGCTCGGCCAGCCGCAGATCGCCGTCGAAGCGGCTCTTGAGCTCGATCAGCAGCGCAACGCGGCCGGCGACGAGGTCGCACAGCTCGCCTAGCGTGAGCATATGCGTGCCGCCGCCTGCCTTGAACGCCACCGCCCGGAGCGCGGCCGCGCTCATTTCGGAAAGCTTGCCAAGTCCATCGGTCAGCCGTCCCAGCGCATCGTCGTGATGCACCAGGGCTTCGCCATCGGCGCTGATTTGGATGTCGCATTCGATGCCGTAGCCGGCGGCAAGCGCCGCGGCGAAAGCATCTGCCGTGTTCTCGATTGGGCCCGCCGTGTTGTCGTGCAGGCCGCGATGGGCCAAGGGCCGCGCGGTGAGCCAATCGAGTCCCGGCAAGTTCACCCGACCTCGAACATGCCTTCAACCTCGACCGCGGCTCCGCTTGGCAATGCGGCCACGCCGACGGTTGTCCGCGCGTGGCGGCCTTTGTCGCCGAACACCTCGACCATAAGGTCCGAGGCGCCGTTCATCACCTTCGGCCCTTCGCCGAAGCTTGCGGCTGAATTGATGAAGCCGCCGAGACGCACCACGCGCACGACCCTGTCGAGATCGCCAACCGCTGCTTTGAGCTGCGCCACCAGGTTCAAGCCGCAGGCACGTGCGGCCTTCTGGCCTTCCTCGATGGAAACAGCGCCGCCCAACTGGCCCTTAGCGACGAGTTTTCCGTCCGCTCCGTAACAGACCTGTCCGGACACGACGATAAGGTTGCCGGTACGCACATAAGGCACATAATTGGCCGAGGGGCTTGGCGCGGGGGGCAGCGTGATGCCCTGGTTGGTCAGCCTCTGTTCGACCGTGCCGGTCATGGCAGTCCTCCTTCTTAGTTACTGCATGGAGAAGCGGCAAAGGTTATACTTTAGTGCCGTTCGTCCCGGCGACCGATGCGGCCTCTCTGTCGCCCTTATCTTGCATCTTTCTGCACGGCATCCCAGACCCCAAGCATGCCAAGGCGACCCATGACGCAGCTCGCAGCCGGCAAATGGTTATTATCCACATTTTTTGCCTGCATCGTCGTCGGGGCCGCCATGGCCGCTACCCGACCCGCCAGCCGGCAGGCGAGCGATGATGTCTTCTTGGCGCCGCACCGGGCGGTGTACGATCTGACGCTCATCAGGTCGCGCGGCACGCGAGGGATCGACGGCATGACCGGGCGCATTGTGTACGATTTTTCCGGCAACGCTTGCGCCGGCTACACCCTTGATTTTCGCCAAGTCTCAGACATGGAGTCCGGGGAGGGGAAAAGCGCCATCAGCGATTTACGTTCAAGGACGTGGGAGGGCGGCAAGGCCGACAAATTCCGCTTCAACTCGGAGAACCGCATCAACGATCAGCGCGCCAGCGTCGTCGATGGCCGCGCCGTTCGGACCGACAATGCGTTGCGCGTGAGCCTAAGCAAGCCGTCGCCGAAAAGCATCGACATGCCGGCCCGCGCCGTCTTTCCCACCGAGCACATGCGCCGGGTGATCGCCGCCGCCCGTGCCGGCACGCAAATCCTCGAATTTCCGGTCTACGACGGGTCCGATAATGGCCTGAAGCTCTATGATACGCTCACAGTCATTGGGAAGGAAATCCCGCCGGGCGCCAAACCGCCACATGACGCCGCGGCCACGGTGCCCGCGCTGGCGGGCCTCGCGCGCTGGCCCGTGACCATCAGCTATTTCGAGCGCGAGAGCGAGGCCGAGCAGCAGACGCACGAGCAAACGCCGGTTTATGCGATTTCCTTTGAGCTCTACGGGAACGGCATCTCGCGGGCGCTGAAGCTGTACTACAAGGATTTCACGCTGAGCGGAACGATGACGGCCTTGACGCTGAACAAGCCGCAGCCGTGCGAGTGATCGGCGCAATCGCCGCTTTGCGGATGATCATGCGCAGGCATCGCTGGGTTAATCCGGCGGTCCCATGAGGGTGTGCCACGAGAGAAGTCAAATGCAAGCTCTCATGGCGGTCTCTCATTGTGGGCGCGCGGGTCGATCCCGGGTGGTGGTCACCCGTGGCGGGCATCAGAAACTCAAACGTCATCCTCCAGCGCTAACCCTCTGATCACCGCATCCCGGCCGAATTTGGCGCGCAGGCGATCGACCGCGTGCTCGGCATCGGCGGCGCGGCGGTCGAGCAGATCGGCCCGGTCGTCGCCGTCGATCTCTTCGAGTTGGCTGACGCCGATGCCGAGGAGACGGTAACGCGTGACGCCGATCTCGCGCACCAGCAGGTCGTGTCCGGCGGCATAAATCAGCGCGGCCAGTTGAGTGGGTGCGCTCAAGCTGCGCGCCCGCGTCCGCAACTTGAAATCGGCGCTCTTGAGTTTGAGCGTCACCGTGGAGCCCACGAGCGAGGCCGTCTTCAGCCGTGCGGAAACCTTCTCGGTCAATTCCCACAGCGTCTGCTCGAGCGGACGCAGTTCACCGATGTCACGCTCGAAAGTCGTTTCCGCCGAGATGCTCTTGGTCTCGCGCGCCGGGTCGACCTTGCGCAGATCGATGCCGTGCGCAAGCCGCCACAGCCTTTGGCCTTCCTCACCGTAGCGGCGCATCAAGTCGATTTCGCTAGTGCGCTGAAGGTCCGCTATCAACCGATAGCCGTCCTGCGCGAGCCTGGCCGCGCTCACCGCGCCGACGCCATAAATGAAGCCGACAGGTTTAGGGGCGAGAAAGGCGCGCGCTTCGGCCGGCGAGAGAACGGCGAATCCACGTGGCTTGTCGAGATCGGAGGCGATCTTGGCGAGAAATTTGTTGGCGGAAAGGCCGACTGAGACGGTGATGCCGAGATCGCGTTCGACGTTGTGTGCGAAACGCGCGAGCACCTTGGCGGCGCCCATGCCGTGCAGCCGTTCGGTGCCGGTGAGGTCGAGAAACGCCTCGTCGATCGAGAGTGGCTCGACCAACGGGGTGAGATCACGCATGGCTTTGCGCGCGGCGCGGCCGACCTCGACGTATTTCGCCATGTTCGGCTTGATGACGGTTGCATGCGGGCAGCGCCGCAGCGCTTCGAACATCGGCATTGCCGAGCGGATGCCGAAGGTGCGGGCGACATAGCAGCAGGTCGCCACCACGCCGCGTTTTCCGCCGCCAACGATCACCGGCTTATCCATAAGCGAAGGATCATCGCGCTTCTCGATAGTGGCGTAAAACGCGTCGCAATCGATATGGGCGATGGTGAGCGAGTGAGCGTTTGGATGGCGCACGAGCCGCGGCGAGCGGCAGGCCGGACAGCGCGCCGCTTGCTCCGGGGCATCGGCGAGGCAATCGCGGCAGAAGCTCACGGCACGTCGCGCTCCCATGGGCTCCCGCCGAGCACGAGCCGGGCCTTGTCGACGGTGGCCGGATCGGCTTCGGCCGTTGCGGCAAATTCCAAAAGCAGCCGCTCGTCGGAGGCGAGATAGTCGAGCACGCCGCCAAGAAAACCGGGTTCGTTGCTGGCCGCGCGAATCTCGGCGGGGCCGATGCCGGTCACGGCGAGGAACCGGCCGAGCCGTTCCGCATCCTCGGCGATGAAGGTAAGCGCTTGAACGGCCAATGCTTCTGCCGCTTCTTGTGCGGCGGCGCGGCTTTGCTTCATTGCCAGGGTTTGCCTTTCGTCAACAAATCGGCACTAGCTTACCCATCATGCCCGACCGCGCCGATGCTGGCGACGCCGGCCCCAGGCCGGGCCCCCGCTTTTTGGGGACTATTGGGACGGGGAAGAGGATGCCGAAGACCGTCCTGATCGTCGAGGACAACGAACTCAACATGAAGCTCTTCCACGATCTCTTGGAAGCGCACGGATACCGGACCATCGGCACGCGCAACGGGATGGAGGCGATGGATCTCGCGCGCCAATACAGGCCCGACTTGATCCTGATGGATATTCAGCTTCCCGAAGTATCCGGCCTCGAAGTGACAAAGTGGCTGAAAGACGACCCCGACCTGAAAGCGATCCCCGTCGTCGCCGTGACTGCTTTCGCCATGAAGGGCGACGAGGAACGGATTCGCGAAGGCGGTTGCGAAGCCTACCTGTCGAAGCCAATCGCGGTGGGCAAGTTCATGGAGACGGTGCGTCATTTCTTGGGGGCGGCGTGATGGGTCGCTCCACAACAAATCGTCATTCTGGCGCGCACGAAGTGCGCGAACCCGGAATCCAGAAGCGTGCACAGGAGCTGAATCTGGATTCCGGGTCCGGCGCTTCGCGCCGTCCCGGAATGACGACGAAGAGCAAGAAACCTATGGTACCAGCATGACTGCCCGCGTCCTCGTCGTCGACGATATCCCCGCCAACGTGAAGCTTCTGGAAGCGCGGTTGTCGGCCGAGTATTTCGACGTGGTGACGGCCTATAACGGCATGGACGCCCTGGCGCTGTGCGAGCGCGCGGAATGCGACATCGTGCTCCTCGACGTCATGATGCCCGACATGGACGGCTTCGAGGTGTGCCGGCAGCTCAAGTCCAATCCGCTAACTCATCACATTCCCGTGGTGATGGTGACGGCGCTCGACCAGCCGTCGGACCGCGTGCGCGGGCTCGAAGCGGGCGCGGACGACTTCTTGACCAAGCCGGTGAGCGACGTGGCCCTTGTCTCGCGCGTGCGCTCGCTGTCGCGGCTGAAGATGGTGACCGACGAATTGCGCATGCGCGCGGTGACTTCAAAAGAGATAGGCATTCAGAGTCCGGAGCACGAAGCGGTCGCCGAGAGCGGTCGCGGCGGTCGCGTGCTTATCGTCGACGACCGCAATTCCTCCTATGAACGCATCGTGGCGACGCTTTCAGCCGAGCACACGGTTGAGATCGAAACCGATCCCAACGAGGCGCTGTTTCATGCCGCCGAGGGCAATTACGATCTCTTGATCGTTTCGCTGGGACTGAAGAATTTCGACGGCTTGCGGCTGTGCAGCCAAGTGCGGTCGCTCGAGCGGACCCGCAATCTTCCGATCCTGGCGGTGGCGGAGCCAGACAACAATGCGCGCCTGGTCCGCGGCCTCGAGATCGGCATCAATGATTATTTGATCCGCCCGATCGACAAAAACGAGATGCTGGCGCGCGCGCGCACTCAGATCAAGAAGAAACGCTATACCGAACGCTTACGCGACAACGTGCAGGCTTCGATCGAAATGGCGATCACCGACGCGCTCACCGGACTCTATAACCGGCGCTACATGGAAACCCACCTCGGCACGCTGGTGGAGCAGGCGGCGACCCGCGGCAAGCAAATCGCGGTGATGGTTCTCGACATCGATTACTTCAAGTCGGTCAACGATACCTATGGCCATGACGCCGGCGATGACGTTCTGCGGGAGTTTGCACTGCGGATTCGAAAATCCATTCGCAATATCGATCTCGCGTGCCGCTACGGCGGGGAGGAGTTCGTGGTCGTTATGCCGGAGACTGATATGGGCATCGCCACCATGGTTGCAGAGCGCTTGCGCCGGCGCATCGCTGCCGAGCCTTTTTCAATCCAACAAGGGGTACGGCACCTTGATGTCACGATCTCGATCGGCATTGCCACTCGACAGGCTCTCGACGACAAGGCGGCGGCGGTTCTCAAGCGCGCGGATCAGGCGCTCTATCGCGCCAAGCGCGACGGCCGCAATCGTGTGGTACCGGATGCGGCCTGAAACCGCCTCAGGGTGGGGTTCACTCCTTTTCTGATGATTCATCAACAGCTTAAAAAGTTGTTGGTGCGGGCGGCGCGTTAGTCTAACCTTGGTACAAAGGTCGAGTCCGGTGGGTAATTGGTAGTGAAGGCTCGCTGGGACCGATGGGAATGCCCTGCGGAGTGCTCAGGTCCGCCGCATCTCCTGGGTCCGTAGGGTTCGGCCGGCCTGGAAGCGATGCGAGTGGCCTCCTCATGACACCGCTTCCGGCCGGCCACCTTCTCCGGTAGCGCCGCGCCGAGCGACTTCCGTCATGCACGCGCGAAACCGGTTTCCTTGATCGGCAGCTCTGGCTTGGCGCCGGCGGGCGCGGAGAGCGGCAGCGTCACTTCGGCACGAAGTCCGCCTTCGGAGCGGTTCGTCAAGACGACATTGCCGCCGTGTGCCTGTATCGTCGAGCGCGCGATCGCTAATCCGAGGCCTATGCCGCCCGTTTCATCGCTGCGTGATTGCTCGAGGCGCACGAAAGGCTCGAATACGTCGGTTAGCTTGTCGGCAGGCAGCCCCGGTCCATCATCGTCAACGAGAATACAGACGTGGTCGCCGCCGTGCACCAGCGTCACGCGGGCACGGGCGCCGTATCGAACGGCATTCTCGATCAGGTTGCCAAGCGCTCGGCGCAGCGCAACCGGACGGCATCTGAAGGGCAGTTGTTCGGGAGTATCAATCGTCACCTCGCTGCCAGCCGCCGAGCAATCCTCGGCGATGGCGTCGAGAAGCGCCACTAGGTCGACGGTGCGGGTCTCCTCCGATGTCGCCTCATCCCGGGCCAGCGCGAGTGTGGCGTCGATCATGCGCTGCATATCCGAAAGCGTACGCACAATCGCGGAGCGCAATTCATCGTCCTCGATCAGTTCTGCGCGGAGCCTGAGTGCGGTGATCGGCGTGCGCAAGTCGTGACTCAGCGCGGCGGCCATCCGGCTACGGTCCGCGACGAACCGATGCAGCCGCTCCTGCGTCACGTTGAACGTATCGATGAGCGCCTTCACTTCACGTGGCCCCGTCGCCGTCAAGGGTTCGACGGCTTCGCCCCGGCCGAGCTTCTCCGTGGCGGCCACAATCGCTCTCATAGGACGGGTAATCCAGCGTACCGCCAGGATCACAACGACCAGAATGGCGAAAATGCTGGCGAGCAAGATTTCAAAGGCCCGGCGTCCCCAGCCGAGGCGGAACGGCGCCTCCTCGTTGAGCCAGCGGCCGTCGGTAAGCTTGACGGAAAGTTGGATAGCCTGGGGCCGCTTCGAATGGCGGAGAAGGCGTTTGGACTCGTGGCGCTCGACAAGCGCGGCCCGGGTTTCGGTGTTCGCGCGCTTCAGCCGGCGCTTCAGGCGATCCGCCAATCTGGATTCATCGCCGTCCATCACAGCATCCTCGACGGCCGGTTTTTCGCTGATCCAGAAGCGGTGACGGGGCGAGTCAAACGCCGCGAGAATCCCGTTTACGGGCGCTGCCGGCGCAGCGTCGAGCGCGTCGACCAACGTCACCATCCGATCGACCGCATGCGTCCGCACGGCCCCGCGGCGGACATCGGATCTGTCGCTCGTCAACACCGCGAATGTCGTGACTTGGGCGATGACAACGGCGCCGACGAGGAGCAGGCCGAGCTGGTTTGCAAGCGAAAGCGGCCAGAGACGGCTCATGTCACCTCTCGAATATCGCCGGCGAACATGTAACCGCCGCCCCAGACCGTCTTGATGAGCTCGGAGTCGTTCGGCTGGCGCTTCAGTTTGCGACGAAGCCGGCTCACCTGGTTGTCGATGCTGCGATCGAAGGCATGTGCTGTGCGGCCGCTCGTGAGGTCAAGCAGTTGATCGCGGGAGAGCACCATTCCGGGTCTCTTGATCAAGGCTGACAGCAGGCGGAACTCCGCCGTGCTGAGCGGGACGCATAGACCGGTGTCGTCCACCAGCTCTCGCCGTACCGGATCGAAAATCCAGCGGTCGAAGGCCAAGCGGGTCGTCGCCGTACTGTCGCGATCGGGGGGAAAGGCCTGGGCACGCCGGATCACGTTTTTGATACGGGCGAGCAGTTCGCGCGGGTTGAACGGCTTGACCACGTAATCATCGGCGCCGACTTCCAATCCCACGATGCGGTCGGTGTCTTCGCCCAATGCGGTGAGGAGAATGACCGGCGTGTCGTACGTCTCGCGCACATGACGGCAAAGCGAGATGCCGTCCTCGCCCGGCATCATGACGTCGAGGACGATCAAATCGATGGCGTGATTCGCCAGCGCGTGCCGGGCAGCGGCGGCATCTGCAGCAACACTTACCCGCAACGCGTGCTTTTTCAAATAGACGGCGAGCGGCTCGCGGATATCGCGATGGTCGTCGATGACGAGAACATGCGGATCGCCCATGGCGGCGCCTCCATGTCTGTTGCTAGCCGTGATTGACCGCTCCCGCTCGGGAAACTTGTAACAAAATGTATCAGTTCCCACGCGCCAATACGGTCCGCGACAGATTCGTCGCCGCGCGGGAAAATTCTGCGACACCTCGGCGTTATATCACGTCAGCAAGGCCGAGCCGCCTTGGACGGCTCGCACTGAGCGATCCAACTCAATCGCTAAAGGAGGCATTATCATTATGAGAAAAACGCTGTTGACTCTTGCGGCCGCGGCTTGCATTGCCGGTGGCCTGACCATATCCGCCGAAGCGATGCCGTTATCGGCGGCTGGCGCTGCATCGACCGCGACCGCCAACGCCGCGCATCTCATCCTCGTGCGCGAGGGATGTGGCGGTGGGTTCCATCGCAATCGCTATGGCCGTTGCGTGCCGAACAGGCGGGTGCGTCGGTACTATCGTCGTCGCTTCCGGCGTCATCGCCATTGCTACACGCGCTGGACATTCTCCGGCCCCCGACGGGTCTGTTATTACCGTTAGGCGCGCGGGCGTTTCATCAGCACATCGCGGCCTGAACGGCGCGCCAGTGCCGTTCAGGTTCAACATGAACAGACCGTTAGAAATGCGAAGGGCGCCCGAAGGCGCCCCAGGTTGCCGGGCGGCCGCCTCTCACTTGATCTTGGATTCGCGGTACTCGACGTGCTTTTTGGCGATCGGATCATACTTCTTTTTCACGAGCTTATCGGTCTGCGTTCGCGAATTTTTCTTGGTCACATAATAATGACCGGTATCGGCGCTGGACACGAGCTTGATCTTCAGGGTGACGGCTTTGGCCATGGATTATGTCCTTGGAGGCGGAATAGGGCGCGTTTGGGCGGGAACGTAGCGTCCAAGCCTGAAAAGTCAAGAAACGCCCGCACCGGCGGGCGCTACAACAGTTCGCGACAGAATTGCTGTTCGCGCATGAAATAGAAGGGCACCGGCAGGTTATGCGCCATGCCGGCCGCGACGCGTGCGCCGAGTTCCTCAAGCACCACGCCGGTGATCGTCGGCATGTCAAGGATCGCTGCCTGTTCGATCGGCACCCAGGTGAGTTCGACCAATTCCGAATCGGGGCCGACCACGCCCTCGATGCTATGCGCTACGGCGGATGCGTCGGCGGTGAAGAAACGCGTATCGTAGCGCTTCGGCCGGCGCGGCGGCGTGATCGCCCGCGCGATGAAATGAAGGTTGCCGAGATCAGGATAGACGCATGCCGTGGCGAACTCAGTCCAGATCTCGCCGGGCGTCCGCGGCGGTTCATTGCCCTTTTCACCGAGCAAGAGACCGGTCTCCTCCGCGGTCTCCCGCACGGCTGCAAGCGCCAGGCCACGCGCAAATTGGAGGCCCGGCTTTCCCACCCGCGCGTTGAGCTTCTCGATCGTGTCCGGATGCAATTCGCTCACGGCCGGCATGGTGAGGTCGTGCGCCTCGACGCGCCCACCGGGAAATACGAATTTGCCCGGCATGAACTTATGACCATGATGACGCCGTCCGAGCAGCACCTTGGGCACGCGGCCGGAGCGGTCGATCAGCATCAGCGTTGCAGCATCGCGCGGCTCGCTGTCGGGGTACGACTGGTCGCGCTCGACATTGGTCATCCGGCTGGCCCAGACTTTCGCGAGGTCTCTGGTCATCGTTCGCTGTCATGCCTTCCGTTGCTTGCGGGAATGGTTCTTGGGTTTGGCGTTCCGGCGCCCGCGCCCGTGCCGCCAAGGCGACGGGAACGTTCGACGGGCAGGCTGTCCGCGGCGCCCTTCCGAGAGGAGTTCGAAGCGGAGCGCGCCGGCGACCGGCGCCGCCTCGACGAGCTTCACCGTCACGGAATCGCCGAGCCGATACGTCTCGCCGCTATGGCGGCCGACCATGGCATGCGCGTGCTCCTCGTAATGGAAATACTCGTCGCCGATGGTACGCGCGGGGACAAACCCGTCGGCGCCGGTTTCGTGCAGCTTCACGAATAGCCCGGCGCGGGTGACTCCGGAGATGCGTCCGTCGAAGCTCGCGCCGATCCGGTCGGCGAGGAAATGAGCGATCAGCCGGTCGTTGGTGTCGCGTTCGGCAAGCATGGCGCGGCGTTCGCTCGCCGAGATTTGGGCGGCGATTTCGGCAAGAACCTTGCGGTCGGCGCTCTCGGACAGACCGTCCGGCCCGAGTCCAAGCGCACGGATGAGGCCCCGATGCACGACGAGGTCGGCATAGCGGCGGATCGGCGAGGTGAAGTGGGCATAGCGGCGAAGGTTCAGGCCGAAGTGGCCGTAATTGTCGGCGGCGTATTCGGCTTGCGCCTGGGTGCGCAACACGACCTCGTTGACGAGCTGCTCGCTGTCGCGGCCTTTCACCCGCTCGAGCACGCGATTGAAAGCCTCCGGACGCAACGCACCGGCCTTCGCGAAGGGGATATCGAGCGATTGCAGGAATTCGCGTAGCGCGACGATCTTCTCCATGCCCGGTTCGTCATGTACGCGATAGATCAGCGGCACGCGCGCCTTCTCCAGCGTCTCGGCGGCGGCGACATTGGCCTGGATCATGAATTCCTCGATCAGCCGATGCGCTTCCAGCCTCTCGGGCATGATGACACGATCGACGGTGCCGTGCGCGGTGAGCAGAATCTTGCGCTCGGGCAGATCGAGATCGAGCGGCTGGCGCTCGTTGCGCGCCCGTGCCATCGCCTCGTAGGCTGCATAAAGCGGCTTCAATACAGGATCAACCAGGCTTTCCGTAACTTCGTCGGTGCGCCCGCCGATCGCCGACTGCGCCTGCTCGTAGGAGAGCTTGGCCGCCGAGCGCATCATGATTCGATGGAAGCTGTGCGATTTCTTGCGGCCGTCCGAACCGATCACCATGCGTACCGCGATGGCCGCGCGGTTTTCCTGCGGACGCAGCGAGCACAAGTCGTTTGAAATGCGCTCGGGCAGCATCGGCACTACGCGGTCCGGGAAATAGACCGAGTTGCCGCGCACCAGCGCTTCGTGGTCGAGGGCGGACCCCGCCGTCACATAATAAGCGACGTCGGCGATAGCGACGGTGACGATGAAGCCGCCTTTGTTGTTCCTGGCGGTGTCAGGCTC
>DASTWX010000242.1:0-10287 GCA_035765795.1 Pseudolabrys sp. | reverse complement strand
GGCTGGCCGATGCCGAGATTGATGATATCCCGCCCTTGCGCAGCCAGCGCATTGGCGCGGGCGAGCACCGCGAACGCGTTTTCCTCGCCGATGCGGTCGAAAGCGGCAACTGTGTTTAGCATGTCTTGTCTCGGTCCGTTCCCCCCGCGAGTGTGCCGGTCGGCGGCAGGTCGCGTCAATGCGGGAATGACCGCCGTTCATGGCTCGATCACGCAAATGCATTAGCTTTGCCGCCGCGGGCGTGGCAATTTCTCCACTCTAACCTCGAGGTCGCCATCATGCCGGGCCAAGCCCCCTCCATCGCCGAGAAACGCCGTGCCTTCCGGACGCTGCACGAAAACGGCTGCTTCGCCATTCCGAATCCATGGAATGTGGGCAGCGCCCGCTATCTCCAAGGTCTGGGGTTCAAGGCGCTGGCCACCACGAGTTCTGGCTTTGCGCACGCCCAGGGGCATGCGGACGGCACCCTGACGCGCGATGCCGTGCTCGCCCACTACCGCGAGCTCGTCGCCGCAACCGACATCCCGGTGAACGCCGATTTCGAGGGCGGATTTGCCGACGAGCCCGACGGGGTCGCGGCCAACGTAACGCTCTGCGTCGCGACCGGTGTGGCCGGCTTGTCGATCGAGGACTTCACAGGTGACGACGCCGCGCCGCTTTATGATTTTGATTTGGCAGTGGCGCGGGTGCGGGCGGCCCGCGCGGCGATCGACAAGGCCGGCGGCGATGTCCTTCTCACCGGCCGCACCGAAGGCTTCATCCACAACCGGCCCGATATGGGGGAGACCCTCCGCCGGCTCAAAGCCTTCGCCGATGCCGGCGCCGATTGTCTTTATGCGCCGGGGATCAAGACACGCGAGCAGATCGTCGAGGTGGTCAAGGCGGTCGCGCCCACGCCGGTGAATTTCCTGAACATGGGTTCGCTTGGCTTCACCGTAAATGACCTGGCCGCCATGGGCGTGCGCCGCATCAGCGTCGGTGGCACGCTGGCGCGCTTGGCCATGCATGCTTTCATCCGCTCGGCCCGCGAGATCGCCACCGAGGGCAGGTTCGATAGCTTCGCCGGCGTGATGAGCAATGCTGAGCTCAACAACTTCTTCAACGACTTCAAACCTGTCCCGCCGTCTTGAGCATCGACAGCCATCCGCAGACCGGCCAGCCGGTCGGTGTGCCGGTCGATACCACGCCGGCGCAACGGCCAGAGCCCGTCACATTGGAGGGCTGCTTCGGCCGGGTCGAAAAGCTTTTGGCAGAACATAGCGCATTCCTGTGGGATGCAGTGCGAGGGCACGACGGCCTCTGGACCTACATGCCGGGGGGACCATTCGACGATGACCGATCGTTTGCTGCGTGGGTGGCCGAACGGACGGCGCTAGACGATCCGTATTTTTATGCGGTTGTTAACGCGGCCGGAAACGCGGTGGGCATTTTCGCCCTCATGGAAATCCGCGAAAATTCCCGCGTTATCGAAGTCGGCAACGTGCTTTATTCGCCAGCACTGCAGCGCACGGCGCTTGCCACCGAAGCGCAATACCTACTCGCGCGCTACGTCTTCGAGACCCTGGGATACCGTCGCTACGAATGGAAGTGCGACGCGCTCAATGCCGCCTCGCAGCGGGCGGCGCGGCGCTACGGCTTCATGTTTGAAGGCATATTCCGCCAGCATCGGATCGTGAAAGGCCGCAACCGGGATACCGCATGGTTTTCGATTCTCGACACCGAATGGCCGGCGCGCAAGGCCGCCTTTGAACGCTGGCTGGCGCCGGACAACTTCAGCGCGGACGGCGGACAAATTGAGAGCCTTAGCGGCATGAACGGAAGCCGAGAATGACCACGGCGGTCATTTCTTCAGCAGGCGTCATGCAGCAGCGGCCGTTCGTGTTGTTCTGGTTCACGCGCGTCAGCGCGACCATGGGCGTCCAGATGCTGACGCTGCTCATTGCATGGAAACTTTATGAACTCACCAATAGCGCTCTCGATCTCGGCCTGCTCGGGTTGATTCAATTCGTACCGGCTGTCGTGCTGACGCTGCTGATCGGGCACACCGCCGACCGTTATGACAGGCGGCTGATCATCCGTGCCGCGCAGGGCGTCTATGTGGTGGCCGCGGTGTTGACCACGGTGGCGCTGCTAACTGATCGGCTCGACGGCAACCTCTTGTTCGCCTCGACATTCTTGATCGGCTGCGCGCGCGCCTTCGAACTGCCGACCGGCAGCGCGCTGGTGCCGGTACTGGTGCCGCCGCCGCTGACTTCCCGCGCGGTGGCGGCCTGGTCGTCAGCCAACCAGGTCGCGGTGATCTGCGGGCCAGCGCTGGGCGGACTGATCTATGCGCTTAATCCGGTGGTGGTCGGCACCGTCTGCATTGTGCTGTTCAGCCTCGGCATTGGCTGCGTGAGCCTAATCCAGGTCCAAAGACCACCGCCGCCGCGCGAGCCGCCGACGATTTCATCCGTGCTGGCAGGCATCCATTTCATTCGGACCCGGCCGCGGCTGCTCGGCGTCGTCACGCTCGACCTTTTCGTGGTTGTGTTGGGCGGCGCCACTGCCCTCCTTCCGATCTATGCCCGCGATATTCTAATCGTGGGGCCGATCGGCCTCGGTTTGTTACGTTCGGCGCCGGCGGTTGGCGCGCTGGTCACGGCGGTCGTGCTGTCGCGCCGTCCGGTGGAGCGCCACATCGGGCCGAAGATGTTCGCGGTGGTGGCGATTTATGGCGTCGCGACCATCGTGTTTGCGCTGTCAACATCGTTCCCGTTATCTCTCATTGCACTGGCCGCGCTTGGCGCGTCCGATGCGGTAAGCGTCGTCATCCGCTTTTCCCTGGTGCAGATCGAAACCCCCGACGCCATGCGCGGGCGGGTCAGCGCCATCAACTATCTCTTCGTCGGCTCTTCGAACACACTCGGGGAATTCGAATCGGGGGCGCTCGCGGCATGGCTGGGCGCAGTGCCTTCGGTGCTGATCGGCGGTATCGGCTCCCTTGTCATTGCCGCCGCCTGGATGCTGATGTTTCCCGGCTTGCGCCGGCTCGACCGCTTCGAGCCGGCGGATGAAGCGGAGACGAAAGCGCCATGCACATTTTGATTACCGGCGCGGCCGGCATGATTGGCCGCAAGCTGACGGAACGGCTGGTCAAGGACGGCCAGCTCAACGGCGAAACGATTGACGGGCTCACGTTGATGGATGTGATACCGCCGAGCGCGCCGGCAAATTTCACCGGCGAGATTTCGCTGTTGTCCAGCGACCTCTCGCAGGTGAGCGCGGCCGAAAAAGCGATCGCCGCACGGCCGGCTGTCATCTTTCATCTGGCCGGCGTGGTTTCGGGCGAAGCGGAAACCGACTTCGAGAAGGGCTACCGGGTCAATCTCGACGGCACGCGCGCGCTGCTCGAAGCAATCCGCCTGAGCGGCGCCGGCTACCACCCGAAGCTGGTGTTCACCTCCTCGATTGCGGTCTTTGGCGCGCCGTTCCCGGATGCAATCCCGGACGATTATCACCTTACCCCGCTGACCTCCTACGGAACGCAGAAGGCGATCTGCGAACTGTTGCTTACCGATTACACGCGCCGCGGCTTTCTCGATGGCGTCGGCTTGAGGCTCCCCTCGATCGTGGTGCGGCCCGGCAAGCCCAACAAGGCGGCTTCCGGATTTTTCTCCGGCATCATCCGTGAGCCGCTGGCCGGGCAGGACGCCGTACTGCCGGTCGACGCCAGCGTGCTGCACTGGCACGCCAGCCCCCGCTCGGCTGTCGGATTTCTTATCCATGCCGCGGGGTTGACGCGGACACAACTGGGCGACCGTATCAACCTCACCATGCCGGGCGTCTGCTGCACGGTGGGCGAGCAAATCGCGGCTTTGCAGCGAGTTGCCGGCGAGAAGGTCGCTGCCCGCATCCGCCGCGCGCCGGACGAACTGGTCGCGCGCATCGTTGCCGGCTGGCCGCGCCGCTTCAATCCGCGCCGCGCGCTGGCGCTGGGCTTCAGCGTCGAGAAAACGTTCGACGATATCATCCGCGCGCACATCGAGGACGAGTTAGGCGGGAAGATCGCAGATTAACGCTGTCGTTCCGGGGCCGGCCTCGTTGGGCCGTAGCCCGGAACCGTAATCCACGGCTGCGATCTGGTAGAGAATATGGTGGGTATGGATTTCGGGATCGCTCGCTTGCGCTCGCGCCCCGGAATGAACGGGATTGCTTGCCGCCCCTGACCCCGATCCTTACATTGGGTGCATGACCTACATCGACGCCGCCACTGCCCCCCTTCGCAAAACCGGACAGATCAAGATTTACGGGCCCGAGGCCTTCGACGGCATGCGCAAGGCGGGCCAACTGGTCGCGCGCTGCCTCGACATGCTCACCGAGCACGTGCGCCCCGGGGTGCCGACCGATACGATTGACAAACTGGTCTACGAATTTGGCGTGGATCACGGCGCACTGCCGGCGACCCTGATGTACCGCGGTTACCGAAAGTCGACCTGCACCTCGCTCAATCACGTGGTCTGCCACGGCATTCCCGGGAACAAACCGCTGAAGGAAGGCGACATCCTCAATATCGACGTGACGCTCATCCTCGACGGCTGGCACGGCGATTCAAGCCGAATGTACCCGGTCGGGAACATCCCGAGGCGCGCCGAGCGGCTCATCGAGGTTACCCACGAAGCTATGATGCGCGGCATCTCGACCATCCGCCCGGGCTCGACGACCGGCGATATCGGCGCCGCCATCCAGACCTATGTCGAAGGCCAGCACATGAGCGTTGTACGCGACTTTTGCGGCCACGGGCTCGGGCGGCTATTCCACGACGAGCCCAATATCGTGCACGTCGGCCGGCCCGGCGAGGGCATCGTGCTCAAGCCCGGCATGTTCTTTACCGTGGAGCCGATGATCAATCTTGGCCGCGCGCACGTGAAGGTGCTCTCCGACGGCTGGACGGCGGTGACTCGCGACCGCTCGCTGTCGGCGCAATTCGAGCACAGCATCGGCGTGACGGAAACCGGCGTCGAAGTTTTCACCTTTTCCCCGGCCGGGCTCGACAAGCCGCCGTATCGGCACTGATCGCCTCCCTCCGCGTCGTTGCGGTCCCTCCCGCCTGCATTACAATCCGCAGGTCTGGGGGACGGCTTTTCATGACGCGCAAGAGCAGAAAACCGGGATCAGCTGAAGCGTTTCTGGTGACGACGATAAGCTCTGATTCGTCATGCCCGCGCTTGTCGCGGGCATCCACGTCAGAAGCGCCAACTAGCAACAAAGACGTGGATGGCCGGGACAAGCCCGGCCATGACGCGGCACAGCCGCGGCCCCACTATCACGGCCATCGCGAACGACTGCGCGCGCGCTTTCGCGAAGCCGGGGCCGAGGCGGTGAGCGATTACGAATTGCTCGAGTTGGTCCTGTTCCGCGCCATTCCCCAGCGGGACGTGAAGCCCCTGGCGAAAGAACTCATCGCCCGTTTCGGCTCCTTTGCCGAGTCGATAGCGGCGCCACGTGCGCTATTGAAAGAAATCAAAGGTGTCGGTGATGCCGTCGTAGACGAGATGAAGGTCGTGCACGCCGCCGCCGGGCGGCTCACGCGCGGCGAGTTGCGCAAGCGGCCGGTGCTGTCCTCCTGGTCGAGCGTGCTCGACTATTGCCGCGCGGCGCAGGCCTTCGCAGAGAAAGAGCAGTTTCGCATACTTTTTCTCGACAAGCGCAATCAACTCATCGCCGACGAAGTGCAGCAGGTCGGTACCGTCGACCATACGCCGGTCTATCCGCGCGAGGTGGTCAAACGCGCCCTGGAATTATCGGCGACCGCGGTGATCCTGGTGCACAACCATCCCTCCGGCGATCCGACGCCGTCGCACGCCGACATTCAGATGACCCAAGCCATCATCGACGTCGCCAAGCCGCTCGGCATTTCCGTGCACGACCACATTATCGTCGGCAAAGAGGGACATGCCAGCTTGAAAGGGCTCCGGTTGATTTGATCACCCGCCGTCACCCGCGCCGGGCGGCGGTTCGTTGTCGTCGATCGGACGTCCCGCGGCGGCCGGAGTTTGCAGGAGCAGCACGCCAACACCCGGCGTGGGCGCCTCGAACATGCCGTCCTCCACCTCGCTGAACTCGATCTGCGCCTTCCCGTTCGCGTCGAGCAGATAAAGCAGGTCGTTGTCGGGATATTTCCACGCAACGACCGCCTGCACGAATGGGAACGCGTCCGCGCAGGCCGGATCGAATTCAAGCCGAAGCCCGAGTTTGGTCCGGCCGGCCTTAAAGGTGACGTTGCATTGCTTGCTGTGCTCGGCGTTGGACAATTCCCAAACGCCGATCATTTCCCTTGCCGCATCGTTGACGGCCGGCGGCCTGTCCTGCGCGAAAGCCGCCGTGAACGCGCAAGCCGCCAACGCGGCAATGATGAAGCGACGGAGCATGGCTATTCCGCAGATCGGCCCGTCTCTTGCCATCTCAGAACGCATTCATGCGCGCTTGACCGGCGTCTCCGCAACCGGAGTTAAGGGCGGCTTGCCGGCGGACCAGGCCAGCAGGTTATCCGCCACGAGTTGATCCATGGCCGCGCGCGTGACTTCGGTCGAGGAGCCGAGATGGGGAAAAAGGACGATATGATCCATCTCGACCAATTCCTTGGGAACGTGCGGCTCGTTGGCGAACACGTCGAGGCCAGCCGAGTAGATCGTGCGGCTCTTCAGCGCCTCGATTAGCGCCGCCTCGTCTACAACCGAGCCGCGCGCCATGTTGACGAGGATCCCGTTCGGCCCCAGCGCCTTGAGAACTTCGGCATTGATCATTTTGGCCGTCGCCGCGCCGCCCGGCACAATCACCATCAGCGTGTCGACGTCGCGGGCCATGTCGAGAAGCTTGGGATAATATTTATAGTTCGCTCCCGGCTGCGGATTGCGAGAATGATAAACCACCGGCACGCCGAACGCTTCGATCCTGCGGGCGATCGCCTTACCGATGCGGCCCATGCCGACCATGCCGACAGTGCGGTTGCGCAGGGTAGCTTTGGTGAGCGGGTATTGCGCGCTCGGCCATTTGCCGGCGCGGAGGTATCTGTCGGCCTGCGGAAATTCGCGGACGGTGCAGAGCAGGAGACCGAGGGCGGTGTCGGCCACCTCTTCGTTCAGCACGTCGGGCGTGTTGGTAACAATGATACCGTGCTTACCAGCCCATTCCGCGTCAACGTGGTCATAGCCGACGCCGAAGCTCGAAATCTGCTCGAGCTTGGGGAAACGCTGCATGAAAGCGGGGTCGATCCTCTCCGCGGTATAGGTCACCGCCATGGCGCGCACCTTGTCGGCGATCGAGCCGAGGAAAGCTTCGCGATCCGGCGCGTCGATCAGTGTGTGCAAGGTGACGTGCGGCTCGAGTGCCTTGACGATGACCGGCTTCTTGTGCCCCACCAGTAGAACATCGGGTTTTCCGCCGGACATTCGCTTTCTCCTTAGATCAGCGCACTGACGGGCGTTTCAATAATGCTTTTGAACGCCGCCAGCAGTTGGGCGCCGAGCGCGCCGTCGACCACGCGATGATCGCAGGATAGCGTGACCGACATCTGGCGGATGAATTTCACGCCGCCATCCGCCGTCTCTACGGGCGCGCGGCGCGCGGTTCCGACGGCAAGAATGGTGGCGTGAGGCGGATTGATGATGGCGGAGAACTCGCGCACGCCGTACATGCCGAGATTGGAGATAGCGCTGGCGCCACCCTGATATTCGTTCGGCTTCAGCTTCTTGTCGCGCGCGCGCGCGGCCAGTTCGCGCATCTCCGCCGAGATCGCGGTCAGCGATTTGCTATCGGCATTGCGCAGCACCGGCGTGATGAGACCGCTGTCGAGCGCCACCGCCACGCCGATGTCGACGTGAGGAAAGCGCAGGATGCGGTCCTCCGCCCAGACCGCATTGGCGGCCGGAACGCGCAGGAGCGCCGATGCCCAGCCTTTGATGATGAAATCGTTAAGCGAGAGCCGGTATACGGGATTGCCCTCGCGATCCGCGGGCGCAGCTTTGTTCGCCTCCTCCCTCATCGCTGTCAGACGATCGACCTCGATATCGGCCGTGAGATAGAAGTGCGGGATCGTCTGCTTCGCCTCGACCAGGCGGCGCGCTATGGTCGCGCGCATCGAATCAACCGGCACTTCCTCGTAAGGCACACCGTCGAATAGCGCCCTCACCTGCGCTGCCGTCGCGCCCGCGGCCGCCGCGCGACCGACACCAGCAGCGGCCGGCACGACCTTCTCCACGTCGGCGGCGACGATGCGGCCGCGCGGGCCGGAGCCGCTGAGGCGCGAAAGATCAATGCCGCG
The DNA here is from genome assembly GCA_035765795.1 of Pseudolabrys sp. Classification (GTDB taxonomy): domain Bacteria; phylum Pseudomonadota; class Alphaproteobacteria; order Rhizobiales; family Xanthobacteraceae; genus Pseudolabrys. The sequence continues at coordinate 1,985 of DASTWX010000242.1, read as the reverse complement.
CTCGCCGGCAAGCCGCCGCGCCAAGGGCGTGACGGCGATCCCACCCGGCAGTTTGGCCGGACCGAAATTGCGCGCGGGCGTGCGGACTTCGTGGAAAGGATCGAGCGGCACGGTGCGGGACTTGAGAGCGGCAATGGAGTTCTGCCGCTCGTCCCCACGAAAGCGGGGGCCCAGTGCTTGCTGCCCCTGGATTCCCGCTTGCGCGGGGATGACCGGAGGAGAGGCCGGAGCGTTTTTTGCCACTGTGGATGCCGCTGGCGTGCCGCCGTCATTGATCACCGCCACCACGGCGCCGACTTTCGCGACGTCACCCACCTGAAAACGAATGTCGGTGAGCGTGCCCGCGCTGGTCGCCGGCACTTCCATCGAGGTCTTGTCGGTCTCGATCTCGAACAGGTTATCGCCCGGTTTGATGCTCTCACCGGCCGATTTGAACCATTTCACGATCTTGCCCTCGGCGACAGTCTCGCCGAGTTGCGGCATCAGGACATCCATTGTTTCCACCACCATTGCCTCGTCATGGCCGGGCTGGTCCCGGCCATCCACGTCTATGCTTCGACGAAGAAGACGTGGATGCCCGGCACAAGGCCGGGCATGACGCAGCATTCTATTGCCCGCTCACGAATTACCAGCTCACCGATACGTATTGCGTTTCCATGAACTCCTTCATGCCTTCCGCCGCCCCTTCGCGGCCGAGCCCGGACTGCTTGGTGCCGCCGAAGGGCGCGGCCGGATCGGACACAAGACCGCGATTCAGCCCGATCATGCCGAAATCAAGCTTCTCCGATACACGCAAGCCCCGGCTCAAATCCTTCGTGTAGAGGTAGGCGACAAGCCCGTATTCGGTGTCGTTGGCGCGCTTGATGACCTCATCCTCGGTCTTGAATTTCTGGATCGAGGCGACGGGCCCGAAGATTTCCTCGTTCAGCATCTTCGAATCCTCAGACACATTGGTGAGCACCGTCGCCGGATAGAAGAAGCCGGGCCCATCCGGCAGCTTGCCGCCGGTCAGCACCTTGGCCCCCTTGGCGGTCGCGTCCTCAACCAGTTCGATGACCTTGTCGCGGCCGTCCTTGTTCACCAACGGCCCGAGCATCACACCTTCATCGAGGCCGTTGCCCATCTTCAAGCCGGCCATCTTGGCCGTGAGCTTCTTGGCGAAGTCATCGTGCACATTTTCGTGCACGTAAAATCGATTCGCCGCGGTGCAGGCCTCGCCCATGTTGCGCATCTTGGCGACCATTGCGCCGTCGATGGCCGCGTCAATGTCGGCGTCTTCGAAAACGATGAAGGGGGCGTTGCCGCCTAGCTCCATCGCCGGCTTCAAGATGTTGTCTGCCGCCTCGTGCAGGAGCTTGCGGCCGACCTCGGTCGAGCCGGTGAACGACACCACCCGGACGCGCGGATCGTGCAGCATCGCGCTGACCACCTTGCCGGACGAGCGTGACGGGATCACGTTGACGACGCCCGCCGGCACGCCGGCCTCCTCCAGCGCCGGCATCAAGGCGAGCATTGTGAGCGGCGTATCGGAAGCAGGCTTGAGCACTACCGGGCAGCCCGCGGCGAGCGCCGGGCCGATCTTGCGCGTGGCCATAGCGGCGGGGAAATTCCACGGCGTCACCAGCACGGCGATGCCGGCGGGCTTGTGGTGGGCCACGATGCGCGCACCGGAGGCCGGCGCCATCGAGATGCTGCCGTTGTTGCGCACGGCCTCCTCAGCGTACCAGCGGAAGAACTCGGCGGCGTAAGCCACCTCGCCGCGCGAGTCGGGCAGCGCCTTGCCGTTTTCCAGCGTGATCAGTTTCGCGAAGCGCTCGGCGTCGCGCATGATCAACTCGTAGCACTTGCGCAGGATTTCCGCGCGTTCGCGCGGCTTGCGCTTGGCCCAGCCTTCGAAAGCCGCATCGGCGGCGTCGAGCGCGGCTTTCGCATCGTCGACGGTCGCGCTCGCCACCGAGGCGATGGTGCGCTCGGTCGCCGGGTCG
>DASTWX010000241.1:0-6888 GCA_035765795.1 Pseudolabrys sp. | reverse complement strand
CGACGATCACGTCTCGATAGTCGGACGCCTTCTTCATCGCCCCCGTGGCGAGTAGAGTGACTGTGCGCTCCTTACCCTCCAGCACACCGACCGGGGTCGAGGAATTCGCCTTGGCCACGACATCGCGGATCGTATCGAGCGCAATATTGCGGGCGGCGGCCGCCACCGGATCGACCTCGACACGCACAGCGAATTTCTGCGCGCCATAAACCAACACCTGCGCCACGCCTGAAAGCTGCGAGATGGTCGGCGCCAATACCGTTTCGGCGTAGTCGTCCACTTTCGACAACGGCATGGTGGCCGAGCGTAGGCTCAGATACAGGACCGCGAAATCGCCGGGGTTAACCTTACGAAATGACGGCGGAGTCGTCATTTCGACCGGCAGCCGCCGCTGCGCTACCGCCAGCGCGCTCTGCACGTCGAGCGCGGCTCCGTCGATATCGCGATTGAGGTCGAACTGAACGGTAATCTGAGTCGAACCGAGCGATGACGACGAACTCATCGACGAGATGCCGGCGATGGTGGAAAGCTGGCGCTCGATCGGAGACGCAACCGAAGCAGCCATGGTCTCCGGGCTCGCGCCGGGCAAGCTCGCGGTGATCTGGATGGTCGGAAAATCCACTGCCGGGAGCGCCGCCACCGGCAACAGTCTGTAAGCGAAGATGCCGAAAACGATAAGCGACGCCGTTATCAGCGTCGTCAACACCGGCCGGCGTATGCAGGTCTCGGAGATCGTCATGGTCAGCTGCCGGCGGTCCGGGGGCCGACCGCTTCGGGCGGCTTGACGCCGGGCGCACTGATTTTGGAGCCATTCGAGAGACGTAGCTGCCCGTCGGTGACCACGGTCTCGCCGCCCCTCAGGCCCGACGCAATCACCGAATCCTTGCCCACTTGGCGCTCGACGGTGACGTGCTGCACCTCGGCGACATTGTTCTTGACCACGAACACAAAGGCACCGGTCTGGCTGACCTGCACCGCCTCAGACGGCACAACGACACGTTCTTCCTTACGCAGAGTGAGATCGACCGTAACCAGCGTGCCCGGCCACAGCGCCTCCTCCTCGTTGGGCATCGTCGCGCGGATCGTCGCCATACCGGTGCTCGGATCGACCGTGTTGTCGATCATGGTCACCTCGCCGCGGGCGAGGGCTTTTGAGCCGGGAATTTGCACCTCGATGGCAGCAGACTTGTTGGCAAGCGCTTGCCGTATAGCCGGTAGGTTCTTTTGCGGCACCGAAAACGCCACATAGACCGGCGCCATCTGGTTGATTGTCGCCATCGGCGTCGTGTCGGCTTGGCGGACGAAATTGCCCACCTTCACATTGGCGGCGCTGATGCGGCCAGTGATGGGCGCGGTAATCCGACAATAAGTGTGTTGGACCTGCAGATTTTTCAGTTGTCCCTGATCAGATTCGATGGCCGCGCGATAAACGTCGGCCTGAGTTTTGGCATTGTCGAGATTGACGGTCGGCGTGGCGCCCTTGGCAACCAGATCGGTATAGCGCGTCACATCGCGAACCGCGCCGGCGAGTTGCGCCTTATCCCGGGCCACCATGCCTTCCATTTGTGCGATCTGCGCCTCGATGGCGCGACAGTCGAGAGTGAACAGCAGTTCACCCTTCTGCACATGCGCCCCGTCCTTGAAATGCACTCCAACGATGGTGGTGTCGATGCGCGCCTTAAGGGCGACGCTCGCGATCGGGGTGACCGTGCCAAGGGCATCGAGCGTCACCGGCACCTGCTTACGTACCGCCTTGCCAAGCTCCACTGGCATGGCGCGCGTGATACGGCTCGGCGCCCGCGCCGCCGCGCGCTCGGTCGTCCAGGTCGAATGCACGAAGACACCACCGCCGATCAGGGCAAGCGCGGCCACCCCAAAGAACCAGGTTCGCTTCCTCATCGGCAATGTGTCGGCCCGGGGCCAGTCGGCCCTACCCGGGCGCTCCCTCTCGGCGGATCGTCGGTCAACTGGCGGCACGGACCGCCGGATTAGCATATTAACGCTGCAAAAGGCATATCCCTGCGCATAAACATCGCCGAAATGCCGATTTCGCTGATAAACAGCGGTCTGTTCTTTATTCTGCGCCGGATCCACCCATGCGCGTCGCTACCTGGAACGTCAACTCAATCCGCCAGCGGCTGGACAATCTGATCGCATGGCTGAAAGAACGCGAACCCGACATTGTCTGCCTGCAAGAGATCAAGTGCACGGACGACGCCTTCCCGCGGGAGGTTTTGGAAAATGCCGGCTACAACGTGGCGGTGCACGGACAAAAGACTTTCAACGGCGTGGCTCTGCTGTCCAAGTTGCCGTTCGACGAAGTGGCACCCGGGTTGATCGGAGACGAGGGAGACGTGCAAGCCCGCTTTCTCGAGGCGCTGGTCTCGACCAGAACCGGTGTCTTGCGGGTCATCAGCCTTTATCTGCCAAACGGCAATCCGCCGGATTCCGACAAATATACTTACAAACTGGGCTGGATGGAGCGGCTGATCGCTTTCGCTCGCGATCGTCTCACGCGTGAAGAGCCGTTCGTGCTGGCGGGAGACTACAATGTCATCCCGACGGCGCTCGATGCCAAACGGCCGCAGGCTTGGACCAATGATGCGCTATTCATGCCGCGGACTCGAGAGAAGTATCGCGCGCTGAGCAATCTCGGCCTTACCGACGCTATCCGCGCAGTCAGCGATTCGGGCGGGCTCTTTAGCTTCTGGGATTATCAGGCCGGCTGCTGGCCGAAGGACGACGGCATCCGCATCGATCACCTGCTGCTATCGCCGCAGGCCACCGATCGGCTGAGCGGCGCCGGCATTGACCGCCACGTGCGCGGCTGGGAACGGCCGTCGGACCACGTGCCGGTATGGGTGGATTTGGCGATCGAAAAGCGAGATTGACGGCTTCCTGCCGCCGTCAATTCCGCCGGGTTTCCAACCAACCGCGAAGAAAGACGAGCGCAAGGGCGCGGTCATCCTCGCTGGCTTGACGGAAAGCACTGTCGTAGAGCCGATTGATCCAGGCTTGGTTGATGGCCGAGGAATCCTTGGCGTTCTCTTTCGCCAGTGTCAGCCACATCAGCCCGCGCGCCGCCTGCCGCGGCACATGATCGCCGGCAAACAGCATGGCGCCCAGCATAGCCTGGGCCTGACACTGGCCCTTCTGCGCGGACAGCACGAACCACCGCGCGGCTTGACGCGGATCGTGCGGCGCGCCCACACCGTCGAGATAAAGTCGCGCCAAGTAATATTGGGCGTCTGGATCGCGGAAGTACGATGCCGCGTAAGCGAACATCTGCCGCGCGCGCTCCGGGTCGCGCTTTATCGGCGTGTTGGGAATGCCGTCGAGGTAATACTGGCCGAGCGCGACGAAGGCATTGGCGACAAAGCGCGCCTCCGGGGTGTTGGGATTGTCGTCGGCGTGACGATCGGCAATGCGCTGGAAATAATCGAAGGCTTTGAGATCGTCTTGCGTGACGCCGTCGCCTTCCGCGTACATACGGCCGAGCTTCCACTGAGCCAGCGGATGACCTTTTTCTGCGGCGTACTCGAGCGAGTGGACGCCCTTTGCCGTATGGCCCGTCATCAGCCAATGCGTGCCGGTGCGGAATGCCTGCATCGGCGTCAGCGGCGCCGGATTGACGGCATCTTCGGATTTGGTGCCGTCGAACGCCATTGCCGCCGGCACTGCCAGCACGGCGACACCAATCACCACGGCACGCAATACGGTCTCAAGTGTCCGCATAGCACTCTTTCTCGTACGCGCCGCCAGGATGCGTCACCGCGCCCTTGACGGCGGGTCCGACCTGCTGGGCGTACTTCCACAAATAGCCGGAACCGTATTCGTGTTCCCGCGGCTTCCACGCTTTCCGGCGCTCAGCCAGCTCCGCGTCAGAGAGCCTGACGTTCATGATGCCTTTGTCGGCGTCGATCTCGATGATGTCGCCGTCGCGGATCAGCCCGATCGGGCCGCCGGTGGCCGCTTCCGGGCCGACGTGACCGATGCAGAACCCGCGGGTAGCACCGGAGAAACGGCCATCGGTGATCAGTGCCACCTTCTCGCCCATGCCTTGGCCGTAGAGCACGGCCGTGGTAGCGAGCATCTCGCGCATACCGGGGCCGCCGCGCGGTCCCTCGTAGCGGATCACCAGCACATCGCCTTCCTTGTAAGTACGGTTGCGAACAGCGGCGTAACAGGCTTCCTCACCGTCGAAGCAACGCGCAGGACCGGAAAATTGCAGCTTCTTCATGCCGGCCACCTTCACGATGGCACCCTCCGGCGCGAGATTGCCTTTGAGGCCCACCACACCACCAGTCGGTAGCAACGGCCGGTCTGCCGGGTGGACGACATCCTGGTCCGGGTTCCACTTCACGTTCGCCAAATTCTCGGCGATGGTGCGGCCGGTGACTGTCAGACAGTCGCCATGCAAGAAGCCATGGTCGAGCAGCGTCTTCATGAGAAGCGGCACGCCCCCAGCTTCGAACATGTCCTTGGCGACATAACGGCCACCTGGTTTCAAATCCGCGATATAAGGTGTCTTTTTGAAGATTTCGGCGACATCGAACAGCGTGAATTCGATGCCGCATTCGTGCGCTATGGCCGGCAGGTGCAATGCCAAATTGGTTGACCCGCCGGTGGCGGCCACCACGGCCGCCGCATTTTCCAGCGCCTTGCGTGTCACGATATCGCGCGGACGGATGTTTTTGATGATCAGATCCATGATCATCTCGCCGGCCAGCATGCAAAACTTGTCGCGGATCTCATAAGGCGCCGGCGCCCCGGCCGAATAAGGCAATGCAAGACCGATCGCCTCCGACACAGTCGCCATGGTGTTGGCGGTAAACTGGGCGCCGCACGCACCGGCCGAGGGACAGGCGTTCTGCTCGAGGGTATCGAGGTCGTCGTCGGTAAATTCCCCGACCGTATATTTGCCCACCGCCTCGTAGACATCCTGGATGGTGACCTCTCGCCCCTTGAAGGTGCCAGGCAAGATCGAGCCGCCATAAATATAGATCGCCGGCACGTTGAGCCGGCACATGGCCATCATCATGCCGGGCTGCGATTTGTCGCAGCCGGCAACCCCGATCAGCGCGTCGTAGGCATGGCCCCGGACCGACAATTCGACGGAGTCCGCGATGACCTCGCGCGAGGGTAGCGATGCCTTCATGCCGGCATGCCCCATGGCGATGCCGTCCGTGACCGTGATGGTGCAGAATTCCCGCGGCGTACCGCCGCCCGCCGCCACGCCCTTCTTCACCGCCTGCGCTTGGCGCATGAGGGCGATATTGCAAGGGGCGGCTTCGTTCCAGCAGGTGGCTACGCCGACGAAGGGCTGGTGGATCTGTTCCTTGGTCAGACCCATCGCATAATAGAAAGCCCGGTGGGGTGCGCGGTCGACCCCTTCCGTGGCATGCCGGCTCGGCAACCGGCTCTTCAGATCGGTTTTGGCATCCATTTCCTTTGCCGGCCCCCGTCCTACTCGCGTTACACCTCCGCCGGACTGCCCGGCGGCGCATTCCGAAGGCCATTCAATGCCCGGAAAAATCGGAAGCCCGGCGACGGTCCTTGCCCGCGCCTGAAGCGTTCCCGATCTCACCCCACCGTATGGCCAAATCGCGGCGTCGCCAGCCATCATTGCAGGCGAAGGTTGAGATCACGGTAATGTGTTGCAGCCCAGTCACAGAATGTGGCTTTGTTGCATCGCACAGCGGCGGCCCGGGCTGTAAGCGAGGACAAGTGTGGCCGTAGCGCGATAGTTTGCGGCGCGAGACCCTTGTCATATGCCCGCCCGCCTCCGCCGCTCTTTCTTTGCTCGATCAGTGCACGACGTCGCGCCCGAATTGATCGGCGCCACTTTGCTGATCGACGGCGTCGGCGGCGTCATCGTGGAGGTCGAGGCTTATCATCAGACCGATCCGGCCGCGCACAGCTACGTCGGTCCCACACCGCGCAACGCGGTGATGTTCGGACCGCCCGGCTTTGCCTACGTTTACCGCTCCTACGGCATCCACTGGTGCCTCAATTTCGTATGCGAGCCGGACGGCAGCGCCGGCGCTGTGCTGATCCGCGCGGTCGAGCCGACCGCCGGCCTGGCCGCCATGCGCCGGCGGAGGGGCGTCGACGATCCGCGCGAGCTTTGCTCAGGGCCGGGTAAACTCGGCGAGGCGTTAGGTGTCACACGCGCTTACAATGGCTTCGCTCTCGATCGGCCGCCTTTCGAAGTGCGGGCACGGGCATGCGCTCCGGACCTCGTCACCGGACCCCGCATCGGCATCACCAAGGCGGTGGAGCACCCGTGGCGCTATGGGCTGAAAGGCTCGCGATTTTTGAGCAAGCCGTTCAAACCGCCGTCCTGAAACCAGCGTCGAAGCCGAGATCGCGCTTCGCCTTGTCGCTCGACAGGCTCTCCGCATCCTCGGCGATGTTGTAGATGCCGCGCTCGACCTTGCCGAGCGCGAGCAGTGTCGCTTGTGCCGCGGCGTCGACATGAATGGCCGGCGCACGCGACGGCTTATCGCCAGACCAGGTTCCCGGGCCATAGAAGTAACCGTACCGCAGCACGACGCCGTGAGGCAGCGATAGCACCGCCTCTTCCAGCGCCGTGACCGCGGCGGCTGTCTCGTTGGCGGGAAGAAGCGGATCGCTTTCGACGCGGGCGCCCGCGCCCGACGCATAAATGAAGGCGATGCTCTGAGCCACCATTCGGTCGACGCCCGCCGCGATCGCAGCGTCCACCAAATTGCGCGTGCCTTCGACGCGCAGGCGCGCGTTGCGGGCGAGGCCTTCTTGGTAGCGCGGAGTGCCCGGCGCGAAGGCGAGATCGGTGAGTTGATGAATGATTGCGTCCGGCCTCGCCCCTTGGACCGCCTTCGTAAGTTCGGCGGCATCGAATACATC
>DASTWX010000240.1:0-19117 GCA_035765795.1 Pseudolabrys sp. | reverse complement strand
GGCGAGTTCGATTACATCATCGTGGGCGCGGGTTCGGCCGGCTGCGTGCTGGCCAATCGCCTGTCGGCCGACAGCGGCAATCGCGTGTTGCTCTTGGAAGCCGGAGGTCGCGACAACTGGATCTGGTTCCACATTCCCGTCGGCTATCTGTTCGCGATCGGCAATCCGCGCGCCGACTGGATGCTGAAGACCGAGCCGGAGCCCGGCCTCAACGGCCGCAGCCTTGCTTATCCGCGCGGCAAGGTGATCGGCGGCTGTTCGGCCATTAATGGCATGATCTACATGCGGGGGCAGGCCGCCGACTACGATCATTGGCGTCAACTCGGCCTGCCCGGCTGGTCCTGGGACGACGTGCAACCTTATTTTCGCAAACACCTCGATCATTTTATCCGCAGCGAAGAGCACAATATCGGCGGCGAATGGCGCGTCGAAGAGATGCGGCTGCACTGGGATATTCTCGACGCATTCCGCGATGCCGCTATCCAATCCGGCATTCCGGCAGCGCCCGATTTCAACACCGGCGACAATGAAGGCGTCGGTTACTTTCACGTCAATCAGAAGCGGGGCCGGCGCTGGTCTGCCGCCCGCGGCTTCTTGAAGCCGGTGCTGCACCGGAAAAACCTACGGCTCGAGACCGGCTGCATGGTGGAAGGTCTGGAATTTTCCGGCCGCCGCGTGACCGGGGTACGCTGGCGGCAGGAGGGTGTCGCGCGCGCCGCCCACTGCCGCGGAGAGGTTGTGTTGTCCGCCGGCGCCATCGGCTCACCGCATCTACTGATGCTGTCGGGCATCGGTCCGGCGGCGCAACTCGCCGAGTTCGGCATTCCGGTGGTGCTCGACAAGCCGGGCGTGGGCGCCAACCTGCACGATCACTTGCAGCTTCGCATGATCTACAAGGTGACCGGCGTGAAGACGTTGAACGAGAGCTACGCGAGCCTCATCGCCCGTGCCGGCATGGGGTTCGATTATCTGCTGCGCCGGCGCGGGCCGCTGACGATGGCGCCGTCGCAACTCGGCATTTTCACGCGCTCGGATCCGACGCAGGACCGCGCCAACATCCAATATCACGTGCAGCCGCTGTCGCTCGACAAGTTCGGCGATCCGCTGCATCCGTTCTCCGCGTTTACCGCCAGCGTCGCCAATATCCGCCCGACCAGCCGCGGGACGCTGACGTTAAGATCGAGCGACCCGGCCGTCCCGCCGGCGATCAAGCCGAATTACCTCGCGACGCCGGAGGACCGGCGGGTCGCTGCGGATTCCATTCGCGTGACGCGCAAGATCGTGACGCAGCCCGCACTGCGAAAATATGCTCCGGTCGAATATCTGCCGGGCCGCGAGTTCCGGGACGACGACGAGGCTGCACTTGAGAAAGCCGCCGGCGACATAGGCACCACGATCTTTCATCCCGTCGGTACGGCGCGCATGGGTCGCGACGGCGACGTGCGCGCGGTGGTCGATGCGCGGCTGCGCGTGATGGGGATCGAGGCTTTGCGCGTGGTCGACGCCTCGGTGATGCCGTCGATCACCTCCGGCAACACCAATTCGCCGACCATCATGATCGCGGAGAAAGGTGCGGCAATGATCTTGGAAGACGGCAAGCATTAATAGCTACCGCTTGTCATGCGCGGGCTTGACCCGCGCATCCATCGATAAAAGTTGGGTCGATTCAGTAAAGTGGATTGCCGGGTCAAGCCCGGCAAAGACGCGGAGAGGGTCGAGAGCTACGAAGGATGGTATAACAGTCGGAAGTTCAAACAGGGGGTGAAGATGAATCTCGTCGAACGCGCGAAGGCAATCACTCTACAGCCGAAAGCGGATTGGAAAGTCATCGACAGGGAGGCGGGCGACGTCCACACGCTGTTTTCGAGTTACGTCGCGATCATGGCCGCGATCCCGCCGGTGTGCACATTCATCGGCACGGCCTTCATCGGGGTGGGCTCGTTCCGCGTGGGTCTTCTCAGCGGAATCCTGCATGCGGCGGTCAGCTACGTATTGTCTCTGGCCGCTGTCTACGTCATGGCCTATGTGATCGATTTTCTGGCGGGGACGTTCGGCGGACAAAAGAACCTCGACAGCGCGATGAAGGTGGCGGCCTATGCGCCGACCGCGGGTTGGCTGGCAGGGGTTTTCGGTCTCATTCCCATGCTGTCGATCCTCTCTTTGCTCGGGCTTTACAGCGTCTACCTGCTGCACACCGGGATCGCGACGTTGATGAAGCCGCCGGCGGAGAAGGCGCTGCTCTATACGATCGCGGTCATCGCCTGCATGGTGATCCTCTGGTTCATCGTCGGTGGAATCGTGTTCGCGGTGTTCTGACGGCGCGGCCGCCGCCTCACGGCAGCGCCTTCAAGTGCCGGATCGGCTTGCCCGGTGCGATCGCTTGCGCCGCGGCGACGATGGCGTTGCTGTCGATGCCGTAGTGGCGATAGAGGTCGGCCAACGAGCCGGTCTGGCCGAAGTGCTCGACTCCGAGCGAGCGGGTGCGATGGCCGTAGACCGCGCCGAGCCAGGCCAATGTCGCCGGATGGCCGTCGAGCACGGTGACGAGGCCGCAATGCGGCGGCACGTCGGCGAGCAATCGCTCGATGTGTGAGCGTGCATGCACCAAACCGCGCTCGCGCGCACGCTGCGCGGCGGTCCAGCCGGCGTTGAGCCGGTCGGCCGAGGTGACGGCGAGCAGGCCGATGTCGCGGCGGTCCTCGCCCATCAGGCCGATCGCGGCGATCGCCTCCGGCGCGATGACACCGGTGTAGGCGACAACCACTTGGGCGTTGGGGCCGGGCGGACGCAGCCAGTAGGCGCCGTCCACGATGTCGCGTTCGAGATTGGTGGTCGTCGTGCGCGCGATCTGCTCGATCGGCCGGGTCGAGAGCCGCAAATAAACGGAGCCGCCGGTCTCGTCGCGCAGCCAATTGCGCTCCGACGGCGCGGCGTCGCCGTCCTTCTGCATGTATTCGAAGGCCCAGCGCATGATGACCGCGAGCTCGTCGACGTAAGCCGGCTCGAAGGCGGCCAAGCCGTCCTGCGCGATACCGATCAGCGGCTCTGAGATGGACTGATGCGCGCCGCCTTCGCCGGCGAGCGTGATGCCGGAGGGCGTTGCCACGACCATGAAGCGGGCGTCCTGATAACAGGCGTAATTCAATTGATCGAGCCCGCGCGCGATGAAGGGATCGTACAGCGTACCGACCGGCAGCAGCCGCTCGCCGTTGATCGTGTGCGAAAGCCCGAGCGCCGACAGCAAAATGAACAGATTGGCTTCCGCGATGCCGAGCTCGATGTGCTGACCCTGCGGCGAGAACTCCCAGTTGAACGTGGACGGGATGCGCTCGTTGCGGAAGGTGTCGGCCATGGCCTCACGGCCGAACAGGCGGCGCCGATTGACCCAGCCGCCGAGATTGGTGGACACGGTCACGTCGGGCGAGGCGGTGACGATACGGCGAGTGAACTCGTCGTCGCCGCGCCCGACGTCGTTGAGGATCGAGCCGAAGCCGGACTGCGTCGAGTTGATCGTTTGCTGCGGCGCAGGTAGCCTGTCGGGCACAGCGATAGGCGGTGCTTTCAACCGCCGTTCGCGCGTTGCCGCAAACGGCAGTGCATCGAGAAATGCCTGCAACTGCTCGGGCGGTAACGACAGGCCCTCGAACCTGTCCCATTCATGCCCCGCGCGTACGTTGTTGACTGCGCGGAAGGTCTCCATTTGCGCCGGCGTCATCAGCCCGGCGTGGTTGTCCTTATGGCCGGCCATCGGCAGGCCGAAACCCTTCACCGTGTAGCAAATGAAGCAGGTCGGCTTGTCGTCCTTGATGCCGTGGAAAGCATCGAGCACGGCGGGCAGGTCGTGGCCGCCGAGATTGTTCATCAATGCAGCGAGCTCAGCATCGCTGCGCTTATCGATGAGCCGGCTGACATCGCCCTGATCGCCGATCTCGTCGTTGAGCCGCTTGCGCCAGGCGACGCCGTCTCCGAACACCAACGCGGAGTAGAGCTGGTTGGGACAGCGGTCGATCCAAGCCTTGAGTTTATCGCCGCCCGGCTCCTTGAACGCAGCCTGTTGGAGCGAGCCGTATTTGACGATGACGACGTTCCAGCCGAAATTCTTGAACAGCTGTTCGTAGCGCTCCCAAAGCCCTTCGCGCACGACGGCGTCGAGGCTCTGCCGGTTGTAATCGACGATCCACCAGCAATTGCGCAGGCCCTGTTTCCAGCCTTCGAGGATCGCTTCGAAGATGTTGCCTTCGTCGAGTTCGGCATCTCCGACGAGCGCGACCATGCGGCCTTCCGGCTGCTGCAAGCCCCAGCCGTGCGCGCGCACGTAATCCTGCACGATCGAAGAGAAGAGGGTTTGCGCCACGCCCAAGCCGACCGACCCGGTCGAGAAGTCGACGTCGTCGGCGTCCTTGCTGCGCGACGGATAGCTCTGCGCGCCTTTATAGGCACGGAAGCCTTCCAGCCGCTCGCGTGTCTGTTTGTCGAGCAGATATTGAATCGCGTGAAAGATGGGGCTGGCGTGCGGCTTGACCGCCACCCGGTCCTGCGGCCGCAGCACGTCGAAATAGAGCGCCGCCATGATGGTGGCGAGCGAGGCGGAGGAAGCCTGATGCCCGCCCACTTTCAGGCCGTCGGCGTTCTCGCGCAGATGATTGGCGTTATGGATGGTCCAGCTCGCCAGCCACAGCACCTTCTTTTCGAGTTCGCGCAGGATTTCCAGCTTGTCTGCCATGCCGCCAGCCTACCGCATCGGGGGCGGCGTTTCATCCTTCTCGGCGTCTCGAATAGTCAATTGCCGCCGATGGCGACGTGGCTACGCTTGGCGGGGGCGTTGAGCACCGCCATGCAGGCAGCCGGCATGCCGGCCATCATGATCGGTTTTCGCGGCTTCGGATGCTTGGGCAGCTTCGGGTGCAGCACGCGGTCGGTGAACCAGTAATTGAGCGTCTTGTCGCAGCCGTCGCCGCCCGGCACCGGCGGCTGGTGGCGGCAATGCGGCGAGTCGGCCGGGCAGCTCAGCCGGACGTGGATGTGGTCGTCATGGCCGTACCACGGCCGTACCTTGGCCATCCAGGCGAAGTGCTTCTTTCCCTCGAGTCGGCATAGTTCCTTCTTGATCGCCGCATTGACCAGCACGCGCTCGACGTTGGGCTGCTCGGCCGCGGTCCTGATGAAGGCGGCGTCGGCGGACGTCCATGTCGCCGGATCGACGTGCTTGCCGCCTTTGGCCACCAGGCTCGTCGCGGACCAAGTCTCGCGCTCCTTCGCGCTCAAGCGGCGGTCCGGCATCGGCCGAAACCAGATGTCGACGTCGAGCCCGATCTGATGGCTGACGTGACCGAAAGGCAACGGCCCGCCGCGCGGCTGCGCCATATCGCCGATCAAGATGCCGGGCCAACCGGTCGCCTTCGCAGCGGCCGGGGCGAAGCGTTCGATGAAACCAACCAGTTCGGGATGGCCCCAATTACGATTGCGCGAAAGCCGCATCACCTGCCAGGTCGGCCCGTTGACCGGCAGTTCGACGCCGCCGGCGAGGCAGCCGCGCGGATAGTAGCCGATGGCGCGCGACGCGCCGATGCTGGGCAACTGCTTTTCGGAGAACAAGATGCTCGCCGGCGTCGTCCGCTCGTTTTTGTGTGCGCTGATTTGCGGCCGCTTGGGCGGTAACGGCGCTTGCACGGCGGCAGGCGCCGCCGGTGGATTTTCAAGTTGAGCAGCAGCAGCACTGCCGAATGCGGCGGACAGAAGGGCCGAAATTAACGCGAGCCGGTTCATGCCTACCATTTACCGACTTCGCGACTTCCTGTCAGGCCAATTGCGCTGAGATGGTTCACGTCGAATTTGCCGGCGCTGCCAGTTGTGGCAAATGAGTGACACGATGCGGCCGCCACATTCGTGGCGGTGTACTGTTGGCGCAATTGCTCTAAAGTTCCAGCGGCGCGTCTGCGCCCGCCGGAGTTTAATTATGTTGCGTTTGAGTATTGCCCTTGCCGGCCTGATACTGCTTTCCGTAAGCGTCGCCCGCGCCGAAGTTGTCGTCACCGTCGATAAGTCAAGCCAGCGCCTTTCGGTCACGGTCGACGGCGTGCCGAGTTACGAGTGGCCGGTATCCACCGCGCGCTGGGGCTATCGCACGCCGAACGGCACTTATCGGCCGCAACGATTGGCGCGCAAATGGTATTCGCGTAAGTACGACAATGCGCCGATGCCTTATTCGATTTTTTTCCACGGCGGATACGCGATCCACGGCAGCTATGAGATTTCTCGCCTCGGCCGGCCGGCCTCGCATGGCTGCATCCGCCTGTTGCCCGCCCATGCCGCGGTGCTGTTCAGGCTCGTGGAGGAAAACCGCAACGACACCAAAATCGTGGTGACCGGCGAGCGTCCATCCTCTCCCGCCGTTGCGCGCCGCGCGCGGCGAGGGCGTGCTCACAGCGCCGTCCATCGTTTCAAGCGCCCGCGCGTCGCCCGCCGGCACATATACGTCTATCGCGACGATTTCGACGACGTCTTTGACGGCACGCCGGACGCCTGGAGTCCGCGTGTGTATTTCGTGCCGTATCCGCGCTGGTAGCGCGAAAGATCAAAGGCGGCGCTTGCGGCTGCGGGCCGCTTTTTTTGCCGAGCGCGAGCGAGCGGCGGCCGATCGTTTGGCCGAAGCGCCGCTCTTTCTTCCGCCCTTGCGGGAGGATGTTTGCTTTCGTTTCTTGGTACGGCCGGAGCCTGTCTTCCGTTTCTTGCCTCGGCCGGAGCCTGTCTTCTTGCCGCCGCCGCTCGTTTTGTTGACGGTCGCCCAAGCACGCCGCTCGGCTTCTTTCTCGGAGACGCCTCGTTCTTCGTAGCCTTCCTCAATGTGGCGTGCCTTGCGTTTTTGCTTGCTCGTGTAACTCGATTTGTCGCCGCGGGGCATGGGTTGCCTCCTCTGCTTGTTTCCCTGCGGCGTCAAACGCAAAGATGGAAGTTCCGGTTCCGCTTCTGACTGAATCTGAGTTTAGCCGTCGACGAAAAGCGGGCTCGTTTATCAACCGTTCAACGGTTCTGCGCTATCGCCGCAGAATGTTTGCAAAACGCGAAGGTCGTCCCTTTATGGCCAAGTCTCGCCTCGCCGCAGCTATGTTCATCTGCGGAGCCATTGTGTGCTTCAGTCCGCTCGCGGCGCAGGCGGCCTCGATTCCGACCGGACCCGCGGGCGAGGCGTTCTATACGCCGCCGAATCCGCTGCCGCCCGGCAAACCAAGCTCGGTGATCTGGGCGCGGACCTTCAACGGCACGATGGCCTTGCCGAGCGCGGCGAGCAACATCCTGGTGCTCTACCGCTCGACGGGCGCCAAAGGCGGCACCGTCGCCGTTTCGGGTACGGTGGCGCTGCCTCGCGGCAAGCCCCCGCGTGGCGGATGGCCGGTCATCACGTGGACGCACGGCACCACGGGACTTGCGCCGGTCTGCGCGCCCTCACGCGATGCGGGGAGTGGCCCCGAGCATGACTACATCGCCATTATCCGCAGGCTGCTCGACGGCTTCGTCAAGGGCTATGCCATTGTTGCCAGCGACTACGAGGGGCTTGGCACGCCCGGTATGCATCCCTTCTTGCAAGGCGTGCCGACGGGGCGCGGCGCGCTCGACATCTTGCGCGCGGCCCGCGCGATCGAACCGGCGCTCGGCACGCGCTACGCGGTGATGGGCCATTCTCAGGGCGGCCAAGTCGATTTGTTCGCGGCGTCAATCGGGCCGAAATACGCTCCCGAATTCCGGCAAGTCGGCAACGTGGCCTTTGCCCCGGCGTCGCAGATTGCAAACCGAATGCAAGCCGTGATGAAGTCATCGGCCCGGGAACTCGCCCTGCCGTATCTTCTCTACGTGCTTGAATCTTATGCGGCGACCAATCCAGCCATCGATCTTGAGCGCATCCTGACCCCGCAAGCCATCGCGCATCTGCCGGAGTTGCGCGACGGCTGCATGACACAGGCACTGACCAAGACTTATTGGGCGACGGCGATCGCCAAAGATCAGTTCGTGGCGAAGCCGGATCTCTCTGCCTTCCTCAAAATGGCAGCGCAGAACGAGCCGGGCACATTGCGCATCAAAGCGCCGACACTTGTGCTGCAAGGGACTGAGGATGTCCGTGCTGCCGAAGGATACCGATGCGATGGTGAAGCGTCTTTGCGCGAATGGCGATATCGTAATGTATGAGCCGCTGCCCGGCGCCGATCACAACGGATCGATGCAAAAGGGCGCGCAGGCGGCGCATGAGTGGATGGCGGCCCGCTTTGCGGGCAGGAAGACGAAAGGAAACTGTCGCGCGCTACCGTCGGCGGCTAACGGATAGTGTAATGCAACGGCGCACCGCTCACCTTGAACCGATTTCCCGATACTGTTGCGCCGCCGCCTGCCTTCATCGAGCCAGACCGAGTGCGACCAGTAGCGCCCGATCAAGCTGGTCCGTCGCACTCGCATCAAGCGATCCAAGGACTCGCCGGACACGATCACGCCGTACGGGGGTGACTTTCTCGGTCATTATCTGCGAGCGAATCCGTAGTCCGTTGTTGGTATCGGGCTCGACAATCGGCCGCAACCGCGGGCTCTCTTGAATGTCCGAGGACATCGGGCAAATCAGCACGGTGGTTGTAGTTGCCCCGAGTTCGTCAGCTTGAACGATCACGCCGGGACGCGGCTTTCCAAGGTCGCGGGGTGCCACCAGGAGCACCACGTCCCCGCGTTTCACCGCCACTCGCTCCAATCGTAAATGGCATCGATCCAGTCGTCGATGGCAGCATTATCGGGATGTTGCGACAGTTTTGCCGCCTCTCGCCTAATTTCGGCCCGCACGCGCGGATCACGCAGGTCAGGAACCCAATGCTGAACCGGACGAAGACCTTGGGCGCGCAGCCGCTTGCGCCGTTCCTGCATGCGCTGCTGCGGCGTCTTCGGCGATTGCGACTTGGGCTTTGTCGGCATAGCGTAACATGTTACGTCCGCCTGCGCGAGATTGCAAGACACGCTGCCGCACTCACGAAGTCCTGCCAATTCTTGCGCCAAGGCCACGTATTCGAGCAGTCGCATGGGCCACCGCGGCGGGCAAGCCATGCATCGGACCGCGCAACGCCGCCTGGTGTCTGTTCGGCTGGCGTTTTCTATAGGCGCGGACGTCCGCAGTGGAAGGCCGCGGGGCCTCGGCGGCAATATGCTCCGGCCCATTATTTTCCGGAGCATCGAGAGTGAGCGCCGAAAGTAAATCTGGCGCTGCTGCAACGCGCGGCGTCAATGGCGAGCCGAGTTCGAACAGCTTGTGCAATGTGGCCTGAATCGAGCAATGATCGAAGGGGTATGCGGTTTCTCCGCGTACTTTAGGCGCCGGCCGAATGATGCTAGCTGGTGCGACGTAAGGCGAGACGATTACGGCGGGTACGCGGACGCCATAGCGGTCGAAAGAAAACCCGTCGGGATAGGGACCGCTGGGTGGAACGGCGGCGGGTGGCGGAACGTGGTCGAAGCAGCCGCCATGCTCGTCATACGTGATGATGAGCAGGGTTCGTTCCCAGGTGGGCGCCGCGCGCACGGCGTTATAGACACGAGCGATAAGAGCTTCGCCGTGCCGCATGTCGTGCGGGGGATGTTGATCGTTAGGAAGCGCCTGCGACCACACGCTCGGATAGTAGCGCGGCTCGATGAAGCTATAGGTCGGAAGCCTTCCTGCGCGGGCGTGCCGTTCGAACTCGTCCTCGAACAGGCAAAAGCGGGTGGGAATTTTCGGCCACAACTCGATCAGTGTGGCTGCCTGAGGCAAGTCGTGAAAGTAAATTTTCCAGCTATATCCGCGTGCGTCCAAACGGCCGAAAACCGTGCGGAGAAAACGCGGCCAGCGATACGGGAAACTGGATCGTTCATTGTTGACGTAGCCGCCGGCCGTTCCGGCGTGGGCGAAATAGCGGTTCGGCCATGTCTCGCAAGGAGCCGAGGAGAACCAGCAATCGGAGACTCCGAAACTCCTCGCCAATTGATTGATGACGGGCAGTTGATTCGAGTCGAAATAATGCATCGGCACCTTCGGATCGGGAGGCGTATCGTGCGGCTGCCGGGCGTAGTTATCGACGAATCCGTTCATAGCTGGCTTGCCGCCAGGACCGCCGTTCAGTCCGAAAATTTGCATCCTGATGTCGTCGAACAACTCGCCGGGGTCCGCGTCGGGGAGCCCCGGCGCCGCCGATCCTGAACTGGTCCAGACGCCGATCTCTTCGACGCTGCTGTCCGGCTTGTGCCAAGGATTGCGCTCCGTCAGGCGCAATCCTTCGAAATTCTTCTTGTCCGGATAAAGCCGCCCGAAAACATTATCAAAGGAGCGGTTTTCAAGCATGAGAACGATGACGTGTTCAATATGTGCGCTCACTCTCACAACCTCGACCTAGGTGTGCACCTTGCACAACGCATACAGGTCTCGCTCTGGTGGGACAGACAAGCCCGTAAAGCGCCGTCTCGGCGGTGGACGGAATTCTCGATCCAATTTAATGCCCGCCGTAGCACGTTTACATCCTGGCGAAAGGCGTGCACTGACCGCGGGTCGAATCCAGACTCCGTTGAATTGCAATGCGGTCGACTTGGTGATCCAACCACTGTTAGCCTAAGATAAATGCCCCTTTTCTAAGGGAGCCATACAATGCCACAGCCACCCACCGGTCCTCAGGTCAATCCTTCGGACGAATCCATCGACACCAAGGGGCTCGCGGTGCGTTTCTTGCTCGCCGGAGACCGCTCGAATGGTAGCATTGCGGCCTTTGAACTTATTATCCCCGCGGCGCAACGGCTGCCGGCGCCGGCGCACAGCCACGATCATTACGAAGAAACGATCTACGGCATCGAAGGCGTGGCGACATGGACCGTCGATGGAAAGCAAATCGATGTCGGCCCGGGACAGGCGCTCTGCATCCCGCGTGGCGCGGTTCATCGGTTTGAAAATAACGGAACACGGGACGCCAAGGCGCTCTGCGTCATAACGCCTGCTGCGATCGGACCGGAGTATTTCCGTGAGGTTTTCGCGGTGCTTAACGCTGCGGACGGGGGCCCGCCGGACAAAGCGAAGATGATGGAAATCATGCGCCGGCACGGCCTCACGCCGGCGCAGACATGACGGTGAGCGGATAAGTTGGAAGTAATGGGGTTGTCTTACCCTTGGCCAGAAGGCGCGGGGTCAAAAACGACTATTCAGCCGCGTCGATCTTCGCTTGGCCGGGAAGGCGGGCCTTTTGCCATTCACCGGGCGCAAGAACCTTGCTTGCGGACAGGATTTCGATTCCGAGCACGCGGCCTTCATCATCGACATCATAGATGAACGGGCCAGCTTCCTCTGTGCGCGCGACCTTGCCGCGGCTCACGTACATGTAAGCCGCGTCGGCTTCGGGGTCGTAGGTCATATCGATCATGGCTTTCGCCCTGCAGTTCGATCGAACAGCACGCTATAACGCGGATCGTCGTATCTGTCTCCACGCAGGCCACACGCAGAATTCGCCCGCCAAACTCCTCTACACGCCGAAACCGGCGCTCAATGCTGGCGTCTTTTGGCTCCGGCTCCGTCCACTCCGGTGCACGAACGGCGCCTTCGACCCATCTAAGGTTCAATTTCCGTTCATCAATCCTCAGCCGGGCAGGCGCCGTTAAGATCAGCCTCTTCGTCGTCGGCACTGCGAGGGCCCCCGAAACTCAGCGCCTACACATCCACCTTCAATGCCGCGATGAACGCCTCCTGCGGGATGTCCACCTTGCCGAACTGGCGCATCTTCTTCTTGCCTTCCTTTTGCTTCTCCAGAAGCTTGCGCTTGCGGGTCGCGTCGCCGCCGTAGCACTTGGCGGTCACGTCCTTGCGGAAGGCGCGCACCGTCTCGCGCGCGATGACCTTGCCGCCGATGGCGGCCTGGATCGGCACCTGGAACATGTGCGGCGGGATCAGCTCTTTGAGCTTTTCCGCCATGGCGCGGCCGCGTGACTCCGCGCGCGTGCGGTGGACGAGCATGGCGAGCGCATCGACCGGCTCGCCGTTGACCAGCATCTGGAGCTTCACAAGATCCGCTGCCTTGTAGTCGGTGAGGTGATAGTCGAACGAGGCGTAGCCGCGCGAAACCGATTTGAGACGATCATAGAAGTCGAACACCACCTCGTTGAGCGGCAGCTCGTATTTCACCAGCGCGCGGGTGCCGACATACGTGAGCTCCTTCTGCGCGCCGCGCCGGTCCTGGCAGAGCTTGAGCACCGCGCCGAGGTATTCGTCGGGCGTCAGGATGGTGGCTTCGATCCAGGGCTCGCGCATCTCGGCGATCTGCGTCGGGTCGGGCATGTCGACCGGGTTGTGCAACTCGATTTCTTTTCCGTTGCGCAAGGCGATTTTGTAGATCACCGACGGCGCTGTCGCGATCAGGTCGAGATTGAATTCGCGCGACAGCCGCTCCTGGACGATCTCGAGATGCAAAAGACCGAGAAAGCCGCAGCGGAAGCCGAAGCCCAACGCGGCGCTCGTTTCCATCTCGTAGGAGAAGCTCGCGTCGTTGAGCCTGAGCTTGCCCATCGCGGCGCGCAGGTCATCGAATTGCGCGGCATCGACGGGGAATAAACCGCAGAACACGACCGGGATGGCCGGACGGAAGCCGGGCAGGGGCGTTTCCACCGCATGCCGATCATCGGTGATGGTGTCGCCGACGCGGGTGTCGGCCACTTCCTTGATCGAGGCGGTCAGCATGCCGATCTCGCCGGGGCCTAGTTCCTCGACCGCGGTGAGCTTGGGCAGGAACACGCCGGTGCGGTCCACCTCGTAGGCCGCGCCGGTCCCCATCATGCGGATCCGCTGGCCTTTCCTGAGCACGCCGTCGACGATGCGCACCAGCACGACGACGCCGAGATAGACGTCGTACCAGCTGTCGACCAAGAGTGCTTTGAGCGGGGCGTCGCGGTCGCCTTTGGGCGGCGGCAGACGCGTGACGATCGCCTCCAGCACCGCATCGACGTTCATGCCGGTCTTCGCCGAGATGCCGATTGCGTCGGAGGCATCGAGTCCGATCACGTCCTCGATCTGCTGCTTGACCTTCTCCGGCTCGGCGGCGGGCAGATCGATCTTGTTGAGGACGGGGACGATCTCGTGATTGTTATCGATTGCCTGGTAGACGTTGGCGAGCGTTTGCGCTTCCACGCCCTGGCTGGCGTCGACGACCAGCAGCGAGCCTTCGCAGGCGGCCAGGGAGCGGTTGACCTCGTAGGCGAAGTCGACATGGCCCGGGGTGTCGATCAGGTTGAGGACGTAGTCCCTGCCGTCGCGCGCCCGGTAGTTCAGGCGCACCGTCTGCGCCTTGATGGTGATGCCGCGCTCGCGCTCGATCTCCATCGAGTCGAGCACCTGTTCCTTCATCTCGCGCAAGGTCAGCCCACCGGTGAGCTGGATCAGCCGATCGGCGAGCGTGGATTTGCCGTGGTCGATATGCGCGACGATGGAGAAATTACGGATATTGTCGATCGGAACCGCCGTCATGGCGCGGCGCTTTAGCAGGCGTACTGTGTTTCTACAAGCTTACTAACGGCGTCCGGCAAGCGCCGTTCCAGGTACGCGCGCCCTTCAGGTCTCCTCGGCGAAACGGCCGAAGAAGTATCCGCCCGTCTTCCAGCACAGGACTGCAATGGCTGCGCCGCCAAGTCCGTCGATAGCATAATGCCAGCCGAGAACGATGGAACCGACAAAAATCAATCCGGCAAAGACCCACATAAATGGGCCGGCCAGGCTCAAGCGACGCCTCCAGTACAGCGCGAGAAGGATCGCCGTCGCGACGTGCATGGAGGGAAACGCGGAAATGCCAATACTGCCGGCGCTGGGATGGATGTACCCGCGCCACAGCGCATCTTGTGTGACAAGCGCCCAAACGGGGGAGTCGCGCGCTGTGGACGCCAAGGCGTCCATCAGCGGCTTATAGGTGTTCCCGAAGCCCAGGCGGGCGAAATAGCATGGGCCTGCCGACGACACGGCCATGGCAAGGAAGAAACCGCCTATGGTCCAGGTCAGCATCAGCGTCGAAAGGAATTGGTGCCGCAAGGCTGAGTCGCGCGACGCAAAGGCGGCGGCAAACATCGTTCCGATCAGCAAGAAGAACCATAGATTGTAAGCGAAATTGAATGTCGTCACAGCCAGATGACTTTCCACCAGCCACCAAAGCCGTTGGTAGGGATCGCCGCCGAAAGCGAGAATACGGTCGATGTGAGATAGCGTGCGGTCCCAGCCGAACGGCGAGAGAACTACGATTGCTCCCTTCAAGACGCTGAAGGCGGAGCCAAAAACAATCAGCACCGCCGTGCCGTTGAGGCCATTGGCGAGGCGCTCTTCGTCGCCGAAAAAGCGCACGAACGTAGACAAGAACGAGCCGAGGGGAGCAGGATGCCTTTCCACGCAGGCCAGCCAAAGAAAGCGAACGACGGCGAGGGCGCACGCGAAGATCGCGAACGCGATAAAGAGGAACTTGCCGTATTCCCTGAGCACGCTGAAATCGGGCATGTTGCCAGTTTTCGCGCCCACCACCAGTGCCAACAGCAGAATGGTCGCGGCCATCGCATGAAGAAGGCGGTGGCGCGGCGTTGAGGCGCTCAAAGCTACGGCTATTCGCCGGCCGAACTGTGCGGCAGGCGAGCGGGCGAGCAATGTTTCGGCGGTGTTCATGACTCCCCGCGGGCGGGCGGGTTCTGCTACCGCGTCAAGCTTGCGATTCTTTTAATAAGGTCATGAGAAACGCTCGCATGGCGCTATCATGATGGGCAGACACGATGCGCTCCCGCGCATTTGGTTGGACGGCGTCCGCGGCGGCATGCGATACGCATAGTGAAGAAGGCTGTAGGTCGCATGGATTGTTCCTTTCCGCCTCACTTTGAGGTGCTCGGTGAGGCCTGCGCGAAACTATAGGGAGAACGGCCTTTACTCCGGGAGGCGCACTTTCGGCGGGCATCTAGCAATGGCGGTTCAGCTCCCATTTACCATCAAGCGGCCGGCCGTGCGTTTGCGCGAGGCGCTGACGGATCCCGCACGGCGTGAGCGTACGTTCGTCGTTGCCCTTGTCCTCTACGCGATCGTTTGGACCTGCTACGGCGCCATCGCCAAGAGCCCGCAGGGCTTGCACCCGGACATGACTGAGCTGATCGCCTGGTCGCGCGATCCGGCCTTCGGCTATCTCAAGCATCCGCCCTTTGCCGCCTGGCTCACCGCCTTTTGGTTTTCCGTGTGGCCGTTCGGCGCGTGGTTCTATTATCTCCTCGCCATGCTGATGCCGGCGCTCACGCTTTGGCTGATCTGGCGGATGAGCGCGGATTACCTCTCGGTCGAGAAACGCATCGCCGGCGTGGCGCTGCTGACGCTGGTGCCCTTCTTCAATTTCCATGCGCTTAAATACAACGTCAACACGGTACTGATGCCGCTGTGGGCGCTGACGACGTGGTGCTTCCTGCGCTCCTATCGGGGGGGCAGCCTCGGTTATGCCGCCCTCGCGGGCGCCGCCGCCGCCCTGTGCATGTTGACCAAATACTGGTCGGTGTTTCTCCTGGCGGGGCTCGCGCTCGCCGCGCTAGTCGATGCACGGCGCGCGAAATACTTTCGTTCGCCGGCGCCGTGGGTCACGATCCTGGTCGGTTGCGTGGTGCTCGTGCCGCACCTTTATTGGCTCACGCAGCATGCTTACGCGCCTTTTGCATACGCGGTGCAAGTGCATGGCGACAAAGATTACGGCGCGAGCGCGCTCAGCGCGCTGAGCTACCTCGGCGGCTCGGTGGCTTATGTCATCGTTCCGCTTGCCGTCGCGCTGGCCGTGACACCGCCGAGCCGCAAGGCCTGGGCCAATGTGGTCTGGCCCGCGCAGCCGGAGCGCCGGCTGGCAGCGGCTGCTTTCTGGGGGCCGCTGCTGCTGCCGGTTGCAGCCGCTTTCGCCGGCGCCGAAATCACCTCGCTGTGGTCGATGTCGGCGTGGAGTCTTTTGCCGGTTCTGCTGTTTTCGTCGCCGATGGTGAAGGTGCGCTCCCTCGACAACGAACGGGTCCTGCTGGCGGCTATTGCTCTTCCCCTGGCGATGCTGATTGCTTCGCCGATGGTCGCCATTGTCGAGCAGCGCGAAGCCCCTCCGCCGGAAAGAGCACAGGCGCAGCTTTTGGCCGCTCAGATCGATCGCGAATGGCACGGAATGACCGCGGAGCCGCTACGCTATATCGGCGGCGATAGCGCGGTCGCCGACGCGGCGGCGGCTTACGCGACCGATGCACCTTTGCCGCTGCATCTGGCGCCGGGCGTCGGCGCGGCGCAACTTGCGCGCAGCGGTGCGGCGCTGGTGTGCTTCGCCGAAGACCGCGTTTGCCGCAAAAGTGCGGCGGTGCAAGCGGCGAAAATCCCCGGCAGCCGCACGATCGCGAGTGACATCACCCGCGATTTCCTCGGTTTCCGCGGCAAACCGCAGCGCTACACGATCGTGCTGCTGCCGCCGCGGCCTTAGGCGGCGCTCAGTAGCGGTACTGATCGGATTTGTAAGGGCCTTCCAGCGGCACGCCGATATACGTCGCCTGTTTCTGGTTGAGCTTGCTCAGCTTGGCGCCGATCTTGTCGAGGTGGAGACGGGCGACCTTCTCGTCGAGGCGCTTAGGCAGCGTGTAGACCTTGTTCTCGTACTTGCCGGGATTGGTCCAGATCTCAATCTGCGCCAATGTCTGGTTGGTGAAGGACGATGACATCACGAAGCTCGGGTGGCCCATGGCGTTGCCGAGGTTCACCAGGCGGCCTTCCGAGAGCAGGATTATGCGGTGGCCGTCGGCGAACTCGATCTCATCCACCTGCGGCTTGATGTTATTCCACTTCAGGTTCTTCAACGCGGCCACCTGGATTTCGCTGTCGAAGTGGCCGATATTGCAGACGATGGCGCGGTCTTTCATGGCGCGCATGTGCTCGATGGTGATCACGTCCACGTTGCCCGTGGTGGTCACGAAGATGTCGGCGCGCGGCGCCGCGTCTTCCATCGTGGTGACTTCGTAGCCTTCCATCGCCGCCTGCAGCGCGCAGATCGGGTCGATCTCCGAGACCATCACGCGGCAGCCGGCATTGCGCAGCGAGGCGGCCGAGCCTTTGCCGACATCGCCGAAGCCTGCGACCATGGCGATCTTGCCGGCCATCATCACGTCGGTGCCGCGGCGAATGCCGTCGACCAGCGATTCGCGGCAGCCGTAGAGGTTGTCGAACTTCGACTTGGTGACGGAGTCGTTGACGTTGATCGCCGGAAACATCAGGCGGCCTTCCTTGGCCATCTGATAGAGGCGGTGGACGCCGGTCGTCGTCTCCTCGGTCACGCCTTTGATCGCTTTGCAGTTCTTGCTGTACCAGCCGGGTTGCTCTTTGAGCCGCTGCTTGATGGCGGCGAACAACACTTCTTCCTCTTCGTTGCCCGGGTGGTTGAGCACGGCCGGATTGCTTTCCGCCTGCATGCCGAGGTGCAGGAGCAGCGTGGCGTCGCCGCCGTCGTCGAGGATCATGTTCGGCGTGCCGCCGTCCGCCCACTCGAAGATGCGGTGGGTGTAATTCCAATAGTCGGTCAGGCTCTCGCCCTTGACGGCGAACACGGGGACACCGGCGGCGGCGACGGCGGCGGCGGCGTGGTCCTGGGTCGAATAGATATTGCAGGATGCCCAGCGTACCTCGGCGCCGAGCGCGGTTAGCGTCTCGATAAGCACCGCGGTCTGGATGGTCATGTGAAGCGAGCCGGCGATGCGGGCGCCCCGCAGAGGCTGCTCCGGCCCATATTCCTCGCGGGTCGCCATCAAGCCCGGCATTTCGGTCTCGGCGATATCGATCTCCTTACGGCCCCACGGGGCAAGCGCGATATCCTTGACGACGTAATCGGTGGCCGGGGTTTTCTTCTTGGCGGTCGCAGTCATGACGGTCCTTATACAAGCAATGGAAATGAGGGGTGGGCTGCTGGTGCCTATATCAGGCCCGGCCGACGGCGGCAACGCATATATAAAGATCTCTTTATGTCTAGTCTTCTTCTCCGAAGCGGCTCGCGACGAGCGCGCACAACGCGTCGACTGCGACCGCGGCGTCGGTGCCGGTGGCGCTGATGGTGACGGTGGTGCCGGTACCGGCGGCCAACATCATCAAGCCCATGATCGAGGTGCCGCCGACCGTTTCCTGACCGCGGGTCACGCTGATCTCGGCGTCGAACTGCTCGGCGGCTTGCACGAATTTGGCCGAGGCGCGGGCATGCAGGCCTTTTTTGTTGACGATTTCGACCTCGCGCACCACTCGGCCGGTGCAATCCCCCGTGGGATCACCGTCCGCTGGCTGGGCGTCGCTCATTTGCCGTTTAGCACGCGGCTGGCGATGGTGCAGTATTTGCGGCCGGCCTCCTGCGCGGCGGCCACGGCGTCCTGCAATCCGCATGTCTCGCGCACTTTGGCGAGTTTGATCAGCATCGGCAGGTTGATACCCGCGAGCACCTCAACTTTGGGCTGGCTCATGACCGAGATGGCCAGGTTCGACGGCGTGCCACCGAACATATCCGTGAGAATAACGACCCCGCCGCCGCCGTCCACCCGCTGCACCGCCTCCAGAATGTGCTTGCGGCACTGTTCGATATCGTCGTCGGGACCAATGGTCACGGCCTCGATCTGGCGCTGCGGGCCCATCACATGCTCCAGCGCCGAGCGGAACTCGACGGCCAGGCGGCCGTGGGTCACGAGTACGAGGCCGATCATGCCGGACTCCAGGCAGGGCTTTCGCTGCACCGCGGCAAGAGGCGCGCATTCAGGCCCATTTGCCAGCCGGTTGCAAGGGTCGGTTTCGATGTGCAGGCGTTCTTGTGCAGTGCGCAAAGGTGCCAAGGTCAGCTCGACAGGTCCGCTCGGGCGGGGCGATTGCAGGCTGATGAGACAAATCTTTCCAGCATCGCGGGCGCCGGGAGTAGCCCATTCCCATGGGCGAGGTCAATCGGCGCCGCCTATCTGTGTGTGCGCACAGGCCAGCACCAGGGGCAAGGATTGCATGCCTGGTGCGACCGCGAGCCGCGGCAGGACGATCTCCTCAATGGCGGTCCTGCCGGCGCCGGACGGCGGATAACGGGCAGCATCGGGCGCGGCCAAATCGACG
>DASTWX010000239.1:0-3258 GCA_035765795.1 Pseudolabrys sp. | reverse complement strand
TACTGCTGGCCGCCGATTTGGAGCTTGCCTCGGTGCACGTGGCCGGGCAACATCCGCAAGGCGTTGCGATGCGGATCCAGCCAAGGCAGATCGGCGTGACGAAGCAGGATGAAGGCGCCCGGCTTCACGATGCGCCGAATTTCTCGCAGCGTGGCTGGACGCAGCGGCGTGCGTTCGACGATTACCAGGTCTACGCTGCTCGTCGCCAAGGGGATGTTCTCGCCTCGGGCCCGGATCAGCCGCCGGATGGGCTCGCCGCGATGCGGCGCCAGCGACCGTTTATCCAGGGGATTGAGATTCCAGGCCTCCGGATGCCGGCCTTCGCCGCCGACATCAAGTATGATCGGGGGCTGCGACGCAAGGGCAGGCTTTGCAGCGGCGTCGCCAAACCGGCAGGCGACGGTCTGGTAGATCGACACTCCGGCGTTGGGATGTTGAATTTCGATGATCCTGAGCAATTTGTGTTTCAAAATGGCGCAGCTACGACCCCATCGAGCTTGTCTCGATGGTGAAGCAGATGGCCAACTAGACCGCGCTTGTGAGACGGGCTGCTTCGACCCCATCCAGCTCGCGGCCTGTCGATTTATTCGCCGACTTCCAGCATCTAAGGGGCGGCGGAGATCGGGACGCGAGTTTTTTTCGAGCGGCGCCTTGCGGCAGCTTGGACGGCAGGACGATGCCGGCCCGCGTGCTTTGGCGCGTTTCGCGTAATTCAGCCGTCTCGATCGGCGCGCAGCCTTCCCATCTCCTTTATCCTTCCGGCGTCGCGATCAGCTCTGCAAACTGGGCGCGCATTCGCCCTAGCTCTCGCACGAGTTTGCCGACGTTCAGCGCGGTGACTCCCCAGTTCCATTCCGCTTTTACCTTGTCCAATCCACGCAGCAGAAATCGCCGCAGCCCCATCCCCGACTTCAACAAGGCAAACGTCGTTTCCGCAATATGCGGACGCCGGTTGTAAGTCTCACGCGACGATTCGTTCGCCATCTTCGTCGCCATCCGTTCGCGTGCGCCCTCGAACGGATCGCGCGTGATCGTGCGGCCGTGTTGGGCCTGAGCGTTCAAGCACTGCTGCGCCAGCGGACAGCCGCCGCACTGCGAGCAGCGGTAGATTCGCAACTGGATCCGCTCGCCGTTGCGCTCGTCCGGCTTGAGTTTCTCGAACGGCATCGCGTGGCCTTGCGGACAATAATAAAGATCACGCTCGGCGTCGTAGACGAAACACGACTTGGCCAACTGTTTGCGCCCGCTGCGCGGCAGGTTCGGCCACTGCTCTTCCGGCACGGGCTGCGTCGGATCCTCGCGGCAGGCGGGATTCCCCGGTTGCGGCTGATTCGATTCCGCCGGGGCGTAGGCGTCGATTCCAAGTTGCTCCAAGGCTTCCAACACGGCGCCGCTGTTGTTGCCCGCATCGGTCAGAGCTTTCTCCGGCCGTTCGCCCAGCATCGCTTCGACCCGCTCCAACCCGGACACAAAGGCCGGAGTTTCATTCACCTCATTCAGCACATCGGCGTCAACGACGAACCCGCAACGTCCGTCCGTGATCGCCGTGGGAGTATAGTTGGGTGCGCATCCGCCCTCTTTGTTCGGCATGACGCGAGAGTCCGGGTCGGTGACGGCAATTTGAGCCGGGTTCTTTTCCGGATTAACGCCCTGACGCTGCCGGGCTTCGTCGGCGGCGCGGGCCGCCGCCAAGGCCGTTTGCAGCAATTCGCGGCGAGCTTCTAACTTGGCGAGTTTTTCGGGCAGACGCGTGGGGGAGTCGTCGCCGCCCTCTCGCGTCGTTTGCTGATCGGCGGCATCGGCTTCCGCCAGCATCTGATCGAACAACGCTTCCAGGGCCTGAAGATGTTCTTCGATCGTTTTCGACGTCAGCGTCTGGTAGCGGCCGTTGCTGGCGCGGACCCGCGTGCCATCGAACGCCACCTCGCCCAAACGGATCAGCCCGATGCTCATCGCGATCCTGCAGACCTGGCGGAATAAGCCCTTCAACGGCCGGGCGAAGCGCGTGCGGAATTTGGCGAACGTAGAATGATCAATCTGCCGTCCTTCAACCAGCCACATGAACTCGATGTTGCAGCGACATTGATATTCCAGCTTGCGGCTAGAGCGGATTCCTCGACAGAGTCCGTACAACAACGCGCCGGCGACCCAACGCGGGTGGATGGGCGGCTGACCCCGGCGCGCGCGGTGCTCAGCTTCCCACTCCGACCAGTCCATCTTCGCCAACACCTCGTCGAACAGCCGAATCTGGCTGTCCTCCTCGATCATGTCGTCGAGACTGGGATTGAAAAGCGTGCTCTGAGTTCGAGAAACCGGCGATTCCGCCCAATAACCCTGTGTCGCCATGATCTTTCTTCCCACGCCCTACCGATGTCCGTCCGCTGAACTCGCCGCAGTTTACCCGCCCCCCGATTAAATCGACAGGCCGCAAGGCGGATGGGGGCTCTCCATTACAGCGCAACTCTCGCAGCTCCTCCGCTTGTCTCTAATCTCGCGGCATTAGGGTCGAGACCGGCGGCGCCGGATTGGAACCAATTGATACAAACGCTACTCGCTCTCCGATTGCAGAGCTTCCTCGCTCTGCGTAGCTCTATTAGCCGCATCCCGCCATGAACGGATCTACAGCGAATCGCCGTTGAATTCGGCTTCCAGCGCGTCCATCTGCCGGCGCACGTAGGCCAGGTTGTCTGTCGGGCGCCGCCATTGAGACTCGAGGGCGGCGGCGCGGCGCACGGTCGATGCCAACTCCTGATCGAGACTTTCGTCTCCCCAGCCCTCGTCCCCAGACGCGGCAGCGGCCGAATCCGCTCGGGCCACGACCGGTGGTTGAGGCGGTGCGGCGACTTTGGGCACAAGACCGGCTGCAAACCACGCCGCGCCGCCGCAAGCCAGCAGCGCCGCCGCAGCCGCCAGGCTGAGCCTTCGCCGCTGCGTCCGACGCGTCGACATTCGCCGTTGCACCCGCTCGACCAGCTTCGCCTGGTCGCCGAGCGCCGCATCCACTTCCGGCTGCACGGCATCCAGCAGTTGCCGCCAGGCGCTCCAAGCTTCAATGTCGGCGGCACAGACTTCGGCGTCGGCTTCGCCAGGGAGCGCTTGCGCCTGCGTTTCGGCGTACCAGCGTGGGCTCGGTTCGTGCATCATTCGGCTTTCTCCGCGAGCAATTGCCGCAAGGCCAGCAGGCCGCGGCGGTTGTGACTCAGCACCGTGTTCAGAGGGCTGCCCAATTGCTCGGCGATTTCGTTAAATTCCAAGTTG
>DASTWX010000238.1:0-74397 GCA_035765795.1 Pseudolabrys sp. | reverse complement strand
CGCACCAGCGCCTTCAGGCGGTCTTCCAGCACGTGGGTGTAGACTTGAGTGGTGGAGATATCGCTATGGCCGAGCAAGGTCTGCACCACCCGCAGATCGGCGCCGTTGTGCAGGAGATGACTGGCGAAGGCGTGGCGCAGGACATGCGGGCTCAAGCGTTCGCTGCCGATCCCACAGGCGGCGCCCAGCGTTTTCAATTCGCGGGCAAAATGCTGGCGCGTGAGGTGGCCTTGTTCGCCAAACGAGGGGAACAGCCATTTTGAGTCGGGCGCGTTCTGTCCGGCCGTCTTGGTAACTTCGGCACGGAGTGCGAGATATTCGGCCATCGTCTGCTTGGCCGCGTGATTGAGCGGCACCAGCCGCTCCTTGCCACCTTTGCCGCGCACAACCAGCATGCTTTGGCCGCGCCGCGCCGCCGATGCGGGCAGCGCCACCAGTTCCGACACGCGAAGGCCGGTGGCGTAAACGATCTCCAGCAGGCACAGCAGTCGAAGCGCACGCAAACGCGCTCCCGGCTGGTTTCCGGCGGCGTCGGCCTGGGCGCGGGCCTGCCGCAGCAGGCGGTCTACGTCACCGATCGAAAGCACTTTGGGCAAGGGGCGGCTGCGCTTCGGGCCCTCCAGTACCGCGGCGGGATCATCGCGGCGTTTGCCCTCGGCGTAAAGGAAGCGATAAAGCTGCCGCACCGCCGATAGCCGCCGGGCCAACGAGGCCGGTTTGAAACCGCGCTCGTGAAGGCTTGCCAGGAAACCGCGCAGATCCTCGGTATCGGCCGTCGCGACGGAGCGCCTCTTTGCTCGCAAATACGCAGCTAGGTCCGTTAAATCATTGCGATAGGCGGCCAGCGTATTTGCGCCGGCGCCGCGCTCCGCCGCCTGCATGTCGAGGAACAACTCGATTGCGGTGTCGTCGGAAGCGCTCGGAGCGCGCGCCATATCAGGGGGTCAGGGCTGTTTGAAATAGTGGTCCGGCGGAATCGTGACGACGATCTCGCGCGGCTTCAACTGGACGAAATTGGCGAGCGAGAACACCGCGCCATAAGCAATGCCCCCGATCAGGCCCAAGAAGATGATAAATCGGAATAAGCTCGGCATGGCGTGACCGGGAGCCGTATCGCGGCGGGCGAACGGGATTGCGACGATGACCACGTCCGCATGCTGACAAGACCACGCGCGGGATGTCTTGGTTGCCGGCATAGCGAACCGTGTGCGATTAATTTAGCATGATTAACAGTCCCGTTCAAAAGCCGGGGGAAGGTACGATCGAGCGCGCGATTGCACGCGCCTTGGGCGGGCGCTCGGTGGTGTTGGTCGGGATGATGGGCGCCGGCAAGTCGTCGGTCGGCCGACGGCTGGGCGCGCGGTTGGGGCTCGCCTTCATCGATGCCGATACGGAGATCGAGAGCGCGGCCGGCATGGCCATCGCGGAAATTTTCGCCCATCATGGGGAATCCTATTTTCGCGCCGGCGAGGCCCGCGTGATCGCGCGGCTGCTCGAGGGGGGCCCGCAGGTGCTGGCGACCGGCGGCGGCGCCGTGATGGATACGCGGACCCGGGATTTGATTCGTCAAAAGGGGATCTCGGTCTGGCTCAAGGCCGATCTCGACGTCCTGCTCAAACGCACGCGCCGCCGTGGCGAGCGCCCGCTGGTCGACAAGATGAAGGATTTGCTGCCGCAGCGCGAACCGGTCTATGCCCAGTCCGATATCGTCGTGCAGTCCCGCGACGAGCCGCATGAAATCATCGTCGACGAGGTCGTCCAGGCAGTGGGCCGCTATTTGGCTGTGACATCGGAGAAGAAGGCATGACAGCGCCGCTGCGCAATACCGAGCCGACCCTGGTGCCGGTAGCGCTGGGTGCGCGCGCTTATGAGATTGTCATCGGCCGGGGGCTCGTGGCCAATCTCGGCGCCGCCATTAGGAAACTGCGTCCGGGGGCACGAACGGCGGTCGTCACAGACGATAACGTGGCCGCGCTTCATCTCGCCGCGGCGGAAGCCTCGCTCTCATCCGCCGGTATCGACAGCAGCCGCATTGTCGTTCCGGCTGGCGAAGGGTCGAAAAGCTACGGTGTATTTCAGAAAATCTGCGAGGCTATTGTCGCCGCCCGTATCGAGCGAGGCGACCTCGTCATCGCACTTGGCGGCGGGGTCATTGGCGACCTCGGCGGCTTCGCCGCGGCTTGCGTGCGGCGGGGCCTCGACTTCGTCCAGGTGCCGACGACGCTACTGGCGCAAGTCGATTCATCGGTCGGCGGCAAGACCGGGATCAACTCGCCGCAAGGCAAGAACCTCATCGGCGCTTTTCACCAGCCGATTCTGGTGATCGCTGACACCGCGCTGCTCGACACGCTGCCGCCGCGTCAATTCCGCGCCGGTTACGCGGAAGTCGCCAAATACGGGCTACTCGGCGATGCCGCTTTTTTGGCCTGGCTCGAAGCCAATTGGCAGGATGTCTTTGCCGGTGGCCAGTGTTCAGGGAGCTTTGCGCGCGAGCACGCCATCGCCGTTTCTTGCCGCGCCAAAGCGGCGATTGTTGCCCGCGACGAGCGCGAGAGCGGCGAGCGTGCGCTGCTCAATCTCGGCCATACGTTCGGTCACGCGCTGGAGGCGGCGGTCGGATTTTCCGACCGCCTGCTGCATGGCGAGGCGGTTGCCCTCGGCATGGCACTCGCCTTCGAGTTCTCCGCCCGCAAGGGGCTGATCGGCGAGGACGAGGCGGCGCGTGCGTGCGCGCACCTTGCGGCGGTCGGTCTGCCGACCCATCTCAGTGAGGTGCCCGGCGGCGTTCCCGGTGTCGACGCTTTGATGGACCTCATCGCTCAGGACAAGAAAGTCAAACGCGGCAAGCTCACCTTCATTTTAGTGCGCGGCATCGGTCAGGCCTTCGTCGAGACCGGCGTCGATAGCTCAGAGGTGCGCGCTTTCCTCGCCGGCAAGCTTGCCGCATAATTTCCCGACCATGACTGCGAACGATTGGATTATCCTCGCCGCGGTTGTCGTGTGCCTGCTGCTGTCCGCCTTCTTTTCCGGCAGCGAGACGGCGCTGACCGCATCCTCGCGCGCCAGCATGGCGCGGCTCGAAAAGCAGGGGAACGATCGCGCCGGCGTCGTCAATCGTCTGCTGGCACAGCGCGAGCGGCTGCTCGGCGCGCTGCTGTTCGGCAATAATGCGGTCAATATCGCCGCGTCGGCGCTCGCTACCGGCCTTTTGTCGACGTGGTTCGGAAAGGCCGGCGTGCTCTACGCCACCATTGTGATGACGGTCCTCGTCGTCGTGTTTTCGGAAGTGCTGCCCAAGACCGCGGCCTTCAACGCGCCGGACCGCATCGCGCTCGCGGTGGCGCGGCCGATGCGCGCCGTCGTCACGGTGCTGGGGCCGCTCTTGATGGCGATCGAAGCGCTGTCGCGCTGGATCCTGGCGCGCTTTGGCATGGTCGTCGGCGAAGAGCACGCGATCCTTTCGCCGCATGAGGAATTGCGCGGCGCGGTTGATCTGCTCCACCACGAAGGCGGCGTCGAGAAGCTCGCCCGCGACATGTTCGGCGGCGTGCTGGACTTGCGCGAGCTCGACGTCTCCGACGTGATGGTTCACCGCACCAATATGATCAGCATGAGAGTGGACGATCCGCCCGAGGACGTCGTCAATGCGGTCATCGCTTCTCCGGTCACGCGCATTCCGTTCTGGCGCGATAATCCGCAGAACATCGTCGGCGTGCTGCATGTCAAGGACCTGCTGCGTGCTCTTCACGCGGTCGACGGCAACGCCGCCAAGGTCGATATTGCGGGCCTGCTGACGCCGCCTTGGTTCGTGCCGGATACCCGTCTCGTCTCGGAGCAGCTCAAGGCCTTCCGCCGCCGCAAAACGCCATTTGCACTCGTGGTCGACGAATATGGCGATGTCGATGGGCTCGTCACCCTGGAAGATATCCTGGAAGAGATCGTCGGCGACATCACGGACGAGCACGACGTGGCCATGCCGGGCGTGCGGCGGCAGCCGGACGGGTCGGTGATCGTCGAGGGTGGCGTTGCGATCCGCGACCTCAACCGGGTGATGGACTGGAATCTGCCGGACGAGGAAGCCAATACCGTCGCCGGCCTGGTCATCCACGAAGCGCGCTCGATTCCCGAGGTGGGGCAGAGCTTCACGTTTTACGGCTTTCGCTTCCGCGTTTTGCGCCGCGCGCGTAACCGGCTTACTTCGCTGCGCATTCAGCCGCTGCCGCGCACGCCCGCGGAGTAGCTGTCTCCTGTCCCGGTCAGTGGCTCGACGTGTTCAATTTCCCTCGGCGCTTTTGGGCGCGGCTGCCGGATTCCATTGCCCTCGACGCATTCGAGAGATTTTCACGGATTTGAATAGTCCCGCCTTGCGGAACGGTTCGCTCTCAGAGAAAGCCTCGGCGGCCGCCCTGTTCGGGACATTCACAATAAGCACGCTCCCAATGCGTGTGGTGTCGTGGTCACCGGCAAGCATCGCTCCGCCCAAAACAAGAATGTCCTTGTGTTCCTCCAGATAAGCAAAATGCGCTTCTCGCGCCGCCGCACGGATATCGGCTCCGTCGGCACGATCTTCCTGATAGATGATGTAGAGCATAGCGTCCTCCAATGGCGTCTATGCCGTCTTGCGCAGCAAAAACCGGGCGTCGACTTCGATCGCCGCATTGCAGGACATCATCGCGGCACCGATGGTTGTGCACAGGTTCGATAAGCCTGGTTCTTTGCTATTCTTACGAGTCAATGCTTATGCAAGCTGGTATGCTTGTCCTCGGCCGGTGGATTCACCACTTCCCTGAGCGCGGTGATAAAGAGCTCTGCCACGGGGCTGAGAATTCGATTGGGCAATGCCATGATTCCAATTGGCCGCCGCATGGTGGAAAGTTCGATCGGCAGCGCTTTGATGGATGGATGCCGGCTTGGGAAGCGTAGCATGGAGCCGGGCACGGCGCTGATGAAACGCCCGGTTGCCAGCAGACTGTTGCGCATGTTGAGCGACATAGTGGAAACCGCGGCGCGGGGCGGCTCCAATCCGTTGGCGCGAAAAGCTTCCGCCACCAGCGAGCCGATGAACGTCTCGCTTGAGAGCACCCATTGCTCGTTCACCAGATCGGCCAATTTGACATTACGCCGCCGCGCCCACGGGTTGTGCATGCCCGCGGCGACGACGAATGGATCGTCGTAAAGGATGTCAGTTTTGAGCTGCCTGTCGTCCAGCGGTCCGAGAACGCGCGACACGACGAATTCGACGTTTCGCTCCTGCAGGTCACGATGCAGCGCCGCAATGTCCGCCAGCGTGACATGAAAGGTGATGCGCGGATAACGCCGCGATATCCGATCGATGGCCGCGGTGATGAGGCTTGCACCCAACGGCTCCGTGCTGCCGAGCCTCACTTCGCCCGCGGTTGGATCGGCAAGAAATTCGATATCGTTGATGCCTTGTCTGAGCTCGTCGAACACGGCCAAACCACGACTGATCAGTGCGCGCCCGTACTGGGTCGGGACTACGCCCTGCGGCCCGCGTTCGAGCAGCGGGATGCCAAGCACGTGCTCCATGTCGCCGACGGCCTTCGAGATGGCCGGCTGCGAGATCGCGAGCTGCTTAGCCGCTTTCGCCATGCTGCCGGCTTGCGCGACCGCGAGGAGGATGTGCAGGTCGCGCAGCTTCAGTCGCCGTCCGATCCTGTCGTTCCAGGCCATCCGGTGCCTTTCCGGCTATAACCGGTTGCTTATAGCATCGATCGCGTAATCGAAATTCACTTTATATCCCGTTTCGATACTGTGCACGATGCGCCCCGCCGCGGCCGGTGTTCCGCCGGAGCGTGCAAACGCAAGACGAGGATCGGGGAGGTCTCCAATGAACAGGCGCACGCTGCTGTTGCTGCTCGCTGCAACGTCTCTCGGCGCCGCCGGTGCCGCGCAGGCGGATAGTTATCCGTCCCACCCAATCAAGATCATTGTCCCATTCTCGGCGGGCGGGCCGCTCGACTTCGTTGCCCGCGCTGTCGGCGAGAAATTGTCGGTCAGCCTCAAGCAGACGGTGGTCGTGGAGAATCGGCCGGGCGCAGCCGGAAACATCGGCACGGAGGCGGTCGCAAAGGCGGCCCCTGACGGCTACACGTTGCTCGTCGATTTGTGCACGACGCTCACGGTGAACCCCGCGCTTTACAAGCATCTGCCGTTCGATCCGAATAAGGATTTCAGGCCGATTTCGCTTCTTACCGACTCGAGCCAGATGCTGGTCGTCCACCCATCGGTGCCGGTCAACTCGCTCGCCGAATTCGTCTCCTATGCGCGAAAGAAGCCGGTCGTTTACGCCCATGCCGGCTATGGCAGCCCGGGCCACCTGGCGATGGAGTATTTCCGCATGCGCGCGCACTTCCAGGCCGTGGCGGTGCCCTTCAAGGGTAACGCGCCGCTGGTGACGGCGCTGCTCGGTGGGCACGTCCAGGCCGGTTTTGTCTCGACGGTCGGCGTCCTTCCGCACGTCCTCGCCGGAAAATTGAAGGGGCTCGCGATATCCTCGCCCCGCCGCTCGCCATTGGCGCCCAAGGTTCCCACTGTTGCCGAGTCGGGCTATCCGGGTTTCAGGGTGGACACGTATTTTGTCATGATGGCTCCGGCGGGGGTGCCCGATAACGTTGCAACATTGTTGGAGAGCAAGGTGCGCGACGCGCTGAAAGCTCCCGATCTTCAGGCCAAGTTGCGCGCGCAGGATCTCGAGCCTGTCGGCACCGGTGCGGCGGCGGCGAAAGCCGAGATCGACCGCGAGACCAAGCTATGGGGCGGCGTCGTCAAAGCGGCGCACATGCACGTCGAGTGACATCACGAATAATGCGATGATCGTGCGCGACATTAACGCCGGATAGAGACGGCATGCGTCCCAATTTTCTGTTCATAATCACCGACCAGCATCGGGCGGACCATCTCGGCTGCTATGGCAACGCGATCCTGAAGACGCCGGCGATCGACGGAATCGCGCGTGGCGGGGTCTGCTTCGATCGGTTTTATGTGTCGTCCGCCATCTGCATGCCGAATCGCGCGTCGCTGATGACAGGCCGTCCGCCGTCGCTCAATGGGGTGAGGCATAACGGCATTCCATTGCCGCTGGAATCGGTGACGTTCGTCGAGCTCCTCCGGAAGGCGGGCTACCGAACGCACCTCGTCGGCAAATCCCATCTCCAGAACATGACCGGTAAACCCGCGGTTGGCGCCTCGAGCGCCGGGGTCGCGGAGGCGCGGCGCCATGGCAATGGCGGACGCTATGACCAGGAAATCGCGGCCAAATGGCGGGACGATCCGGCGCACGACCTCGACCTTCCCTATTACGGCTTCGACGGCGTCGATCTCGCTATCCTGCACAGTGACGAGGTCGAAGGTCATTACACCCGTTGGCTGCGGGCGCGACATCCCGATCCCGATTCGCTTCGTGGCCCGCAAAATGCGCTCTCCAACGAGGCCGCCGATCTCCCGCAGGCCTGGCGCACGCGGCTGCCCGAGGAACTCTATCCGACAACATACGTCGCCGAGCAGACTACCGCACGACTGCGCGAGTTCGCTGCGAATGCCGGACGGCCGTTCTTTTTGATGAGCTCGTTTCCGGATCCCCATCATCCGTTCACGCCGCCCGGGCGCTATTGGGACATGTATCGGGCATCCGACATTCCGCTGCCGGCCAGCTGGCAAATCGACCGCGAGACCAGCCCGCCGCATGTGCGCCATCTGTTGGATGAACGCGATAACGGCACGGCGCGCAAGGATACGCCCGCGCTATTCGCTTGCACTGAGGACGAAGCACGGCGGCTCACGGCGCTCACCTATGGCATGATCGCGATGATCGACGATGCCGTGGGGCGCATCTTGGCCGTGCTCGAGCAATCGGGTCTTGCAGACAATACGGTCGTCGTATTCACCTCCGATCACGGCGACCTCATGGGCGATCATCAGCTCATGCTGAAAGGCCCGGTCCAC
The DNA here is from genome assembly GCA_035765795.1 of Pseudolabrys sp. Lineage (GTDB taxonomy): Bacteria > Pseudomonadota > Alphaproteobacteria > Rhizobiales > Xanthobacteraceae > Pseudolabrys. The sequence continues at coordinate 66,435 of DASTWX010000238.1, read as the reverse complement.
TATCAAGGCCTGATCCGCGTTCCCTTCGTCTGGAAGGATACCGCCGACCGGCGGATGACGGGCCGCCGCTCCGGGCTTGCTGCTACGGTTGACATCGCGCGCACCGTACTCGATCGCGCCGGCGTTGCGCCGGTCAACGGCATGCAAGGTGTCTCCCAACTGCCCGTCATCGATGGCTCTGGCGCGGCGCGGGACGCGGTCCTCATAGAAGAGGAAGGCCAGCGGATTTACATGGGCTTTCCCGGCCGCATCCGCATGCGCACCCTGGTTACTGACAGTTCGCGTTTCAGCCTGTTCGAAGGCGCGGATTGGGCCGAACTGTACGACCTGCAAGAAGACGCGACAGAGATGCAAAATCTGTGGGGACAACCGGCGGCGCGGATGATGGAACGCGACATGCTTGAACGCCTCGCCCGGGAAATGATTGCAGCGACGGAAACGAGTCCCTTGCCGATGGGCCTCGCATAAGCGTTTTGAGCTTTCTCGCTGACTAAATGCCACCTTCTCCCGGCGCCGCCGCGTGGATGGCGAGGGCGTGGACACCGCCCGCGAGTTCGCCGGCCAACGCCTCATTAATCATGCGGTGGCGCTGCAGCCGGGTCTTTCCTTTGAATGCTGCCGACACGATATAGATTCGATAGTGAGTTTCGCCGCCCGGCCGGTGCCCGGCATGGCCTTCGTGCCGGTGCGATTCGTCAACGACCTCGAGGCTCTCCGGCGCGAAAGCCTCCGTCAATTTCCGCGTGATCCGATCGGCAGTGCGCATCGCATATCGAATTAAGTGAGGGCGCCCCGTGGTGTCAACGATGCATCCGCGGTTTCCGCTTCGCGCCTGCTGTCAAGTCTTGAATATGGCATTGGCTAAAGCGCATATTGTTAGGTCATGAAATTCGACTCACCCCTTTTTGACGGTATCCGCGTCAAACCGGAGAAGGACCGGCGCGTAAAGTCGGGCGGGCCAATCTGCGAATGGGTCGGCTGTCAGGAGGCTGCGACCCATCGTGCCCCGAAGGGGCGCGGCCGCGAGAAGGATTATTGGCGCTATTGCCTGCATCACGTCCGCGAATACAACCAAGCCTATAACTTCTTCGCCGGCATGAGCGACACGGACGTGATGGCGTACCAAAAGGATGCCATCACAGGCCACCGCCCGACCTGGAAGATGGGAACCGGCAAAGGCGGCGCGCGCGAGAATGCAAGCAGCTTCGCTCAGCACGCCGACCCCTTTGGCCTGTTCGGCGAAGACATGCGTCGGGAACAGCAACGCCGGGCCGAGACCCGCGTGATCCGTAATGCGGAACGTAAAGCGCTCGACACTTTGGGCCTCGAGGTGGGGGCGACGGCGCAGCAGGTGAAGGCGCGTTTCAAGGAACTGGTTAAGCGCCATCATCCCGACGTCAATGGGGGCGATCGCTCGACCGAGGACCGGCTGGTGGAGATCATCCAGTCGTACAACTACTTGAAGTCAGTCGGCTTCGGCTGAGGCCTGCGAAAACCCTGCAGCTGCCTTTCAGGCCGCGACTGGCGTGCTTATCTCATTGAAAATGCTCGGGGTGCCCTGCGCGGGGGGCGGGTTGTCCGGGCGCGTCGGTCTGCTAAGTTGCCGCCGCATCAGCCTGACCGTCGAGATATTCGGACCGTATCGGGCTTCGGGCTGGCCGAAGCCGTGGAGGATCAATGACTGCCGCAACAGCAGAGGTCGCCGGCCTGCCGGATATGAAAGTGTCGATCCGGCAGGTCTTTGGCATCGACAGCGACATGGAAGTGCCGGCTTTTTCGACGCCGGATGAACACGTGCCCGACGTCGATCCGGATTACCGTTTCGACCGTCCGACCACGCTGGCGATCCTCGCAGGCTTCTCCAAGAACCGTCGCGTCATGGTCACCGGCTATCATGGCACGGGCAAGTCAACGCATATCGAGCAGGTGGCGGCGCGGCTGAACTGGCCGTGCGTGCGCGTCAATCTCGACAGCCACATCAGCCGCATCGACCTGATCGGCAAAGACGCCATCGTGATCAAGGACGGCCAGCAAATCACCGAATTCCGCGACGGCATCCTGCCCTGGGCGCTGCAAAACAACATCGCCATCTGCTTCGACGAATATGATGCCGGCCGCCCGGACGTGATGTTCGTGATCCAGCGCGTGTTGGAAGCATCGGGCCGTCTCACGCTGCTCGACCAGAACCGGGTGATCAAGCCACACCCGGCTTTCCGCCTCTTCGCCACCACTAACACGGTCGGATTGGGCGATACTTCTGGCCTCTATCACGGCACGCAGCAGATCAACCAGGGCCAGATGGATCGCTGGTCGATCGTCACGACGCTGAATTATCTGCCGCATGACAACGAGGTCGAGATTGTCCTCGCCAAAGCCAAGCATTACCGGAACGAGCAGGGCCGCGACATCGTCGGCAAGATGGTGCGTGTTGCCGACCTCACCCGCAATGCCTTCATGAACGGAGACATCTCGACGGTCATGAGCCCGCGGACGGTGATCACGTGGGCGGAAAACGCGGAAATCTTCAACGATCTCGGCTTCGCCTTCCGGCTCACGTTTTTGAACAAATGCGATGAGCTGGAGCGGCCGATCGTGGCCGAGTTCTATCAGCGTTGCTTCGGCGTGGAGTTGCCGGAGAGCGCGGTTAACGTGGCGCTATCCTAATCTGTCATTCCGGGGCGCGAGCGAAGCTCGCGAACCCGGAATCCAGAGTTGGACACACGGAGCGTGTTTCTGGATTCCGGGCTCGCGCTTTCAGCGCGCCCCGGAATGACGAGGGCGAACACAACTCATGGCCCCGAACAATAAGCCCAAGCCCTCGGCGAAGGAATCGCCGACAGAGCCATTCAAGCGTTCGGTCGGCGCCTGCCTGCGCGCCATAGCCCGTAAGGGCGAGCTCGAGGTTTCTTTCGCCGCCGAGCGGCCCGGCCTGATGGGCGGCAAAGTCCGGCTGCCGGAGCCGCCGCGCAAGCTCGGCAAACGCGAGGCGGCGATCGTGCGCGGCCACGCCGACTCGATCGCGCTCAGGGTCGCCTGTCATGACGCGGCGGTGCACCGCCGTTTGCAGCCGGCGGGTCAGCAGGCACGCGCGGTTTTCGAGGCGGTCGAGCAGGCGCGTGTCGAGGCGATCGGCTCGCGCCGCATGGACGGCGTCGCCAAGAACCTCGGCGCCATGCTCGACGACCGCTATCATCGCGGCAAGTTCGACGAGATTACCGACCGCGCAGATGCGCCGATCGAGGAAGCGCTGGCGCTGATGGTCCGCGAGCGGTTGACCGGCTCGACGCCGCCTCCGGCTGCGAAAAAGCTGGTCGATCTATGGCGGCCGCTGATCGAGGAGCGCGCCGGACGCGACCTCGACCGGCTGGAAGCATTGCTCGAGGATCAGCGCCTGTTCGGGGATGCCGTGCACGACCTGCTCGATTCGCTCGATATGGGCGAGGACCGCAGCCAGGATTCCGACGACGAGCAGGAGGAAGGGGAAGAGGACAAGCGGCAGCAGCAGTCCGGCGAAGAGGGCGAAGCGACGGAGTCGGACGACATGCAGCGGTCGAGCATGGAAGATACCCAACTCTCGGCCGAAGATCTGCCCGATTCCGCCGCGGAAGCCGCCGAGGCGCCAACGTCGGAGATGGCAGATGACAGCGAAATGGGTGACGCGGAAACCCCAGGTGAGCCGCAGCGGCCCCGCCAGTTCGGCGCCAACGAGCCGCGTGGGCCGGACTACCGCGCGTTCACTGCCAAGTTCGATGAGACGATCGCGGCCGAGGATCTATGTGACCCGGAAGAACTCGACCGGTTGCGCGGATATCTGGATAAGCAGCTTTCGCACTTGCAAGGCGTGGTCGCACGCCTGGCCAATCGATTGCAGCGCCGCTTGATGGCGCAACAGAACCGCTCCTGGGAATTCGACCTCGAAGAAGGCATGCTCGACCCCGCGCGGCTGTCGCGTGTCGTTGTCGATCCGCTGCACCCGCTTTCGTTCAAGGCTGAGAAGGACATGCGATTCCGCGACACTGTCGTGACGCTGCTGCTCGACAATTCCGGCTCGATGCGTGGCCGCCCGATCACCGTCGCCGCGACCTGCGCCGACATTCTCGCCCGCACACTCGAGCGCTGCGGCGTCAAAGTCGAAATTCTCGGCTTCACCACGCGCGCCTGGAAGGGCGGCCAGTCGCGTGAGCATTGGCTCACCGCCGGCAAGCCGGCCAATCCGGGACGTCTCAACGATCTTCGGCATATCATCTACAAGTCCGCCGACGCGCCGTGGCGCCGCGCGCGCAAGAATCTCGGGCTGATGATGCGCGAGGGCTTGCTCAAGGAGAACATCGACGGCGAGGCGCTCGACTGGGCGCACAAGCGCCTGTTGGCCCGCACCGAACAACGCAAGATCCTGATGATGATCTCTGACGGTGCCCCGGTCGACGACTCCACGCTTTCGGTCAATCCCGGCAATTATCTGGAGCGGCATCTCAGGTGGGTTATCGAAGAGATCGAGACCCGCTCGCCCGTCGAACTGATCGCGATCGGGATCGGCCATGACGTCACGCGTTATTACCGCCGCGCCGTCACCATCGTGGACGCCGAGGAACTCGGCGGGGCCATGACCGAGAAGCTCGCCGAGCTATTCGAAGAGCATGCAGCGGAGGTTCGCCCGGAGCCGCGACCGCGCATACGGAGGCGCGTGGCTTGAGGTCCCGATTGCACACCGTTTGCGAAATTTTCCGCTCGTCCCCGCGACCCGTCTTTGCCAATTGGCTTCGACGAACCTATGCCTGCGCCCGTCGAAGCGCGCAGCGCGAAAGCGGGAGGCGGGGACCCAGCGCAAAATACTGGACTCTCGCTCCCCGCTTCGCCAAAGCGAAGCTGTTTTGGCTTCGCGGCGGCGAGTGCGCGGGAACTAAGTGGAGTACCGGCTGATCCCCATGCGCTTCGTGTCCTCGCGTCGTCGCTGGCTGATTACCGGCATTCTGGTTGGCGCGCTCGGGCTTGCCGGTGTGAGCGCCGGTGCCTGGTCATTGGGACGGGGACGCTATCCGGCAGCCCCGACCGCGGTCACTGTCCAAGCCGCGCCGATCGCGTCCTTTGACAATCGCGATCCCTCGCGCACGCGCTTTGGTGCGCTCGCGTTTCTGGGTGGTCTCGAACTCACGTCGGAAGATCCTAATTTTGGTGGCATCTCCGCGATTCATGTCGATCCGGACGGAAACCGTTTTCTCGCCATCAACGATCGCGGCGCCTGGCTCCGTGGGCGCATCCTCTATCGGGACGGCCGTCCCGCTGGTCTTACCGATGTCGAGATGGCGCCGATGCTGGGCGAAAACGGTAAGCCACTTGCCAAGGGCGGCTGGTACGATACCGAGTCGCTTACCGAAGACGGTGCCGATCACGCCTACGTTGGTATCGAACGGGTACAGCGGATCGTGCGGTTCGATCTCAAGAAGGGCCTGCGCGCGCGCGGGCAGCCGATCCCGGTGCCGCCGGCATTCAAGAGTCTCGCTAAGAACAAGAGCCTCGAATGTCTGGCCGCCGCACCGCAAAGTTCACCGCTCAAAGGCGATTTGATCGCGGTCACCGAGCGCAGCCTCGATGATGCAGGCAATCATCGCGCGTTTTTGCTCGCCGGCGGTCACGCGTTCAAAACGTTCAGCGTCAAACGCAGCGATGATTTCGATGTCAGCGATTGCGCCATTCTGCCGTCCGACGATCTGCTGCTGCTGGAGCGCCGCTATTCGATCGCGCGCGGCGTCGCCATGCGTATCCGTCGCATCCCGCTCGCGAGCATCAAGGCCGGCGCGCTGGTGGATGGGGATACGCTGATCAAGGCCGATCTCGCGTATCAGATCGACAATATGGAGGGGATCGGCGTCTCGCGCGATGCGCAAGGCGATACCATTCTCACGCTGGTTTCGGACGACAATTTCTCGCCCATCCAGCGCACGTTGCTATTGCAGTTCAAGCTCGCCCGATGAGGCGGCTGGTATCAAGCAGTCGCCCGCTTCTTGGCGATTTCCCGCTTGAGCTCGAGCATCTTGGGCGCGAGGTCGGCGTCTTTGGCCTTGAGCAGGAAAGCATCGAGCCCACCGCGATGGTCGACAGTCTTCAGCGCGTTAGCCGACACGCGGGCTTTGACCGACCGTCCAAGCGTGTCGGAGGTCATTGTCACATTGACCAGGTTCGGCAGGAAGCGCCGTTTCGTCTTGATGTTGGAGTGGCTCACCTTGTGGCCCACCAGGGGGCCCTTTCCGGTCAGCTCGCAACGCCAGGACATAGTCAAACCCTCGAAAAAAGTGCCGGCGCGCTCCGCGCGCACCTGTATGGCTCGGACATCTGGGAGACGGCCCGGACGTATAAAGAGCGGCGAAACAGGCGTCAAGCGGCCCAGTCCACTCAAAATTGGCCGCCCCAGGTACGAGCAGGAACCACAGATTCGACTTATTCGATGGCGACCTAAGGATTGGAATAGGGCGGATCAATTTTTAGGTGGGCGAGGCTGGCGCGGTGTAGCCTGCGGGAACTGCTCCACTGCCCGTTGTGGCTTCGTCCGATTGCGGCATGTGTCGGCGCGGGCGGGAGGTCGAGGTTTCATGCTGCCGCGCAGGCGAATCCCCGCCATGTTCCTGGTGGCGCTCCTTCTCGCGGGAGTTGGCGCTGCCGAGCCGGGCGCGGCGCAAGGGCGCCTCGAAGCCCATTACACGGCCTCGCTCGCCGGCATTCCGATTGGAAAAGGGAGCTGGGTGGTCGAGATCGGCGGAAGCCATTACAGCGCCGCGGCGAGCGGCATCACTACCGGTCTTTTGCGCCTGTTTACCGGCGGAGAAGGCACGTCGGCCGCTCACGGGACGTTGGGCGGCGACAAGCCGGGCTCGTCGCTTTACGCCTCCACCATCATTAGCCGCAACAAAACCGACGAAATCCGCCTCGCGATTAGCGACGGCAACGTGAAGACCAACAAAGTCGATCCGCCCGTCGACGATGACCCCGAGCGCATCCCGATAACGGAGGCGCAGAAGCATGGCATCCAGGATCCCATGACTGCCTCGCTTGTGCGGGCGCCGGGAGATGGGCGCGTGCTGACGCCGCGGGCCTGCGACCGGCGGCTCCCGATTTTCGACGGACGGCTCCGTTACGACCTGGCGCTTGCCTACAAGCGCATGGATCAGGTGAAAGCGGAGAAGGGCTATGCCGGCCCGGTCGTGGTCTGCTCGGTGAAATTCGTGCCAATCGCGGGCTACATTCCCTCGCGTCGCGCTATTAAATACATCGCCGAACAACGCGACATCGAGGTTTGGCTCGCTCCGATTGCGGGCACCCGAATGCTGGTGCCCTTCCGCGCCCAAGGTCCAACGCCCATCGGGGAGGCGGTATTGGAAGCCGGCCAATTCGTGTCGGTCGCGACGCCGACCCGGGCTTCGATCAAGCGGCCACATGGCAGCAAATGAGAGCAGCGCGTCGATTGGGCCCCGCAATGTTATGCTTGACTCTTGGCGCCGGGAAGTTCTGGTGAGGGTTAACGATTGTATGGGATTTTAAGCCGCCCGAATCGCGCGTTTCGACAATATGTAGTGGACAGCCGGTTCGGCCCCGCCAGATATCGCCGTGAACGAATCTGCACACGATGGAAGTCAGCGATTCGGGCCGCTTTCGTTCGAGACTCGTTCCTGCTCTTAATCACGCGCCGCAGCAGCGTCGCATTATGATACACAACCACCGCGGCTGCGCGTCGCAGGCCGCCATTTTGGACGCTTGATGACCCTGACCTTTTCTCCGCGGCTGGTCCACTCCACTCGGGCGCGCGGCACGGGCGTGACCGCGGTGCTCGGCCCCACCAATACCGGCAAGACACATCTCGCGATCGAGCGGATGCTCGGCCACTCGTCGGGGATCATCGGTCTCCCGCTACGGCTGTTGGCACGGGAGGTCTACAACAAAGTAGCGAGCCGTGCCGGGGCGGAAAACGTCGCCTTGATCACCGGCGAGGAGAAGATCAAGCCCGCCAACCCGCGCTACTGGGTTTGTACCGTGGAGGCGATGCCGCGCGATCTCGACGTGGCCTTCATGGCTGTCGACGAGATACAACTCGGCGCAGATCTCGACCGCGGCCACGTCTTCACCGACCGGATGCTGAATGCCCGCGCCCGGGAAGAGACGCTGGTACTGGGCGCCGCCACGATGCGGCCGGTGGTGGAGAACCTCTTACCCGGCGCGCATATCATCAGCCGGCCGCGCCTCTCGATGTTGACCTATGCCGGCGAGAAGAAGCTCACCCGTTTGCCGCGCCGTTCGGCCGTCGTCGCTTTCTCGGCAGAGGAAGTATACGCCATCGCGGAGTTGATCCGCCGGCAACGTGGCGGCGCCGCTGTGGTGCTCGGTGCTTTGTCGCCACGCACGCGCAACGCGCAGGTCGCGCTCTACCAATCGGGCGATGTCGACTATCTGGTGGCCACCGACGCGATCGGTATGGGGCTGAATCTCGACGTGGACCACGTCGCCTTCGCGTCGGACAGGAAGTTCGACGGCTATCAGTTTCGTCGGCTCAATGCCGCGGAGCTCGCGCAAGTTGCCGGGCGTGCGGGCCGCGCGACGCGCGACGGCACCTTCGGCACCACCGGGCGGTGCGATCCGTTTGAGCCTGAACTGGTGCAGGCGCTGGAGAGCCATTCCTTCGAGCCTGTTCGCACGTTGCAATGGCGCAATTCCGCGCTGGATTTTTCGTCACTCGGCGCGTTGCAGGCGTCACTCGCCATGATACCGGCCGAGCCGGGATTGACTCGTGCGCCCGTCGGCGAAGACATTCTGGTGCTGGAACACGCTGCGCGCGATGAGGACGTGCGCGCGCTTGCGTGCGACCGCCGCGCGATCGAACGGCTATGGGACACCTGCCAAGTTCCTGATTACCGCAAGATCGCACCGGCCAACCACGCTGAACTGATTATGACCCTCTATGGATTCTTGATGCGAGAGGGTAACATTCCGACTGACTGGTTCGCTCGGCAGCTTGCGCACGCCGACCGGACCGAGGGCGATATCGATACTCTTTCGAACCGGATCGCGCATGTCAGGACCTGGACTTTCGTCGCCAACCGTCCCGATTGGCTTGCCGATCCTGAGCACTGGCAACAGGTCGCCCGCGAGATCGAGGACAAGCTGTCCGACGCGCTGCACGAGAGGTTGGCCGAACGCTTCGTGGATCGTCGCACCAGCGTGTTGATGCGGCGGCTGCGAGAAAACACGATGCTGGACACCGAAATCGGAAAAGCCGGAGAAGTCATCGTCGAAGGCCATACTATCGGCCGGCTCGATGGATTCATGTTTGCGCCGGACGTCTCTGGGAACGGAGGCTCGGAGGCGAAAGCGCTCAATGCCGCCGCGCAAAAAGCGCTCGCCGGCGAGATCGAAACGCGCGCTACACGGCTGTCGCAGGCTCCCAACGAGCAGATCGTGCTCGCAAATGACGGCACGGTGCGTTGGATGGGCGACGCGGTCGGCCGGCTTGCCGCCGGCGATGACACGCTGCGCCCGCGCCTGCGCATCCTCGCCGACGAACATCTGACCGGCCCGGCCCGCGAACTGGTGCAGACGCGGCTTGATCTTTGGCTGAAGACGCACATCGAAAAACTTCTAGCGCCGCTCTTTTCCCTGTCGGCGGCGGAAGATGTGACCGGCATGGCGCGCGGCGTGGCCTTCCAACTGCTCGAATCCCTCGGTGTGCTCGATCGGCAAAAGGTGGCTGAAGAAGTGAAGAGTCTGGACCAGCCCTCTCGCGCCACTTTGCGCAAATACGGCGTGCGCTTCGGTGCCTATCACATTTACTTGCCCGCTTTATTGAAACCGGCGCCGCGCGCCTTAGCGACGCAATTATGGGCACTCAAGCACGAAGCGCCCGACGCCAAGGGAGTCGCCGATCTCTTGCATCTTGCGGCGAGCGGGCGCACGTCGATTCCCACCGACAAGGAAACTCCGAATCCGCTCTACCGCAGCGCCGGTTATCGCGTCTGCGGCGAGCGCGCGGTGCGCGTCGATATCCTCGAGCGGCTCGCCGATCTTATTCGCCCGGCACTGGCTTGGCGCGAACATGCGCAAGGGACGAAGCCGGACGGCGCAGTCGATGGCCGTTCGTTTACCGTCACCGGCGCCATGACCTCGCTTGCCGGCGCTTCGGGCGAAGACTTCGCCTCCATTCTGCGCGCGTTGGGCTACCGCATGGAGCGGCGGCCGAAACCGCCCGAAGCTGAGAAGCAATCGGAAGCAGACGCATCGGCGACTCAAGATACGGCGGAAGCAACCTCCGAAATGCCGGCCGAAGCTGCCGCTCAAGCGCCCATTGAAAGCGTGCCGCTCGATGCGATGGTTGGCGTACTGCCCGGAGCCGAACTGTTGCCGGTCTCGGCCGAAACCGTGCCGCAGCAGCCTCACACGCGGGATGAAACAGAGGCGCTCTCCTCTGAAACTATCGATACATCTGCACAAGACGGTACCGGACCGGCGCCTGTGCAAGCGGACCCGCCGGAGCCAAGTAGAGCCGAAGAAGCGGCCTTCTATGAGGTTTGGCGGCCGGCAGGTCGATCCGAGCGGCGTCCGCACCGGCCGCGGCGTCCGCATCGCCAGCAGCCAGCTGCCGCGTCCGCCGAAGGTGGCGAGCCCGCCGGTGCAACGCCAACCGAGACGCAGGCACAAGGCGAAGCCGCGCGTGAGCACCGCCATCGGCGCGGCCGGCATGAGGGGGATGATCGCCAAGCGCGGCAGGATCGGCGTGAACGCCAGCAACGCAAGGATAGAGACGCGGCGCGGGACGAACGGCAAGACGGCGGGTTGCGCCGTCAAGATCGGTCGCGCCGTCCGCGGCGTGAGGGCGAGCGTATCGATCGGGCCGAGCGGGAGAAATACTTCGCTAAGCCGCACGGTAGTCACGACCGGCGCGACAAACAGCCTGATCCCAATTCGCCATTCGCTAAGCTCGCCGCGCTGAAGCAGCAGCTCGAGCAGAATGGCAAGGAGCCTTCCTGATTTTGTCCATTGGCCCGCCAGCCGTACTCGACCGCCAGCGCATCGACAAATGGCTGTGGCATGCGCGAATGGTACGCACCAGGGCTGACGCAGCGGCACTGGCTCAAGCCGGCCGCGTTCGCATCAATGGCAAACGAATGACGGCGGCAGGCCATCCAGTCCGCATTGGGGATGTGCTCACTGTCGCTCTCGACCGATCGGTCCGGGTTTTGGAAGTGGCCGGGTTCTGTGAGAAACGGGGCAGGGCGCCGGCTGCGCGCGTGCTTTACCGCGATTTGAGCGGCGAGTGCAGTTCCGGGCCCCCAGGCCGAAGGGTTAGCGAAGACACACGGTGAAAGCTTTGGGCCTAAAGCTGCTTGCAGGCCAATTGGCCTTGCGATAGTGAGCCTCGTTCGTCGTTTTGACCGGAGCCTCGGATGGCATGACTTACGTCGTCGTCGAAAACTGCATCAAGTGCAAATATATGGACTGCGTGGAAGTCTGCCCGGTGGACTGCTTCTATGAAGGCGACAATATGCTCGTCATCCACCCCGACGAGTGCATTGATTGTGGCGTTTGCGAGCCGGAGTGCCCCGCCGAGGCGATCAAGCCGGACACCGAGCCGGGCCTGGAGAAATGGCTGGAGCTCAATGCCGAATATTCAAAGTCCTGGCCGAATATTACGGTCAAACGAGAGCCGCCAGCGGATGCCAAGGAATTCGATGGCCAGCCAAACAAATTTACGAAGTATTTTTCTTCAGATCCCGGTGAGGGCGACTGATCTCGGGTAGCGACGGTAATATAGTATTTCACTGGTCTGTTTTGGGTCATCGGCACCCTCTAAGGTTGAAATGTTTCGGCAAGGGCACTGCGGGATTGCACTTTCGGTCTCGATAAGGCTTTGATTCTGCCCAAAAATGTGCTATATAGCTGAAAATCGGCATAACGAGTGAGGCCTGTCGTCGATAGTGCTCCCTGTCGCGGGAGCCTTAATTTTTCGCGCGGGCGTAACAATCTTGATGAGAGGGCGTGAGGTTTCCACGCGACAGCAGTGGCAGGAAAAGCGCGTCAAAAGTCGAAGAAGGGCTCCACCGGCGCAAGCCGGCGGTCGAAGAAGTCCGCCGCCCCTCGGCGGACCCCGCAAGCCTCGCGCGGTACCGCCCGCGGTGGGGCTCCCGCAGCCAAGGTAGCCGGCGGCCGCAAGGCGGCCGGCGAAGGAGTAATGCCCGGAATGCCCAGTAATAAGAAGACTACCCAGCGACAAGGCTTCAAGACCAACGAGTTCATCGTCTATCCGGCGCATGGCGTCGGACAGATCATGGCGATCGAGGAGCAGGAGGTCGCGGGCGCCAAGCTCGAACTTTTCGTTATCAATTTCGTCAAGGACAAGATGACCTTAAGGGTTCCGACGGCCAAGATTGCCTCGGTCGGCATGCGCAAGCTGGCGGAGGCGCCGCTGGTCAAGCGCGCACTGGATACATTGAAGGGCCGCGCGCGCATCAAGCGAACCATGTGGTCGCGCCGGGCGCAGGAATACGAGGCCAAGATCAATTCCGGCGATATCGTCGCCATCGCAGAGGTGGTGCGCGACTTGTACCGCTCGGAGAGCCAGCCGGAGCAGTCGTACTCCGAACGTCAGCTTTATGAGGCGGCGCTCGATCGCCTCTCGCGCGAGATTTCGGCTGTGCAGCGCGTCACTGAAACCGAGGCCGTCAAGGAGATCGAAAGTGCGCTGGCCAAGGGCCCGCGCCGCGGCCCCAAGTCCGCTGAGGAACCGAGCGGCGATGACGCCGTCGAGGACGAGGCGGCTTAATCCGGCTCGAGCATCAACATTCGCAAGAAAGCCCGGCAGCGCTGCCGGGCTTTCTTGATTGAGGGCCGCGTGGTGAGCCGCATCACGGCGCAATCCCGGGACACGTGAGCTCTGGAAGGCAAGGGCGAAGCGGTCAGGGTGCCGACGAAGCTGTCACTGCCGAGACGATTTCCTCGTGATGCGGATTCGCGAAGCGGCCGAGATGCCGGCGCCCGGCAAAGAGCACGGCGATTGCCAGCAGTGCGGCTGTGGCCGCGACGACAAAGCTGACTTCGGCGCCGGCGAATTCGGCGATCTTCGGCGCCGCGAACGGCGCAACGACGCCGGCGAACCAGCGCACGAAATTGTAGCCGGCCGAGGCGACTGGCCGCGCCGCATTCGAGACTTCCAGCGCCATCTCCGTATAGACGGTGTTGCTGATGCCCATCACAGCGCCTGCGAGGATCACCGCGACGACGACGGTCGTGCGTGAGCCGAACGCTACCGCAAGCAGGATCAATGCGATCAGCACCAGCATCGCCGAGATCAGATGCAGCCCCGGCCAGCGGCTCTGCAGCTTTGGCGCAACGATCACGGAGAAGACGGCCAGTAACACGCCCCAGCCGAAGAAGATACCTCCGACCGTGTAGGCTGACATATTGAGCACGAACGGCACGAAGGCGAGCACGGTGAAGAAGGCGTAATTGTAGAAGAAGGCGCTGAGGGCCGTGGTGAACAGGCCTTTGTGTTTCAGCGCCACGATCGGATCGACAATGCCGATCTTCTTGGCAGGCGGCGGTGTCCTGCCGAGGAACAGCGCGATCGAGATGAAGCCGATCGCCATGAGCGTGGCGGTGCCGAAGAACGGATAGCGCCACGACATGTCGCCGAGTACGGCGCCGACCAGCGGGCCGGCAGAAATGCCGAGCCCGAGAGCGGATTCGTACATCAGGATCGCCGACATGGTGCCACCGCGGCTCGATGCGACGATCACCGAAAGGGCGGTGACGACGAAGAAGGCGTTCCCAAGCCCCCAGCCGGCCCGGTAGGCGACGAGTTCGGGAATGCTGCTCGACGTGCCGGCAAGACCGGCGAAGACGACGATGAGCGCCGAACCCAGAAGCAGGGTGCCGCGCCCGCCGAGCCGGCTCGCGACGAAGCCGGTGATCAGCATCATGACCGAGGTGACGGCGAAATAGCTGGTGAACAGCAGCGAGACCTGCGCCGGCGTTGCATCCAGTCCCTTGGCGATGGAAACCAGGATCGGGTCGACCAGCCCGATACTCATGAAGCCGACGACAGCCGCGAAGGCTGTCGCCCAGACCGCCTTCGGCTGGTCGAGGAAATGCGGCGCCCTCTTGGGCAAGCAGTCACTGTGCATTGCGATACTTTCGGACGGGAAATTGTCTGCATGATACAGATAAATCCTCCTGGCCTGTCGCACAAGATGTCCTATGAAGGAAAGCGCCGGGGTGGGTGGAAGATGGAGGCAGTCGCCGGTGGCGGCCGAGTCCGAGGACAAACAAGAGCGGCGGGCGGCTGATCCTCACGACACGTCCGGTGCGCTCGCGGACCTGGAGGAGGCGCTGGCCTTTCTCGTGCGCGGACTCGAGGCCGTGCAGCGCCGCCGCTCCTATCCGCTGGAGCGGGCGCATTACCTGCTGGTCGGCCTGATCGAGCGGGAAGGTCCGCAGACGATCGGTGCGGTGGCGCGGCGCCTGCTGTTGGACGACTCGACGGTCACCCGCCAGGTGGCAGCCATGGTGCGGCATGGGCTGATCCGCAAGGCGCCGCGGCCGGGTGATGCGCGTTCGATCGTGCTCGAAGTGACGGCGAAAGGCCGCGACGATGCGGAAGCAATGCGCGCGGCCCGCCTCAAGCGGCTTGCCCGCCTCTTCCGCGATTGGACTGAGGAGGAGCGCAGACAAGGTGCAAAGGTCTTGTCGCGCCTGAACGCTTCACTGATCGACGTCCTCAAAGAATCGCAGCGCTAGCGGCGGCGCGGAAGGGAGAAATATTGTTTTCCGGGCCGACTTACCTCCCCGGGGTAACGGCGTGCGGCTCTGCATTATTGCCGCACCCGTAGGCCTTTGCCGCGCCCGGTCAGCGGACTACAATGCAATAAACAGCGGCTTTTTCTAGGGAGACAACAATGACCGCCATTCGAGGATATGTCGCGCCGACGACGGATGCCGACGCGCTCGGCGTGCATTCGCTCGATCAATTCGTGCTCGCCGTTCCTGACGCCAGCGTGGCGCAGGATTTCTACGGCAATTTTGGTCTCGACGTGCAGGCCAAGGGCAACACCCTGGCGATCAAGACCTTTGGCCATGAGCATCGGTGGGGTTCAGTGGTGGAGGGCGTGAAAGCAAAGACCCTGCACCACCTTTCCTTCGGCTGCTATGCCGAAGACATCGGCCGGCTGAAGGCGCGGATCGAGGGTAACGGCGTCAAGCTGATCGACCCGCCGCCCGGATTCGAGAGCAACGGCTTCTGGTTTCGCAATCATGAAGGCGTGCTGATCGAGGTGAAGGTCGGGCCCAAAGTATCTCCGGACCACAAGGCCGACAGCCAATGGGTTACCGTCGGCCCCGGCCAAGCCGGTGCGACGACCCGCGAGAAATCAGCAGCAGTGCGCCCGCGCCGCTTGTCGCACGTGCTGGTCTTTACTCGCGACATCGACGCTTCGCTCGAATTCTATTGCCGCAATCTTGGCTTGCGTCTGTCCGACCGCGCCTCGGATATCGTCGCCTTCATGCACGGCATTCACGGCAGCGATCATCACCTGCTGGCCCTTGTTAAGTCGAGTGCGCCCGGTTTTCACCACTGCAGTTGGGACGTGCCCAGCGTCAACGATATCGGCGTCGGCGCGATGCGCATGGCCGACAAAGGCTGGACCAAGGGCTGGGGCCTCGGCCGCCATGTGCTGGGCTCCAACTATTTCCACTACGTGCGTGATCCGTGGGGCAGCTTCTCGGAATATTCCTGCGACATCGATTACATCCCGAAGGAAGAGCGCTGGCCGTCCGCCGATCACAAACCGGAGGACTCGTTCTATCTCTGGGGTCCCGAAGTGCCGCGCGAGTTCACCATCAATTACGAAGCGGGGGAGAGCTGAGGTCGCATCTCAGTGCCGTCATGGCCGGCGCTCGTTCTGCACGCAGTCATTGCCCGCTTGTTTCGGCGATCCATACGGCTGCGCAGTGAGTGAAATCGCAAGGACCGGTAGCCCGCGCATGACGCCCGAGCATGAGGCGCTCGCTTGGCCGCTCCCGATACAGCAGCCGGCAGGCGGGTGATGTGTCGTGACCCCGGCGATTACTCCACCACGATCTTTACTTTTTGGCCCGGCGTCAGGCTTGCTGTCGACGACAGGCCATTGAGCACGCGGAAGCGCTCAACGCGGAGCGTGGGGATTGCCATGCGGCGGGCGAGCGACCGAACCGTGTCTCCCGGGCGCACCGTGACGATCTTCAGCCGCAGCGGCCGTACTTGCTCTGCTTCCTTCAGACTCATGCGCCGGAACGTTTCGATCGCCGCCATGAACGAGCGATCAACGGCGGGAGTCAAATTCTTGGCTGCGAAGATGAAACGATAAACGTCGCTGCCGTAACGCAGGGCAAACAAGCGAAATGACCAATCCTTGCTCTTGGCGAGCGCGGTGGCAGCGGGAAATCCGTTGACTTTCATCGTTTGGGCGCTACCCGGCTCGACGTTCTCGATCCAGCCCGATTTGAGATAATCGGTCAGCGATTGATCCGCCGGCACGTTGACGACATCGAGCCGCATGGCTTGATCGCCGCCGTTCTTGAGGCCGAGCACCGCCTGTGCCGTGTTGTCGAGCGTAAAATCCGGCGGAGCGAGGAAAGTGAAGCCGAGTTTGGGATGCAAGAAACGGCGGCCGCGGGCGAAGCCTTCGCTCGGGTCCTCGCCGTAAACCATACCGTCGAGCTCATCCAGATATGCCGCCTTATCGCGCCTTCCGACACCGGGAGCGCTGAATTGGCGCGCATCAATCAGCGCCTTGCGCACGCGATCGGGTGTCGAAGGATGGTCGGAGAGAAAATCGATGGCATGGGTGCCCGCGTGTTCCGCTGCCTTGACGTCGACGTTGCGCTGCATGTCGGTCAAGAAGCGCGCGGCGCCATAGGGATCGAAGCCGGCCCGCGCGGAGATACCGATGCCAATGCCGTCAGCTTCGAATTCTTGCGCACGCGAGAAACTGGCTAGCGCCAGTTTGGATTTGGCAAGCGCCAGGGCACCCACCTGCGGGTCGTCGAGCACATCGCTGACGACATGGCTAATGAGCGCAGTTTGCCGTGCTTTCTCTTCGCGAATCTGCGCATGCCGCGCGATCACGTGACCCATTTCGTGCGCCAGCACCGAGGCGAGCTCGGACTGATCGTTGGCCAACGCCAGCAGGCCGCGGGTGACATAGAGATGCCCATTGGGCAGAGCAAACGCATTGATGGCCGGCGAGTTGAGCAATGTAATCTGATATTTTTGATCCGGCCGCTTCGACGCCGCCTCGAGGCGATCCATGGTCTGTTCGACCAGCTTTTGCAGGCGCGGATCGTGATATTGGCCGCCATAGGAGGCGAGGATACGTAGATGCTCGCGCCGTTCCGCCGCCGACATGGTGTCGCGGGGGGCATGCTCGATCGACGGCAGCGAGAGGGAAACCCTGCTGTTGCCGGGCACTGCGGCGCACCCGGCGAGCAGCGGCAGCGCCAGCAGAAGCGCAAGTTTGCGCGCCTTGCCTCCAATTGCCGAGATCAACGTTCCAGCCACCAATTTCTTCGTCCGCTTCAATTGCCGTCGGCGAGTTCGATCTGTTCAGGCCACGCTGCCTCGATAACTGGGCCGCGGCGCAGTTCCACCCATCCGCGCACACGGATGCGGCGCCCTTGCAGCCGCTGTGGCTCGAGATCCACGTCGGCGAACAGCCGCTTATTGCGGCGCAGAATGACGGTTGAGAAGTCCCGCGTCCAGTGTCGCCCGAAGTTCAGGTAGATAGTGCCGCCGCTCTGATGCACGGACAAGACCTTGCCTTGAACGAGGACAAAATGGCCTATTTTCGCGCGAATCCTGGGCAAGTCCGTGGCGGCCAAGGGAGAGAAATCCGCGCGAGCCCACAGGCCGCGGTGGGCCGCGCGGGCGGCTTTTTCGATTTCTAGCAGGGTCTTGGCGCAGTTCCAATCGCCGACGCGGGCGGAGACGCGCGCCGCGCCGGCCTTGAGCAATTCGGCTTGCAGTGTTTCCGTCCGTCCGGCAGTCGTGGCAAAGGCGTAGAGTCGGCCGTAGCGATCGATCTCCGGGCCAAGCCGCATCAGCCGCACCGCTTGTCCGCCGGCCAGCCGTTCAAGCATCGCGCGGCCTGACGGGTCGGCTTCGACGGCGGCAAGGCGCAGTTCGCGACCGTCCGTAAGTTGCAACGTGCGGCCATCGTGCACCGCCGCGACGGTCGCGGAGCCGATCGGCGAGAGCGTACAAGCTGCACGCGTTGCCACGGTCATCACGACGAGCAGAGCGAGGGCAATCGTCAGGCGCCGGCAAACCATGTCCGATTTGTAAAGATGAGCATGCCGTCGTCAATTGCCCGGGGCAGACGAGAAGAACCCGCCGCTTCTTCGAGGCGGCGGGTTCGTTGCGCCAGTCGGCTTTCGCTCGCTAGCGCCTTTGCGGCTCGTGATCGTAATCGCGACGAAGGCCTGGCGCCGGCGTGCGCTGGAGCATCGACAGACCGCTGACTGAGACGAGGAAGATCAGCGCGCCGACGATCCAGTGATCCCACGACGCTGCCGGAAACGGACCGTAGGCGAATCCGAGCGCCCACGGCGCCACGAAAATCCAGATGCCGAGCAGGAGATTGATCCATTCCTGCCCGCGCGCGTAACGAGCAAAGCTCCCGAGTGCCGACAGCGCGACGAGGAACACGATCACGGCGAGCACCCATGCATTCCAGGCAGCGTTGCTGACTGCATTCACCGCGGCGGCTCCGCTCGCCGGTTGCGCGGTGCTCGCGTTGCTGCCGAACTGCAGAACCCAGGGTGAAATGAAAAGCCAAACCGCGAGCACCATGTTTGCAGGGTCTTGCCAGCGGTAGCGGACCGGTTCAACCGGTTCAGTGTTTGGATAGGTCATGACACATACCTCTCATTCATTCGTGGGTGTCACGCGTGGACTCAGTGCGCGTTCTGCCCCGTTGTTGATGCGTTCGACTGATTCCCGTTCCGAGTCCAATAGGGCTTGATGCCGAAGTGCTGATAAAGCCGAGCGAGATCCTGCCGAGGAGCGTAGGTCGTCAGGTGCGCCTGATTGACGGGTACCGAGGGAACGCTCTGGAGTTTCTGCTCATTCACGACGAGCCGTCGTCCGCCTGCGTTGCCGTAGCCGACCCCGCCCCCGTTGGCATACCCATTGCCGCCGGGAAGGTTTGACTGCCACGAGAGCGCTTCGACGGGTACGGCAAACCAAGTCGGGTTGAGCCCGAGAAAGCCGCCGCGCCGGACCAGTGCATAAGCGACGTGGCCCGTCCGCGTGTCGATCAATAACTGGTCGATTTGCCCCAGTTGAGTGCCGTTTTGGCCGTAGATAGGGGCAGACTGGACTTGGTTTGGCGCAACCGTCGAGCCATGCATCAGAGCCGAGATGACCCCGTTGTTGTTGACCGACAATCCGTTCCCCCCGTTCTCCTGCTGCCCGTTCCCCTGCTGCTGATTGTTTCCGGTTTTGCTCGCATTGTTGTTGTTCGCCGCTCGGGCGCCGTTGGATGCAGTTGCATTTGCACTGTTCGGCGCACGAGCCGCACCATTGGCCGCAGCGGCGTTTGCCGGAGCGTTTCCACCTCGTGAGCCGTTGGTTTGTCCGGTCATGCCGTTCCGCAGCGAAGCGTCTTGCCCGTTCGCGGTGATAGGCGCGGGGGGATAACCGTACCAGGCGGCGCTCCCGTAATACGGATAGGGACGGCCGTAGTAGCCATATACGCGCGTTCGCCACCCCGCCGTGCCGAGGCGATTGAGTTCGGCGCTCGAAATGCGCGGCGCCTTGTCCAGTTGCTTGCGATCTACTTTAAGGCCGATGGCGCCCTTGCCGCGCGGTTGTTGTATGATCGACCATGGCGCCGCAATGAGTTGACCGTTCAGATCGAAATCACCGCGGCCTTCGATCAGCACGTATTCGACCACGCCGTTCTTCGTGTCGATGACCATCGAGTTGACGCGTCCAGCATTCGTGCCGTTCAAATCCACTACGGGGCGCCCGACAATGTCGGACGCCGGCAGAAGCGGAATCCGGGCGGTCTGTTGCGCTTGCTGTTGCGGCGTCGTGGGCTGATTTTGGGTTTGTTGCTGGTTGGGCACAGACGGCGCGGCCAGAACGTAGCTGGCCGGCATCGCGCCAAACACGACGACTGCCGCCGCTAGCGTGACATCCTTCATCCAAATAGCTCGCGTACAATCCTTCATCGCCACCTCTCGACGTCTGAAACCGGTTGTGTTTGCTGTCGTGCGGCTCGCCGCTTCGAGCGAGCAGTGCGTGCGCTGTTCCCGGCGCGCGCGATCGAAAGGTCAACGCGGGGCCGGCGAAGCCCGTTCCGATGTGTCGCAAAAGTAATGGCTTTCCGGCGCGTTTGGGCGTCGCTGCCGCTTACGCCGGTTCGCACCTTGAACCGCCTCGGAACGCCATAGCGACGCGCGCGTTGCGCTTTCCGGGGCGACAACCGAGAGCACAGCCATGAAAATCGCTTCGATTGTTTTAGCGACGGCACTCGCCGCGGTCGTCGGTTCCGTGCAACCGACGTTCGCGCAGCCTTATGATTCTTCCGGCGATCACGCCGGGAATAGTTCCGAGTCTGGCCCGGATATAAATGCGGCTCACCCACGCAACCAGTGGGACCGCGACCGCGACTGGGGGTCGGACCATGAGGATCAAGACATGAAGGGAGGACGGTGGGACCATGGGGACATGTGGCGTCACCATCACATGGGTATGATGGGTCGCCGCATGGGCATGATGGGAATGATGGGGGCGCGCGCGCGAGGCGCGCGGTTTCATTTCAAGCGCGGCGATGCCACGATCGATATCCGCTGCCCGGCAGACGAGAACGTGGCGGCTTGCGTAAACGCTGCGAGCAAGTTGATCGACAAAGTAGCCACCATGGGCGGGGAGCATCCGACGGGACCCGGCGCCAATCCGCCGCCCCCGCCTAAAGCGCCGCCCCCGCCGCCGAACAGCCCCCCACCCCCGGGCGGCAGCAACGGCACCGGCAATCAGGGCAACAACGGGTCAGGTCCTCAAAATGGCGGCCCGCCGCCGTTCAACAACCGGACCTGAAGCACCCGGCGCAGTACATATAGGCGAGTATAGGCGGGCGCGGAGCTTATTCCGCGCCCGTTTGCGTCGTGGCATCCTCAAACGGCTTGGTTTCCGGCAGCAAGCAAACGAACGTGCTGCAGTCGTCACGGTGCTAAGCGCGCGAACAACGCCCCGCAGCCCGGCAGGATAGAGCAGCGCCTTACCGTGTTGATCTGATTGGCTCTCGCACTTGGGTTCGCGTGAGGGGTGGGTTAATTTTTAATAACTTTCGATGCGTGCTCGCCATAACCGGTCACCTTCGCATTGCCGCTTTGCTGCCAATAAATCTATGATCGACGCGCTTCCGTCACCAACCACAGCAATCGGCAATGAAGGGAAACACATATGAAATCAAGTTCAGTGCGTTTCATGCAATTTGCCGTCGCGCTCGTTGCTTGCGGCTTCATCGCAAGCCCGGCGCTGTCGCAGTCTGACCGCGGAGAATCCGGATGGATTACGTTGTTCGACGGCACCAATCTCGACCAGTGGGACCAGGTCGGCCAATCCAATTGGCGTCTTGCGGATGGCGCCGTGCTCGCCGACAAGATGGCAGGCAAAGAAGCTGGTTATCTGGTGAGCAAGAAACCATACAAGAATTTCATTCTGCGTGTCGAATTCTGGCCCAGTGACGACGCCAACAGCGGCATCTATTTCCGCTGCCTCGATTCCAAGAAGATCACCGACCGCACTTGCTATGAGGCGAATATTTTCGATCAGCGTCCGGATCCGAGCTACGGCACCGGTGCGATTACCCGCTATGTCGAGGTCAATCCCATGCCGAAGGCCGGCGCGAAATGGAACACGTTCGAGATCACCGCCAACGGACGTGACATCACGGTCGTGCTCAACGGACAGAAGACGGCTCAGTTACGCAACGGAATGTTCGACGAAGGCTCGATCGCGCTCCAGCACGGAGCCGGAGCTATCAAATTCCGCAAAGTCCAGATCAAGCCGCTCTGATTCCGCGAGTAAGTGAGTGGCGAGCGAGAATACGGGTCGTGATTGCTGTCCGCGGGATTTGGCGGCCTTTTCGCCCTACCCTCCGCTGAACGTCAACGGCAGACGAAACTTCCGCCGTCAGGCGCGGGCAGAGGGCGATATACTGATAGATGCGCCGGTGATTGAGCTATGCTACAGCAACCCGACCGGTCCCGTAGCTCAGCAGGATAGAGCAGCGGTTTCCTAAACCGAAGGTCACAGGTTCGACTCCTGTCGGGACCGCCATCGCCTTATGCGATGCTTCAGAGAGCGCTCTCAGCCATTCGCCGCCGACCGCCCATTCAGTCGAATGGGCCGAGATGTTTCGTCAGCCGGTTGCGGCGGGTCGATCGACGCGACAGCGCCGTTCTTCGGGCTGGTCGCCACATAGCGGCGCGTAGCGCGGTCGGAGCGTGCCGGCGTATCGGCCTTGGCCAGGTCGCGGGGGTGAATGAATTCGTCGCGGAACCAGGGATAGCGCTTGGCGTCGAACAGCGAGCGCACCCAGTCGATGAAAATCGATACGCGCTTAACAGTTTTGGCATGCGGGTGGTACGTCAGCCAGATATCCGTCTGGTGCTTGATGCCGATGTCGACCGGCACCACGTCGGCGCCCAGGGCGGCGGCGTAGGTCGGCAGGCCTCCGATGCCGATGCCCTGCTCGACGGCATAGAAATGCGCTGTGCTCGCGTTGGTGCGCAGGGACACGATACCCTCGACATTGTCGAGGCCGAGCAGTCGCGGCCAAGCCCCCTCGTCGAGTTGCGGCGCCGTCTGATCGACAAGCCGATGACGTTTCATCTCCTCGACGCTACGGGGCAGCCCATAGGTATCGGCATAGCGGCGGGAGGCGAAGGGATAAATATGGAGTCGGCCGAGGCGCAGGACTTTGAGGTCGGCATGGTCCGGCCGGATGAGTTGAATGGCGGCGTCGGCCTGCATGCGCAGCACATCGGCGGATTCCATCGACGCCCGCAGGTCAACAATCGTAAAAGGGTTTCCGCGGGTAAACTCGGCGAGATGCGGCAGGATCCAAAAGGTCCCGAGGCCTTCGGTGATCGCGCAGCGGACCACGCCGCGGGTCGTCAGATCCTGATCGAGATAGGCGCGCAATGAGTGGCTCGCGCGCTCCATCTCCTGAGCGACCGAATAAATCGATTGTCCTTCGGCGGTCAGGCCAACGCCGTCCGGCAAGCGGTCGAACAGGCGTAATCCCAATTCGTCTTCCAGTCGTTCGATGCGACGCACGAGCGTCGAGGAGCTGATGCGCGTCGATGTCGCCGCCCTCCGGAAGCTGAGCGTGCGCGCCACTGCGATGAACAGCTTGAGGTCGTCCCAGGAAATCCGGTCGACCAGTGTTGCGCCGATCGGCTGATCCGTTTTTGCAACAGGCCGTTGCGAAATCTTGCTCATATCAAAAGCCCCGATTCAGACTACAAAATTACTACACTTTCGCATGTTGCCTAGGAATCATTATGCTCTCCACTGCGGAGGGATACAGCCCTGACGCGAATTCCTTTGCCGCGCAACGTAGCGCTCGGCCGGGCAAAGAGTTCGATTTGGTCGCACCTCCGGTGCGGCGCCGTGTAGAGGCAAGTCACGCTCGCAGCGAAGATATTTCCGTTTTGCTCGAGAACGCAAAAGTAGCCATGGGCGTCG
The DNA here is from genome assembly GCA_035765795.1 of Pseudolabrys sp. Lineage (GTDB taxonomy): Bacteria > Pseudomonadota > Alphaproteobacteria > Rhizobiales > Xanthobacteraceae > Pseudolabrys. Next base: position 42,665 of record DASTWX010000238.1, on the reverse strand, counting down.
CTCTCGCGCGTGAGGACGTTGTGGCGCGGATTGCCTGCGACAATCCAGACAGCGTTTGGGTATTCCGCCGGCGCGGCCGGATCGTCGGCGGCTTTGCCATGCTCATGCTCAACAGGGTCGGCCTGTCCGCGCTGCTCGCCAATAAATGCGACTTCGCCGAGCCGCCAGCCTCGCTGCTCGCCCCCTATGGAACGCGCCCGAGTGCCATCTACGTCTGGGCGGTGCTGGGCGCTTCGGTGGCGTCCGAAGGCATCGCGCAGGTTATCGCGCGCGTGCAGCAATGCCCGTATGAGTTGTCGGACGTCTTCGCGACACCTGCCACCGAAGATGGCCTGCGATTCATGCAAGGCCTTTGCTTCCGGCCGGTGCCGGGACACCCGCGCTCACTCCATCGATATGTCCGGCTCGTCAAGCGAGCGCCGCCCAGCGGGCACGGGTAGTGCCCGCTTCCGAAGTTCGTGGTCCCATCGCGGCAATCTCTGAGACGAACTTCGGAAGCAATCGCGTTCAGTAAGTGGGGAAAGCGTAATGAGTACTCTGCAGCGTAACCGGCTCGCCAAATTGCCGCCTGCCAATGCGTCGGCCGGCCATAACAGTGGAATTTCGATTAGCGTCGCTTCATCGATGACGGATCTCATGAAAGTCGTCGCCATCCGTGCGGCGGTTTACTTGGCCGAACAAGATTGCCCTTTCAGCGAGGAATTCGACGGAAATGATTTCTGCGCCATGCATCTGATCGGCACAGTGAAAGGTGAGCCGGCCGCCTGCTTGCGCGCGCGCTTCTTCGCCGATTTCGCAAAACTCGAGCGCCTCGCCGTGCGGCATGAGTTTCGCCGTTCACGGCTCTCGTTCGACATGGTGCGGACCGGCATCAAGCTTTGCAAGCGCAAGGGCTACACGCGCATCTATGGTCATGCGCAAGACCGGCTGGTCTCGTTCTGGAGCCGCTTCGGCGCACGCCCGATGGAGCCGCATCGCGAACTTACTTTCTCCGATTATTCCTACACGGAGATGTTGCTAGTCACCGAGCGCGACCCAGACGCTATTTCGCTCGAGTCGGATCCTTATGTGCTCATCCGCCCCGAAGGTGTCTGGGATGAGCCGGGCCCGCTGGAATTCTCCGCCGCCCGTCCAGTCACCTCGCCCAATCGTCACCAGCGCGCCGCGTAAGATGCGCGTTTTGCGAGGACAATAAAAGAACATGCAAGGAGCGCGAACGTGGCCAAAACGAACATCGTCAGCTTGCGTCCCTACGTCGATCCGCTGACGGCTCCGACGGTCGTCATGGTCGACTTGCAGCAGGAGTATGTGGCCGCGCCGCGCCGCATGGCGGTCCCCAATGCGGAGCAGGCGCTTGCAAACTGCCGCACGCTGCTCGCGCACGCGCGAACCATGGGTTTTCCGGTGGCGTTCACGCGGCGGATCGGGCGGGCGCCGTTCTTCAACTCCGCCACCCGTTTTTCGCACTGGATCGAAGGTTTTTTGCCACTGCCGACCGAGATGGTCTTCGAGCGCGAGATGCCGTCCTGCTACGACAGCGAGGAATTTGCCCGCGTCATGGATGAGGGAATTGGCGCCAATATCGTGCTCGCCGGCTTTGCAGGCGAGTCAGCATGCCTGTCGACCATCGTGGACGCGCATCATCGCGCCCATCGCGTTACCTTTCTCTCCGATGCGTCGGCGAGCCATGCCCTCGAAGGCACGGACGCGAACGATGTGCACGCGCTGTTAGTGAAGGTACTCAGCTTGTACGGGAAGGTTGCGACCACTGCGGACTGGATCGACACCACCCGAGAATGGTCGTTCATCCGCGGCGTCGAGTACAGTTCCGAAAGTCACGATTGCGTGCGCTAACGCCGTGTGGCGGCATCTCGAATCCGTCGCCGGAAAGCAGAACGTTTGGGGAGGATGTACGCGGGACGTTGTGTTCGCTGATCAGCTTCGAACGAAACAATCAGGTGCATCGAAAATGACACTGAAACGGCTTCGAAACCTCTTCATTTCCGTGCGGCCTCGCGGCGGGGTCCACCAGACACTCGGAGGGGGCTGAGATGGCGGCGCGTGTTTCCGCATCCCATGAGGTCTCCGGCGAGACCTTGCAGCGCAACGCGGAAATATGGGAGGTCGTCCGTACGCTCGTGCTCGGCTGCGCAGACCATAACCGTATTCTTGAACTATTTTATTGGAGCCAGGAGCCGGGTCTGCTGGAGACGGCCCGCGCGCTCCTTGCATTGCCCGACTGCTCCCGCTCTGCGCTGCAATCGTTCTTGTCGCGCGCTCAGTCGCAGGCGATCTACGCTGAAGCCGAGCCCGATGGGCGGCTGGTCCTGACGTTCGACGAGTTGGCGGCGAACCGCCGACACGAGCGGGCCAAGAAAACGGAGCGAGTCTAGGAGAGTTAGCGCGCTCATCCTGTCGAACGTGCGGATTGGCCGGCCGTTCTGTTGAGCGCCTGTAGCCCAACGGGGCAAGCGCCTTGTTCCATGCGCCTGAGGTCCGGACCGCTCGGGGCGCGCCGGCAGCGGTGTCGCGGCTTTGCAATTTCTGGCGTCCGCCCGAGTTCGGACACACATCTGAGTCTATTGCAACCGTGCCAAGCCGGTTGATGCTTTAGCGTGTGGTTAGATCGCGGTGTGGGTTCCACCTTATCCGCTGCCGGACCTTTTGAACGACGGCTTGGGACAATTGTTCTCCAGCAGGAGAGAACCACGATGGCCACGGGCCATCGCAGCATCTTGGCTGCGAGGCGCGACGGGCATTGGGTACCTGGAGCCGTGGTAAGCCGCCTGCGATGATCAGATCCGCCATCAAGTCCATTATCACGCAGTGCACCCGCTGGCCGTGGACAGTGCTCTTATTGTCGATAGCCGCGGCGGTGCTCGCCGGCTACTATTGCAGCAGTCATTTCGCCATCAACACCGACATAAGCGGCCTGATTTCCCGCGATCTGCCGTGGCGGCAGCGCGAGATCGCCTTCAACAAGGCGTTTCCGCAGAACGCGCAATCCATTCTCGTCGTCATCGACGCGCCCACATCGGAAGCGGCAAGCGAGGCGGCCCGTTCGTTGTCCGCGGCTCTGTCCGGCCGCAAGCAGTTGTTCCGTTCGGTCGAGCCGGTAGCCGAGACACCATTCTTTGCCCGTAGTGCTTTCCTCTTTCCCTCTACCGCCCAGGTCGCGGCGCTGACGAACAACCTGAGCCAAGCAGCCCCGCTTGTTCGCGTTTTGGTCGCAGACCCGAGCTTGCGCGGCCTGACGCGTGTCCTGACCTACGGGGTTATGGGGACGAAAGCGAAGACTCATTCGCTTGATCCTGTTGCTGGCGCGCTCGACAAGGCATCCGCGACCGTCGAGGACGCTCTGGCCAACAAACCGGCCACGTTCTCCTGGCGCGCGATGTTGGCGGGGCGGGCGCCGACGACCAATGACCTGCGTCGCTTCATCATCGTGCATCCGGTCCTCGATTTCGCCGCGCTCGAGCCGGGAAAGGCGGCGACCGATGCTATCCGCGCTGCCGCGGCCCGGCTGAACCTGCACGACAAGCTCGGCGCCACTGTGCGGCTTACCGGCTCGGTGCCGATTTCGGATGAAGAGTTCCGCACCGTTCAAGATGGCGCCGCCGTCAACGGCCTCATCACCGTCGCGGTGGTGCTGTTTATTCTGTGGCTGGCGCTGCGATCGCCGAAAATCATCTTCGCTGTGTTCGTTACGGTTGTGGTCGGTCTCGCCGTCACGGCCGCCGCCGGCCTGATGATGGTGGGTGCCCTCAATTTGATTTCGGTGGCTTTTGCCGTCCTTTTCGTCGGCATCGGGGTCGATTTCGGCATCCAGTACAGTGTGCGCTATCGTGCGGAGCGATATGCGCATGACGACCTGCGAAAGGCCCTGATCAATGCCGGCGCGCACATCAGCACGCCGCTGGCGCTGGCGGCGGCGGCGACGGCGGCGGGCTTTCTGGCCTTCGTGCCCACCGCCTATCTCGGTGTGTCGGAGCTTGGGCAGATCGCCGGCTTGGGCATGATCATAGCCTTTTTCGGCAGCATCACCGTCCTGCCCGCGCTGTTGACTCTCCTCAACCCGCCCGGGGAGCCGGAGCCGCTCGGCTATGCAGCGCTGGCGCCGGTCGACAACTTCATGATGCGCCACCGGATGCCGATCCTTTACGGAACTGCCGCGTTGGTCGTCGCCGCGCTGCCGCTGCTCTATTTTCTGAGTTTCGATTTCAATCCGATCCACCTGCGCAATCCGAACGCGGAGTCGATCGCGACGTACATCGACGTGCAGAAAGACCCGACTGCCGGGGCCAATGCGGTCGACATACTGGCGCCCTCGCAACAAGCCGCTCGAGCGATGGCGGCCAAGCTTCGCAACGTGCCGGAGATCTCGGAAGCCGTAACGCTCGCGAATTATGTGCCCGAGGATCAGGACCAGAAGCTCTTCATGATCCGTGCGGCCGGCGAGTCGCTTGGCCCTGCATTGAATGCCGAGAAGCAGTCTCCGCCAACCGACGCCGAAAATATCGCCGCGCTCACCCGCGCCCGACAGATGCTGGAAGGCGCTGCCGAAGGTCTATCAGATCAAGGCGCGGCGGCGGCAACACGGCTGGCCGGCGACCTCGGCCGCTTGGCAGCGGCTGCTCCTTCCGTGCGGGAGCGTGCCCAGGCGGTATTCGTGCAGCCGCTGGAGACGGCGCTTGGAGGCCTGCGGGCAGCATTGCAGGCGCAACGCGTGACCGAACAAAATTTGCCGCAGTCGATCCGCAATCAATGGCTTACCGCCGATGGTCGAGCGCGCGTCCAAGTGTTACCGAAAGGCGAGCTGAAAACAAACGAAGCAATCCGCAATTTTGCGCGCGCGGTGCTCAAGGTAGAACCACAGGCCACCGGCGGACCGATTTCGATCCTCGAGTCGGGCCGGACTATCATTCGTTCTTTCATCGAGGCCGGCTTATGGGCGCTGATCTCGATCTTCATTTTGTTATGGCTGGTCTTGCGGCGCATCGGCGACGTTCTGCTGACGATTATTCCGCTTCTCGTCGCCGCCGTGGTGACGCTCGAGCTGACCGTCGCGTTCGGAATGTCGTTGAATTTCGCCAATATCATTGCCTTGCCGTTGCTGCTCGGCATCGGCGTAGCGTTCAAGATCTATTACATGATGGCGTGGCGCTCCGGACAGGCTGGTGTGCTTCAATCACCGCTCACCCGAGCGGTGTTTTTCAGCGCACTAACGACGGCTACGGCTTTCGGTAGCCTATGGTTCTCCAATCATCCGGGCACTTCGAGCATGGGCAAGCTCCTGGCGCTATCGCTCGTTTGCACGTTGGCCGCGGCCGTGCTGTTCCAACCGGTGCTAATGGGACCCCCGCGTGGAAGCGGCGACGCGTGAGCAGATGGCGGCGGCAGGCGATCTACTCGGTGCGCGGGTCCCGGTCGTTTGCCGTGCCCGGGTTCGGGAAGCAACTGACGCGGGTTGAGTGACGCGGGTCCAATTCTCGCCGCCGCAGAAAATACCCAGGGCGCAGCCTTCGATGTGCAGGGTGTCGGCGCTGCGTATGGCGATCGAGGCGTCATATGTGCGTCCATCTTCGCTGTTGTACACTTCGCCTTCCCATTTGCTGGCCTCATCGGCCGGGCGCATGTGAAGAAGAATGGGCATGCCGAGCGTCGGTCGCTGCCGGAGCGCGGGATTGGGATTGTTAATGTCGCGCCCGGGCCTCTTTTCCCAAGATACCACGCCCCAGAGCGCCGGGCCGCAGTCCACGATGCGCACATGAGCCGCCCCATTGGCCACCTGCCACTCACCTGTCGGATCCTGCGCGTGCGCAGCGGTTGCCATGAGGGGAATGATCAAGACGAGAGATAGAGATAAAGTACGCACGTCGTCCTCCTTACCCTTGTTGTCGGCAAGGACGATAATGCCGTGCGGCGGCAGGAGTTCGGCCGAAGGGCGGTATTTTCTGCTCTGCCGATTGATCGAATTCACGTTTGGCGCGTTAAGGGGGGAGCATTTCCCGACGCGTTTAACACCCGTTGCCGGGACGGTGCTGATGGGGCATATCGCTTTAGGGGGCGTGGGCGGAGCGAAGCCCCGTATCGGAGAGCTCAAGGTCGATATCCATGAAAAAAGCGCATCTCCTCCTCGTCGGCGTGGCCGCCGTCGCGTTTGCCGCCTGTCCGCTTGCCGGCGCAAGCAGCGCAGAGCGCGGGCCTTCGGAAACCGATCTCGCCCTCATCGACGGGATCATGCAACTCGTCGAGCACGATTACGTGCACAAGATCGATGCCCATCAGCTCACGAAGGACGCGCTGAAAGGCATGATGAACAGGCTGGACCCGCACTCGGACTACATGGACGAGCAAGAGTTCAAGGAATCGCAGGCCGACATTTCCGGCAAGTTCGGCGGCTTGGGCATCGAAATTTCCGAGCAGCAGGGCGTTCCGAAAATCATCGCGCCGATCGAGGGCACACCCGCGTCCAAGGCCGGGCTCGAGCCGGGCGATCGGATCGTTGCGATCAACGGCGAGAGCACACGTGGGGTCGATCTGCAAAAGATCGTGCGCACACTGCGCGGTACGCCGGGCACCGACGTAACCATCAGCATCGCGCGCGGCAATCAAAAGCCGTTCGATGTCAAGATCACCCGAAACATCATTCAGGTGCAGACGGTCAAGGCGAAGCTCGAGCCGCACGACATCGGTTATGTGCGGATCACTGAATTCGGCGCTGCTACGCCGAAGGATTTCAAGCATGCGATCGAAAAGATGAAGCAGCAAGCAGGAGGTAAGCTCAACGGTTTTGTGCTCGACCTGCGCAACGATCCCGGCGGTCTGCTGACGTCCGCGGTCTCGGTCGCAGGTGATTTTCTCAACGACGGAACAGTGGTGACCATCCACGGGCGCCACAAAAGCGACGATGAAGTCTACTCGGCAGCAAAAAACGGGACGCTGCTGCCATCGGGCACGCCCATCGTTGCCTTGATCAACGGCGCTTCCGCTTCGGCATCGGAGATCGTCGCCGGCGCCCTTCAGGATCGGAAACGCGCGACCATTATGGGCACCCAGAGCTTCGGCAAAGGCTCGGTGCAGACGATTATTCCGCTCAATGGCCATGGAGCCCTGCGCCTCACCACTGCGCTTTATTACACGCCGAGCGGCCGCTCGATCCAGGGCAAGGGGATCACGCCCGACGTCGTGGTCGAAGCGCCGAAAGACGAGCAGGTCGCCGGCGAGCTGCCGCGCGAAGCCACGCTGCACGGCGCCTTCCATAATCCGGGCCGGCTGGGCGGATCGGATCAAGAAGACCAGCAGACCGGCGCGAGCGGCAAGAACACAAACGCGACCGAGGCAAAGGCCGATCTGTCGGCGCCGATCAAGCCGCAACTGATCGCCACGCCGAAGGATGCGCAACTCAAAGCCGCGCTGGCTTTTCTCGAAAAGAAGGCCGGCGGCACGACCGCGGCGCAAAACGGCGAAGCGAATCGTAAGGCGAACTGAGCCTGATCATGTTGTGAGTCGGGATGGCGCCACACGCTCGCCTCACCTCTCCCGCAGGGAGAGGTCGGATCGCGGAACGCGATTCGGTGAGGGGTTTTCGATCCAAAGAAATATAGGGGCGGAACATGCCCGCCCCTAGAACCTACTCAACAATCCTTCTCTCCGAAAGCGCGGGGAGCGCGTTGTGTGCGGTGGACCACCTCAGCATCACATGCGGCAGCTATCTGCCCTGGCGGCCATGACGCTGACCGCGCGATTCGTCCGGTGCGGCGCCACTGTTTTCCGTATCGAGGGCAAAAATGGCAATCGCATCGCCGCGGGGGAAGTCGATCTGAAAGTTGCCGCCGGCGGCAACCGCGACATATTGCTTGCCATTGACGCGATAGGTTACTGGCGGCGCGTTGACGCCGGCACCGAGATTATAGCGCCATAGCCTCCTGCCTGTTCGCGCGTTGAAAGCGTCGAACCAGCCGTTCCCTTCGCCGGTGAATACCAAGTTGCCGGCAGTTGCCAGCGCGCCGCCCATCATCGGCTGCGGGGTTTTGGCTTGCCAGGCGATTTTGCCCGTATCGACGTCGATTGCGGTGAACGTGCCGCTCTGCTGCGCCTTTTCGCCTGTCACGTTCTTGAACGTGCTGCCAAGCCGCATCGTGCCCGGAATGTTGGTTGCATCTGAGAGCGTGAAGTTCATGAGTTGGTTGAGGCCCAGGATGTAGACCATGTGTGTCTTCGGCGAGAATGCCGGCGGCGACCATTCCGAGCCGCCATTGGCGCCAGGCAGCATCTCCACGCCCTCTCTGGTTGGCGTCGTAAACATGTTCTTCGACATCGGTACGAACGGCTCTGATTTGCGGATTAGCTTTCCATTTTCTCGATTGACGATAAAGAACCAGCCGACCTTGCCGGCTTCGCCCGCCGCCGGAACGCTCTTGCCGTTTTGCTCGACGTTGAACAGCAGAACGTTACTGACGGCGTCATAGTCCCAGACATCGTGCTTGACCTCTTGATAAGACCATTTCAGCTTGCCGGTGTTGACGTCGAGCGCAACGATCGAGTCGGTCCAGAGGTTGTCGCCTTTGCGGCTTTCACCGTTAAGGTCCGGATTGGGATTGCCTGTCGAGAAGATGACCAACCCGCGCCGCGGATCGATAGCTGGCGTGGTCCAGACCATGCCGCCGCCGCTCTTGTAGGAATCGCTCTCGAACGTCTTCGGATCGGTCGAGTCCCAGCGCCAGTCTTGCTTTCCCGTTTTAGCATCGTAGGCGGCGACAAAGCCGCGGATTGCCCATTCCCCGCCAGCGCTGCCGACGATGATTTTGCCGTCGAATATCTGAGGGGCCATTGTCTCCGAGTAGCCCGCGCGGGGATCGGCGAGTTGAACCTCCCATTTCTTCGTGCCGTTCTTGGCATCGAGAGCGATCAGTTTTGCGTCGAGCGTCACGAAATAGACGTTTCCATATCCGACGGCTACGCCGCGATTGACCGGCCCGCAGCAAATCTTGAAGTTGCCGAGATTGTAAGTTGTCTCCCAGATACGCGCGCCGGTAGCAGCATTGAACGCCATGACTTTCATCTTGTTGTCGACAACCGGTGTCGTGGCGTACATGATTCCATCCGCGACGATCGGCGTCGTTTCGAAGCTGGCGGTCATGCCGGTTTGAATGATGGCCACCGGCTTCAACTCGTCCACGTTGCGGTCATTGATCTGACGCAGCGGCGAGTACCGTTGGTTGGAATACGTCCGCCCGTGCAGCAGCCAGTCGTCGCGATTGCGACCGGCCTCCTTCATCTGTCGATCGTTGACATCGACGTCCGCACTCGACGGCACCTGCCCGTGCACCCCTTGGCTGGTGTCGGGTTTGTTGGCTATCTCGTTCTGCTGCGGCTGTCCGGCTTGGGTTGGCTGGGCATTCTTCTTTTCCACTGATGGCGCCGGTGCGGTTTGTCCCTGAGCCGGGGCCGCATTTTGCGGCTGCTGTTCTTGTTGGCCGTGGCCTGTCTGCTGGGCTCGTGCAGCAGGCGACTGCATTAGCAAGCACAAGGCTGCGCTAGAGACGCCGAGAGCCAGTCCACGCAGGCAGGTTCGGCGATTGGCGGCGACGATCGTGCGCAAGATACCGTTCATCTACTCCTCCTTCGGAGTGCAGTTACAGCCGCCCCCAGTCATTTCGGTGATGACGTCGTGCCAGCCTCTTGGTCGCTGTTTCCTCCCGGGTAAGGCAGCAGCTTGATTTGGCCCAATGTCTTCTCGCTTAGGGCCGTAAGGCCCGCCGGATATCCGTTTTTCGAGAGGATATAAGCAAACACATCCAGGTACTGCCGGTCGCTCAAGCTGCCGGGCGCGTCATTCGGCATTTGCGATTTGATGAAGTCGAACAGCTGCTTCGCTGTCATCTTGCTGTAGCTCAAATTATCCGCGAATTTCGGACCGGCGAGAGCGGGGCCGGCGCCGCCTTGCAATTGGCTCCCATGACAAGCCGCGCAGTGCTGCGTATAGATTTGTTGGCCTGCGCTGGCTTGGGACTGGCTGTAATCGTCGCGGGTGGCTGCAAGCAGCGGGCCTGTACCGGTAGCGGTCATCAACAGAGCAACGCCACAAAGGGCAATGACTGCGCGCCGAGAGTGCTGCGCCGGCCAAACGAAAATGGAAAAAGGAATCCTTCCCATGCGTGCCAATCTCGACACGCTACAGGCCCCGAGTTTGGCAGCGGTCGAATTGCTGAAATGGTTGCGGACGGCTACATCTTCGCTGCCCGGTTTTCTAACGGGGGCGGCGACGGAACGTTCCCCATGACTACGCCGCTTCCAACGATCGTCTGATCACAAATGCGCCGCCCAGGCAGGGCTGCCACTATCGACCGCAGGCAATACGGGCGCTTTGCTCGTCTCCAACGGCACCACGTTGTCGCGCTCAGGCCCTTTAAGCGCGTGCATGAAATCCGAGAACCAGGAATGGATCGAGTGCCGCAGCAACCTATCCATCATGCGCTGCCAGCGCGCGCGACGCTCTTCGGGTGGCATCACCAAAGCGGCTGCGATGCGACGGCCCACGGCTTCGAGGTTCTGCGGATCGACCAGCAAGGCGGCATCGAGTTCCTGCGCTGCCCCGGCGTATTTAGACAATACCAGAACTCCCGGATCTTCCGGGTTTTGAGCCGCGACATATTCCTTTGCCACCAGATTCATGCCGTCCTGTAGCGGTGTAACCAGCCCGATCGCCGCGGTTCGATAAAACCCGGCGAGTGTTGCCTGACCGAAGCCTCTATTCAGATATCGAATGGGGGTCCAATCGATGTCGCCGTGGCGGCCATTCACCTCTCCCACCAAGGCTGCTAATTCGCCCTGTAGCGAGCGGTAGTTAAGAATATTGCAGCGCGAGGGAATGGCGATCTGCAGCATAGTCAGGCGGCGCTTCAAGCCCGGATAGCGGGCAAGCAGGTGATCGTAAGCCTGCACGCGTTGGGCCAACCCTTTGGAGTAATCGATACGATCGACCCCGATCACGAGCTTACTGCCGACGATACTGGCGCGCAGCCGCCGTACATCGGGGTCGTCAACGGCTTTGAGCGCGCTGTCGGCAAACTCCTCTGTATCAATACCGATCGGAAAGGTGGCCAGCCGACAGGGTCCGTATGGACCCTCAAAAGTGTGGCCATTGGTGGGAACGTGCAATTCATGCCTCAGCACGGCGGCGAAGCTATCGCGGGCGCGATCGGTCTGGAAACCGACGAGATCATAGGCCAGCATCGCCGCCGCTAATTCCCGGTGCTGCGGAATTTGCGCAAAAATGCGCCGCTCCGGCCATGGCGTGTGCAGAAAGAAACCGATTTTCTGCCGAATGCCGAGCCGTCGCAGTTCCTCGCCCAGCAGCAAAAAGTGGTAGTCGTGTATCCAGAATGTGGAATCGGCACTACTGAATGCCGCCAGCGTCCGGGCCATGTATGCATTTACCGCGCGGTAATCGGCATAATCGGCTTCGTGGCTATGTGCGAGATCGGGGCGGGAATGCAGGAGCGGCCAGAGGGCCGAATTGGCGAATCCCTCGTAGAAACCGGCGTAATGCTGTCCGGGCAGGTCGACACGGGCAATTGTGCCACGCCCGTAACTTTCAAGTTCGACGAGAGGTGTCCCGTAGACAGCGATATTGCGTACTTTTCCGCTCGAGCCGAACCAAACGACACCGGACTTCTTTACAGCGGGGAGCAACGCAGCGGCTAATCCGCCCACCATCGGTCCACCGGGCGTGATCCGCGCCACCCGATTGGATACGACAATGTCCATGGCCATCCCCGCGAGTCCTCTTCTTCCGCCATTAGGCTTTTGACGGTAAGCGGCTCCTCACTGCTTTGTTCCAAAGCAGTGGGATTTTTTTGCCTCGACCTAGTGTCGCACGCCCTTCGCCGGTGACGCTGCCGGCGGGGATGCATGAGAGAAAATCGCAGCACCCGCGGACGTGCTGCTGACAACGCAATTTCGTTGTCGAGGTTCCGTCACCGTGAAGGATTCGTAATGTGAAATGGCGAGCCGCGATCAAAGGCGGCGAAGGACAGCCACGGGAACGTGCCGAAAGAGGCGCTTCGCGTTTAATTCATTGCTGCAGAAATCAGGACACGTTCCGACAATATCAGCGTAATTTGTATCTGTCTTGTCCGGTGAGGAGATTGTCGCAGTGCAGGCAGGGCTCCAGTTTGTTCCATTGTCCGTGAGGCGACCGAAATGGCGGCCAACAGCGACCACCAGTCGCTGGTCTCTCCAGGTTCGGCCAAAAGCAATGACGTGGTCGGCCTGAACGCCGCTCACCGTCAGCGGTTCGTAGCTCCCGCGCTGGAATAGCGGGGCAAAATCGCGGCGTAGCTGCAAGAGCCTGCGGGTCAGCGCGAGCTTGATGCCGCCGTTGCGCCAATGTGTGGCCAAGTTGGCCCAGTCCGTTGAATGCTCGAGCGCATTCGCGCGCTTGGCGAAATCGACCGTCCGCCGGTTATCCGGATCAACAAGCGAAAAATCCCATAACTCAGTGCCTTGGTAGAAATCTGGAACACCGGGCAGGAGCGCCTTTAAAGCCACCTGCGATAGCCCGGTTAGCGCGCCAATGAGGGCGGCGCGTTTGGCGATCTCATCAATCGATTGAAGAAAGGCCGCCGAGATGGAGCGATCGAGCAAGTTGCGCAGGAACTGAATCAAGCCGGCCTCGTAGACTTCGTCCGGGTTGGTCCAGCTTGTCTCCCGCTTGCCTTCGCGCGCCGCCTTCAATGTGTAGCCGAGCATCCGGTCGACGAACTCCTCGTCGATCTGATCGGGCCAGACGCCGATCAGCGCCTGATAGAGCATATATTCGTGTCCCAGCGAGGGACACCGCTTGCCGCCGCCGTGACGGATCAAGGGCGCGTTCAGTGCTTGCCATTCGCGGACTGCCGTCTCCCATTCGGGGGCCAATTCCGAGAGCGCCAGAATACGCGTACGCGCGTCCTCACCCCGCTTGGTGTCGTGGGTCGCCGTCGCAACGAGGCCGTCGGGTTGGGTTTCCGCATGCTGCTGCTGTCGGCGATGAAACCGTTCGAGGCTGAGCGCGGACGCAGCCGGGTCGCCGCCGACCTCATTCAACGCGATCAGGCGGTGATATCGATAAAAGGCAGTATCCTCGACCGCCTTGGCCGTCAGGGGCCCGGTGAACTGTTGCAACTTGAGCGCAAAATTGCGCACGCGGGGCGCGCTGTAGCCGGGGTTTGCAGCGAGATCGAGTGTGATGGCGTCGCGCAGGAAATCGAAGACATCCGGATCGGGGCCTTCCCAGCGTGCCTGGGCGCGCTCGATGGCTTCCTGGATGGTCGCGCGGTCCTCCGGGGAGGCACCCGCGGCGGTGACATAGGTGCGATAGACCGGGAATTCGAGAACGTAAGCCTGCAAAGCGGCTCGTAAGCGATCGATGGTGAAGTCGCGAGTCGAGAAGTGCCCGGCGGCAATGCGGGCGAGCGCGCGGCAAAGGACAGTGAACTCGCTGGCCAGCATGGTTTGAATAACCGTGCGCTTGGCCGTCTCGACCATCGTGGCAAATGATGCGCGTTCGCCGGTGAAGTCGCGCCAAATGCGCTCGAGGGGGTCGAGCCCTTGGCCGTCGACCAGAACGCGGGCGATAAGGTTGAGCCATTCGTAGCCGGTGGTGCCGGCAATGCCGGAGAAGGGCGGCATCGGCTCATCACTGGCGAGAATTTTCTCGACCACGACGTAAAACGGGCCGCGTAACTTGGCCTCTCGCCGGACCTTTTGCAATAATCGGCGCAGGTTTAGCGTGTAGCGCGCCGGATCGCGCAGCCCATCGATGTGGTCGAGCCGCAAGCCTTGCAACCGGTCGTTGGCAGTTAACCGGGCAACCAGTGCGTGGATGGCGCGAAAAGTGGCGGGATTTTCAACGCGCAGCCCGGCGAGGTCGTTGATGTCGAAGAAACGGCGGTAATTCACCGCCGAGAATGCCACTCGCCAATAGGCCAGCCGGTAATGTTGTCGCTCGAGCAGCCGGTGGAGCGCGCCGGCGCCCGTTTCGGTGTCGGACCGATAGGCCGACAAACCGCGTGCGATTACCTCGGCGGCTCCCGCGGTTGTGCTCAACCGGTGCTTTAATTCGGGCGCTTGGCGGTAGGTCGGTGTGTCCGGCGCGCGGTAGTCATCCGCGATGCCGATCAGCGCGTGGCCGCCGGGCTCGTCAGCAGCGCCAGCCGCTGCGACGATGGTGCGCAGCATTTCGCTGTAGCGCTGCGGATTGATCGGCAGCTTATGCTCGAAATACCAGGCGGCGAAGCTGCCGTCCTCGGCATCATAGCGGAGCGCAATCTCGCCGCTTTGCAGCGCGTCGCCATAGGGGCGGCCGAGGATCGGCAAGAGGACGCCGGGGTGCCGTCGGTGAGGCAGCGCGTCCCAATCGATGTCAAAGGCTGCCGCGTAAGGGGAGCGTTGGCCCCATTCCAACACGTCGAGCCACCAGGAATTGTCGGCATGGCCGACGCCCATGTGATTGGGGACGAAGTCGAGGATGAGCCCGAGGTCGTGGCGCTTGAGGCTTTCGCTGAGCCGGAGGAATGCCTCCTCGCCGCCGAGCTCGGGGTTTATTTGGTCATGATCGACGATGTCGTAGCCATGCGTGCTGCCCGGCCGCGCCTTCAGGAACGGTGAAGCATAAACGTGACTGATTCCCAGCCGCGCGAGGTAGGGCACGATCGCCGCCGCGCTGTCGAATCCGAAATCTTTCGTGAGCTGAAGCCGATAAGTCGCCAATGGCACGGCGGGCGGCATCGCTTAGTCGCCTCCGATCGCCGCATAGACCGACCACGGCGGAAGCTCGTGCGACGGCTTATCCCCCCAGATGCTCGCACCCCAGAGCAGGTCCGGTGGGTGCGGCCTCGCATCGTCGGACAAATTGGCCAGCAGTAGTACACTCCGACTCAGCGCGACCCATCGTGCGTGCAAAACGCCGCCGTTGAGTCGCACTTCGCCCGGCATATTCATGGCCGGAAGAAGCGGCACGACCCATTTTCGCCGAGCGGTGAGTAGCGCGCGGACCAGCGCCAGCCGGGCCGCATGAGGCTTCGTTGTACGGGCTTGCCAGTCGAGTACGGCGGAGTCGCGCGTTTGGCGCGCCAGGGGATCGGGAATTTCCTCGCCGTGCGCGGCATAGGCTTCGGCGAACTCGCGCCGCCGCCCTTGACGGACCGCTTCGGCCAATTCGCCTTTGAAATCGCAGAAGAACGGGAAGGGCTCGGTCGCACCCCACTCCTCCCCCATGAACATGAGCGGCGGTCCCGGTTGCAGCAGCAAGATCGCGAGCGCAGCCTCGAGCGCCCTCGGCTTTGCCAGCATAGTCAGCCGCTGACCGCGAGGCCGGTTGCCGATTTGGTCGTGGTTCTGGAGGAAATTCACGAAGTTCATACGCGGCAATCGACCGCTCGGCTCGCCGCGCGGCCGGCCGCTACGATGCGGCGAATTTTCGCCCTGCCAGGAGAAGCCTTGCGCCAGTGTGCGCACCACTTGCACCGCTGAGTCCTGATAGTCACGATAATACCCGCCGTTCTCTTTCGTTAGCAGCACGTGCCAAGCGTGGTGGTAATCGTCATTCCATTGTGCGCGGTAGAAACCCGCTTCAGGTTTGGAGGAAGGCGTCAGGAAGCGCACCGCGTTATCATCATTCTCCAGCACCAGGTGAATTTGCCGGCCTGTCTCTGCCGCCAAGCCGCTGACCGCCGTCGCCAATTCGGTGAGGATATGCGGCTCGCCCGGTTCGACGATGGCGTGCACGGCATCGAACCGCAGGCCGTCGAAGCGATAATTGCGCAGCCAATGCAGTGCGTTTTCGATCGCGTAAGCGCGCACTTCCGGCACGCGATAGTCGATCGCGACGCCCCAGGGCGTGTGCGCTTCGGCGAAGAAGCGCGGCGCGATGCGGCCTAGGTAATTTCCTTCCGGGCCGAAGTGGTTATAGACCACGTCGAGAAAGATCATCAGCCCGCGCAGATGTGCGGCGTCGATCAACGCCTTGAGGTCGTCAGGCGGTCCGTACGCACTGTCCGGCGCGTAAGGGAGCACGCCGTCGTAACCCCAATTCCAACGGCCGGGGAAGTCGGACAGCGGCAGGAGCTCAAGCGCCGTGATGCCGGTCTCGACCAAGTGGTCGAGGCGGTCGATCATCGCGCGGTAGGTGCCCTCCCGGGTGAACGTGCCGACGTGTGCTTCGAGGAAAACCGCGTTCTGCCACGGCAGCCCTTTCCAGCCCGCCGCCTGCCAGGGGTATGCGTCATGATCGATGACTTGGCTCGGACCCGTGATATCTTCCGGCTGGAAATGCGATACGGGATCGGGGATATCAAGCTCGCCGTCGATGCGGAAGCGGTAGCGTGTCCCGGCACGCGCGTGAGGCACATCAACCGCAAACCAGGAGGCGCCCTTCATCATCGGCACAGGCCTATCCAGCAGGAGCGCCACCTCGCGCGCTTCAGGTGCCCAAAGGCGGAAGGTGACTCCGGCTCCGGTGACCCGTGGACCGAAGCGGAAGGCGGTGCTCACGGATGCCCCGCAAATGCGAGCACGGAACGCGGCTCTGCTGTCCAGGGCGAGCCCGGCGCGTTCGACGCCGAGGGCACTTCGCTGTTTGCGGTATTGAAGAGGCAAAGCCAGCGTAGAACGCCGGGCCATTGCGGAAACTTGATCTCGACTTCCTCGTCGGCGCCGTTGAGCACGATGAGCAGCGGCTCGCGGCTCTCTTCGGCCGCTGCCAGAACGTAGGAGAGGAAATGGCCGTCGGGAAAATTCCAGTCGGCTTCCTCCATTTCGGCGCCGGACGGGGTCAGCCACTTCACGTCATAGCTGCCGTCCCGCCGTTTGCCTTCCACCCATTTGCGCGGCCGGAGTTGGGCAAACCGGTGGCGGAGATTGATCAATTCGGCGACGAACAAGACGTGATCGTCGTCACTACCGAGCTTTGACCAATCGACCCAGCCGGTCTCGTTGTCTTGACAATAGGCATTATTATTGCCGCCTTGGCTGTTGCTTGCCTCGTCGCCGGCGAGCAGCAGTGGTACGCCTTGCGCCAGAAACAAACAGGCGAGTTGGTTGCGACGCAATCTTCGACGGAGCGCCAGAATGCCCTCGTCGTCCGTCGGGCCTTCGACGCCGCAATTGGTGCTTTGGTTATCGTCGGAGCCGTCGCGATTGTCCTCGCCGTTCGCCTCGTTATGCTTGTTCTCATAGCTTGCCCAGTCGCCGAGCGTAAAGCCGTCGTGCACGGTGACGTGGTTGATGCTTGCCCGTGGACCGCGGCCGTTGTGCTGGAATTGGGCCGCCGAGCCGGTCATGCAGTGGGCGAGATCGCCGATCAGGTTGCCTTCGCCGCGCCAAAACCGACGCACGGTGTGCCGGTAGAAGTCGTTCCATTCCGACCAGCCGGTGGGGAAGCCGCCGACCTGGTAGCCGCCGATGCCGACGTCCCATGGCTCGGCGATCAGCTTGGCCCTCGATAGCACCGGGTCCTGCCGCACCGCCGCGAAGAAAGCTGCATTGCGGTCGAATGCCGGCGTACGGCCGAGCGTGGTGGCGAGATCGAAGCGAAAGCCGTCGACATGGAATGCTTCGACCCAGAAGCGTAACGAGTCCATGACCATCTGCAGGACGCGCGGATGCGTGAGTTTGAGCGAATTGCCGGTGCCGGTGAAGTCGTCGTAATAGCGCGGCTTGTCCGGCATCAGCCAATAATATGAGGCATTATCTATGCCGCGATAGCATAGCGTCGGGCCCATGTGGTTGCCTTCCGCCGTATGGTTGTAAACCACGTCGAGGATGACCTCGATGCCGGCATCGTGCAGCGCCGCGACCATCGCCCTAAAATCGTCGGTCACGCGGTCGGTGCTGTAGCGCGCATCCGGCGCGAAGAAGCTGAGCGTATTGTAGCCCCAGTAATTATGCAGTCCTTTGTCGAGCAAATGACGATCATCGAGAAAAGCATGAATCGGCAGAAGCTCGATCGCGGTGACGCCGAGGCTGCGCAGATGCTTGATCATGCCGGGCTCGGCCAGACCACGATAGGTGCCGCGCATTTCCGGCGGCACGTCCTCGCGCTGCCTCGTCAGTCCCTTGACGTGCGCCTCGTAAATGATGGTGCTTTCCCAGGGGGTCTGCGGCCGCCGCTTGTGAGTCCAGGTGTGTGCCGAATCAACGACGATGGACTTGTACATGGCGCGGGCGTTGTCGCGCCTGTCGAAGGAGAGGTCTTCTTGCTTCGCTCCGGTACGGTAGGCGAAATGGGCGTCCGTCCATGCAAAGTGACCGCCCAGCCGTTTGCTGTAAGGATCGATCAGGAGCTTGAATGGATTGAATCGATGGCCGTGCAGCGGCTCATACGGACCTTGCACGCGGTAGCCGTAGAGTTGTCCCGGCGATATGTGCGAGAGGTAGACGTGCCAGACGTCATCGGTACGCTCCGGCATTGTGACGCGCTCGGTCTCCCGCCGTCCCTCGCGGTCGAACAGACAGAGGTCGACGCGCGTGGCGTTGGCGGAGAACAAAGCGAAGTTGGTGCCGCGGCCGTCCCAGGTTGCTCCGAGCGGATAAGGCGCGCCGGCTGCGAGGTGCCCGCTAGACTTCGGGAACGAGGAATATGGCCGCGAGGGGTGGGACAACAAGCTGAAGCTCCGGGCTGTCGCGCGTCAAAACGGTGGAAACGGCTCCGGCATTGCCGACATTGCTGCCGCCATAGATCGCCGCGTCGGAATTCAATATTTCGCGCCAGATGCCGGCAAAAGGAACGCGGACGCGGTAATCGCGCAGAACCTGCGGCGTGAAATTGACCACGACAACGCAGCGCTCGTTGGCGTTCTTGCCTTTGCGTAGCCAGGCATAGGTGCTGTGAGCGGCATCGTCCGAGATCAGCCATTCAAAACCGTTGGGGTCGCAGTCGAGCGTGTGCAGCGCCGGAGTCCCGCGATAAATCTTATTCAGGTCGCGCACCAGCCGCTGCACGCCTGCATGGTTTTGTTGCTCGGTGAGGTGCCAGGGAAGGCTGACATCGTGATTCCACTCGCCGTCCTGGCCGAATTCGGAGCCCATGAACATCAGCTTCTTGCCCGGATGGCCGAACATGAAGGAGTAATAGGCCCGCAAATTGGCGAAACGCTGCCACTGGTCGCCCGGCATGCGGCCGAGGATCGAGCGCTTACCATGCACGACTTCGTCGTGTGACAACGGCAAAATGAAATTTTCTGAAAAGGCGTAATGGAGGCCGAACAGGATATTGCCGTGGTGATAGCGGCGATAGATCGGATCCCTGGAAATGTACTCCAAAGTGTCGTGCATCCAACCCATATTCCACTTGTACCCGAAGCCTAGTCCACCCCAATCGGCCGGGCGCGATACCATGGGCCATGCGGTCGATTCTTCGGCTGCGGTGGTCGCCTGCGGGAAATTTTTGAACACTTCCGTGTTTGTCCGGCGCAGGAATCCAATCGCCTCGATATTTTCTCGGCCGCCGAACCTGTTCGGTACCCAGCCCCCGGGCGGACGGCTGTAGTCGAGATAGAGCATGGAGGCGACCGCATCGACGCGCAGCCCATCGACTCCATAGCGGTCCAGCCAGAACAGCGCGTTGGCCAAAAGGAAATTGGTGACCTCGACGCGGCCGTAGTTATAGATGAGCGTATCCCAGTCGAGATGGCGCCCTTGCATTGGATTGGCGTGCTCATAGAGGGCGGTGCCGTCGAACTGCGCGAGCCCGTGCGGATCATCGGGGAAATGGCCAGGTACCCAGTCGAGCAGCACTCCGAGGCCGGCTTGGTGAAGGGCATCGACAAGGCGGGCAAAATCGTCAGGTGGGCCGAAGCGGCTCGTCGGCGCAAAGAGCCCGGTGGGCTGATAGCCCCACGACCCGTCAAAGGGATGCTCGGCGACCGGCAAAAGCTCGACATGGGTAAATCCCATATCGGCGGCATAGGGCGGAAGCTGCTCGGCCAAATCGCGATAGGTCAGCCAATATTGACCGTACTCACCTTTCTTGCGCCAGGAGCCGAGATGCAACTCGTAGATCGATATCGGCTTGTCGATCGCGTTGACATTCTCCGGAGCCGGGACCGGCCGCGGCAGCCTGGTCTCGTCAATTATAACGGAGGCGGTAGCCGGCCGCATTTCGCTGGCGAAACCGACCGGGTCCGACTTCAGCGGCAGCAGCGCGCCGGAGCGGGAAGCGATCTCGTACTTGTACTTATGCTCCGGCTTAGCGCCAGGCACGAAAATTTCCCAGTAGCCGTTGCCGCGCACGCGCATGGCATGGCGGCGGCCATCCCAGAAATTGAAATCGCCGACGACGCTCACCCGCGCGGCATTCGGCGCCCATACGGCAAAAGCCACCCCGGAAACACCGTCGAGCTCCATGGGATGCGCGCCCAGCTTGTCGTAAAGCCGCAGATGAGTGCCTTCGCCCAACAGATAAAGGTCGAAATCCGTCAGCACCGGTGGGAAGCGGTAGGGGTCTTCCAACTCGACTTCGTTGTCATCGAACCGCGCGCGCAGCCGATATTGCTGGATGCCGTCGAGCGGACCGGCGAACAATCCGGCGGGATCGAGTTTTTCGAGTTCGCGCTCGCCGGCATCGCCCACGGCGACTACCCGGCTCGCTTCAGGCAGGAAGACGCGCAACACCTTATGATCGTCTTCAAAATGCGGTCCGAGATAGCTGAACGGGTCAGCGTGTCGTCCGGCGATGATCTCGCGCGCAGCCGGGGGCAGATCGCTCATGGGCCGATCACCCCCCGCTGCTCGAAAATACGCAAGCTCGCTTCGATCGGGATATGCGACCATGCCGGTCGATTGGCGAGCTCGTATTCGATTTCGTAAAGCGCTTTCTCGAGGAGGAAAACGTCAAGCAGATATTGCGTCTGCGCGGCATCGGTCGGCCACAAGCGCGCGCCTTCGCCGAGCGCCTCGCGATAGCTCTCCCAATATGCATCCGTCATGCGCCCTGACCAGTCGCGAATACCCATAGCCAAGCCCGCACGCTCCTCCGCGGTGATATCACCGGCCCGGTCGAGCGCGCTGCTGGCGGCATAATCGATCGAGCGAAGAAGGCCGGCCACGTCGCGCGCCGGCGGCGCTTTGCTGCGGCGCTCATCGAGGCTGCGACGCGGCTCGCCCTCGAAATCGAGGATGTAGGCATCGTCTTTCGCGATCAGCACCTGCCCAAGGTGAAAATCGCCATGATGGCGGATTTTGAGGCCATCAATGGATGTGCCCTTGATGTTGCCAATATAGCGTAGGATGGCGTCGCGGTTGTCGTGCAGGCGCTGCGCCAAAACCGCTGTGCGTTCGGGAAGCTCGCGGCGCAACCGGTCGAGCAGACCGAAGGCGCCCCGCGTGCGCTCGACCATGGTTTCGGACCAGCGTGTAACGTCATCGGCAGAGATTGGCTCCGGCGCGAAAGCCGGAATGTCGTCCCGGCAGGCCAAGGCCACGTGCATCTCGGCCGTGCGGCGGCCGATCTGGCGGATGCGCTGGAGCATGGAGGCGTTTTCCAAGGACTCCAGCGGGGTTTCCGTAGTGAGCAGCCGATGCTCCTCGACCAACCGGTCGAGCGTGGCCGCAGTGACGCCCCATGCATCACCTTGGTTCTCCACGAACGCGTGTACGACTGCGAGCGCGCTACGGTTCTCGCCTTCGACCAACTCGACGGAACCGAGAAGCTGGGGCGCGTTTTGAAAATGGGCAACATCGGCAAGAAAACGGCCCACCTCGATATCCGGATGGATACCTGCCGTGATCCGCCGCAGAACCTTGACGACATATTTGTTGTCGACAATAACACTCGAATTTGACTGCTCGCGCGCGATGGCTGTGACGTGCTCGACTTGCGGCAATGGTTCGGCGGTAAACGGCGTCGTCGGACGGAATTCGATTCGGGCTGTATCGCTTCCGATCGTCTCGCCCGCATGAATTTTCACCAAGACGGTGGCGATAAACTCCGGCTCGGCTGTGGCGTCGAGCAGCGCGCCCTCGCGCGATCCGCGCCGGACTGCGCAAAGGACGCTCGCCGGGGCTCGATCAACATCGGTATAGCGTGTCCATCGGACAGTGACGGGGAGGAAATAACGGCTTGTACCATGCGTGCCCTTCACATCGGCGATGACAGCGCCAAACCGGTTCTCCGCCTGCTCGATTCGAATGGCGACCGAGACCTTGAATGAGACATGCCGGGACGCTTTATCCCCAAACCATCGGCGGTCCGGCATGAAGCCGGGCAGTACGTCCGTCTCGAATGTGCGACGCGTCCATTTTGAAATGGAGTCTTCCCACTCCGGCCCAAGCACCAGGGTGGTGATCTCGCGTGGCAGCACTTTTTCCGGCATTTGACCGGGTTCTTTGAGCAGCGAGAACCAGAAAAAGCCGTAGGGCGGCAGCGTGACCAGATATGGTAGTTCGCCAATGCGTGGAAAGCGCGTTCGGCCGAGCATCTCCTGCGGAATGCGTCCTTCCCAGGCGCTCATGTCCAGCTCGACCGCCTGCGCGCTTCGCGACATATTGGCGACGCAGAGGATCGCTTCCTCGCCGAGCTGGCGTACATAGGCGAGCACGGCACGGTTTTCCGGCCGGATGAATGTCAAGGTACCGCGGCCGAACACTCTGGTCGACTTGCGCACGCCGATTGTTCGCTTCGTCCAACTCAGTAACGAGGATAACGAACGTGTTTGCGCTTCGACATTGAGCGCCGAGTATCCATAAACCGGGTCCATAATGCAGGGCAGAAACAGTTTGGCTGGATCGGCGCGGGAAAAACCGCCATTGCGGTCCGGCGTCCACTGCATGGGGGTGCGTACGCCGTTACGATCGCCGAGATAGATATTGTCGCCCATGCCGATCTCGTCGCCGTAATAGATGATCGGTGTTCCCGGCATCGACATCAGGATGGAGTTCATCAGTTCTATCTTGCGGCGGTCGTTATCCATCAAAGGCGCCAAGCGTCGACGAATGCCGAGGTTGATGCGCGCGCGCGGATCGGCGGCGTAGGTGGACCAGAGATAATCGCGCTCGGCGTCGGTCACCATTTCGAGGGTCAGCTCGTCGTGGTTGCGCAAAAACATGGCCCATTGGCAATTAGGCGGAATCTCAGGCGTTTGCCGCATGATGTCGGTGATGGGGAATCGGTCCTCCTGCGCAATCGCCATATAAATCCGTGGCATCAGCGGAAAATGGTAGGCCATATGACATTCGTCGCCCTCGCCGAAGTAAGCTTGCACGTCCTCGGGCCACTGGTTGGCTTCCGCCAGCAGCACTTTATTCGGCGCATAAGCATCAAGCTCGGCGCGTAAACGTTTGAGAACCGCGTGAGTTTCCGGCAAGTTCTCGTTGTTGGTGCCCTCGCGCTCGCAGAGATAAGGCACGGCGTCGAGGCGAAACCCGTCCACGCCGGCATCCAGCCAGCGCTTCATCACCTGCAACACCGCTCTCACAACGCGGGGATTGTCGAAGTTTAAATCCGGCTGATGCGAAAAGAAGCGGTGCCAGTAAAATGCGCCGGCCTCGTCATCCCATGTCCAATTCGATTTCTCGGTATCGGTAAAGATAATGCGAGTGCCGGAATATTTGTGATCGTTGTCGCTCCAGACGTACCAGTTGCGTGCGCTGGTGTGTCTGCCGCTGCGCTTGGCTCGTTTGAACCAAGGGTGCTGGTCGGAGGTGTGGTTGACGACGAGTTCTGTGATCACCCGCAGGTCGCGCCGCTTGGCTTCATGCATGAAGCGGCGGAAATCCTTCATGGTGCCGAATTGGGGGTTGATATCGCCGTAGTCCGAAATGTCGTAACCGTCGTCGCGGCCGGGGCTCGGATAGAACGGCAAGAGCCATAGCGTAGTGACGCCAAGATCGCGCAGATAATCGAGCCGCTGCGTCAGCCCTATGAAATCTCCTACCCCGTCGTCATTGCTGTCCTGAAAGGCCTTGACGTGAAGCTGGTAAACGATGGCGTCCTTGAACCACAGGCCGTCGTCCT
Source organism: Pseudolabrys sp. (assembly GCA_035765795.1). Taxonomy (GTDB): domain Bacteria; phylum Pseudomonadota; class Alphaproteobacteria; order Rhizobiales; family Xanthobacteraceae; genus Pseudolabrys. The sequence continues at coordinate 18,667 of DASTWX010000238.1, read as the reverse complement.
CGGTGTTCTTTTCCATTGCCTCGATTGCCGGTCGGACGTTCATTAGCCCCCTCACGCGTAGCAGCGAAACAAAAGGGCCGGCTCGTTTTGCGGGTCGATGTGAAGCCGAACACCGCCCCATTCGAGCAGGTGGCGCTCGCCGCTTACAAGATTCTCGATCGCGCGCACCGGACGCTTCCCGTCTGCCGGCCCGATGAGCATGTCACCGAAATGTAACCAGAATTCGCGCGGGCTGCCGGTCAATGCGATCGCCGCGGCCACCGCGTTGTCGTCGTGGATCGATTCTTTGATGAAGCCAATGACTGCCGGATCGTCGATCAGAAGAAAACGCAATCTTGCGGTTTGTAACAGCGCCGCGTTTTCACGGCGCACAAAGTTGAGCCGTTTGATGTAGCCCTTGATATTGCCGGGCTTGTTCCAGTCGCGCGTCTTCAGCTCGTATTTCTCCGAGTTGATGAATTCCTCGCGCCCCGGGATTGGCTCATGCTCGAGTAGCTCATACCCATTGTAGATGCCGTAGTTCGACGACAGTGTGGCGGCCAAGGCCGCGCGCGCCTTGAAAAGCCAGGGTTCGCCGGTTTGTAGCTGAACCGGCAAGATGTCCGGCGTGGTGACAAAGAAGTTTGGCCGGAAGTACTCGCGCTCCGGATAGCCGGTGAGTTCGCTCAAGTATTCCTGCAACTCGCCCTTTCCGGTGCGCCAAGTGAAGTAAGTGTAAGATTGGCTGAAGCCCAGCTTGGCCAGCGCCTTCATGACCTTCGGCCGCGTGAATGCCTCGGCCAGAAACAGCACGTCCGGGTGCCGTGACTGCACGTCGTGAATCAGCCACTCCCAAAAAGGGAATGGCTTCGTATGCGGGTTGTCGACACGGAAAATCCGCACACCGTGATTGACCCAGAACAGGATCACATCCCGCAGCGCTTCCCATAGCGCGATGCGATCGGCGCAGGTGAAGTCGGGGTTGACGATGTCCTCGTATTTCTTCGGCGGGTTTTCGGCGAACTTGATCGAGCCGTCCGGCCGATGCCGGAACCATTCCGGATGTTCTTTCAGCCACGGGTGATCCGGAGAGCACTGCACGGCGATATCGAGCGCGACTTCCATGCCGTGCTGGTGACAGGCATCGACCAGCCGGTCGAAGTCATCGAGCGTACCGAGTTGAGGGTGGACGGCTTCGTGCCCACCCTGTTCGTTCCCGATGGCATAGAAGCTGCCGGGATCGTCCGGTCCGGCATTGAGCGTGTTGTTCTTGCCCTTGCGATTGGTGCGGCCGATCGGATGGATCGGCGTCAAATAGAGTACATCGAAGCCGAGTGCGGCAATTTCCGGCAACCGTGCGATGCAATCATCGAAGGTGCCGTGCCGGCCCGCGACCGAGCTTTGGCTACGCGGCACCATTTCGTACCACGCGCCGGCGCGGGCGCGGACACGGTCGGCGACCAGCGGCACGATATGGCTGCGGGTGAGGTCGGGCCTGCTATCGGCCTTCTCGACAGCAGCCAGTACAACGTCGTCGAGAAGAATTGCCGGGTCTTTGCTGGCTGCGAATTTCCGCGCCGTTGCCTGGATGAGCCGCCGCGCCTCTCGGTCGCGCGGTAGCAGGTCGCTTAATAGTTGGCAGCCCTCCTCCGCCTCCACCGAGACATCTTGGCCGGCTTCTTGCTTCAGACGGAATTCGTGCCGCCAAGTGGCGAACTGGTCGGTCCAAGCTTCGATCGCGAACAAGTACCAGCCCGGTTCAGGCGGCGTAAAACAGCCATGCCAGCGGTCGTTACTGTGCGGGCGCATGGCTTCGCGCCGCCATTCGCGGTCGTTCTCCGGCTTCCAGATTACCGCCGCGGCGAGAACATCGTGTCCTTCGCGAAAAATGTCAGCCCAGACATCCACGGATTCGCCAGCAATTCGTTTTACCGGGTAACGTCCGCCGTCGATGCTGGGGAAAATGTCTTCGATTCGGAAGCGCGGACCGGTTGGATCGGTTGGGGAGAGGTCCCAGGTGTCGTTCAAAGGATACGCTCTCATGCGTACACCCGCACGCTGCACTTCCACCTGTTTCATGCGGCTTTCCATTTCGGGTTCGGCCCCCCGAAAGGAACCACAAACGGAATATGAGAAGAACCAAAAAAAAAGACCAAAGTTCCTTACGGAATAATGCGCTTTCTGCCGTTATGCTTGCAATCACGTGAAAAAGTACCCGATATGAACGATTTGGCGGCGGCGGCGCAGGCGTGGGGCATCGAAAGCGGCTATTTCGATGTTTTCGGAAAGTATTACGCCGCCCGGCCGGAAACGTTGGAGCGGCTGCTGACTGCGGTATCGGGAGGGCACGAACGCCCTCCGGAGCTACCGGCTCAGCCTGAGCCCATTGAGGCGTTTCAAGGCGATGACCGCAAGCTATGGGCGCTCGCCGCGCAACTCTATGCTCTACGTTCGCGTCGGAATTGGGGGCACGGCGATTTCACCGATCTTGGTAATTTGATCGCCTGTGCCGCGCAATCCGGTGCTGCCGGCGTCGGTCTAAACCCTCTGCACGCGCTATTCACCGATCGCGCCGAGCAGGCCAGCCCCTATGCGCCCAATAGCCGCGTCTATCTTAATCCACTCTACATCGATGTCGATGCGGTGCCCGAATTTCCCGGCCTCGAGGAAGCCGGCCTCGCCGCCGAAGTTGCGGCTTTACGCGGGACCGACTTCGTGGACTATACCCGCGTAGCGGCTGCCAAGCTGCGCGGTCTGACGCTCGCGCATGCGAATTTCCGGACGAACGCCACCGCCGAGCGCCGCGCCGATTTCGAAGCCTATCGACACGAGCAAGGCGAGGCGCTTTTGCGCTTCGCCTGTTTCGAGGTGCTGCGGTGCAAATACCCGGCGCCCTGGACCGAATGGCCCCAGCCCTGGCGCTCGCCCGATCGGGTACAGTTGCGCCGTTTCCGCCGGGCCAATCAAGAAGGCTGCGAATTCCACGAATTCATGCAATGGATTGCCGACCGGCAACTCGCCGCGTGCGCGAAGGCGGCACGGCATCATGGCATGCCGGTCGGTCTTTACATTGACCTCGCGGTTGGGATCGACCGCCACGGTGCCGATGCCTGGAGTCAGCAGGACGCGGTGCTTGCCGATGTTTCGATGGGCGCGCCGCCTGACGAATTAAATCGGGGCGGACAGGATTGGGGGTTGGCGCCGTTCAATCCGCATGCATTGCCGAACGACGATTTCAAGTCGGTGCGGCTGATGATGCGCGCGGCGATGCGCCACGCCGGCGCCGTCCGGCTCGATCACGTGCTGGGCTTGCAGCGCGTTTTCATGATCCCGCTCGGGCGTGGGGCGGTTGACGGCACCTATGTGCGCTTTCCTTTCCACCATCTCCTGCGCGTGGTTGCCGAGGAGAGCCGCCGATTGAAATGCGTGGTGGTCGGTGAAGATCTCGGCACGGTGCCGGAGCATTTTCGCGAGACGCTCACGCGGTGGGGCCTCTGGTGCTATCGGGTGATGCTGTTCGAGCGTGAGGGTGACGGGCGCTTCACGCCGCCGGAAGCCTACCCCGCAGGCGCGGTGGCGACGTTCTCGACCCATGATCTCCCCACCTTCCGCGGCTGGTTGGAGATGTACGATCTTGCCGTAAAGCGCGGCATCGGCGTCGATCCGGGCGAGAATGACGATGCGCGTGCTTGGGCACACAAGAAGTTGCACGAGATCCTGAGCGAACGCGTGCCTGCTTGGCGCAATTACGAGATCGCCGCGGTGGCGGCCTTTCTCGCGCAAACGCCGTCACGGCTGGTGGTGATGTCGATCGAGGATATGCTGGGCGAGCGCGATCAGGTCAACATTCCCGGCACCACTGATCAGCATCCCAACTGGCGCCGCAAGCTGCCGGTGCTGCTGGAAGAGCTTGGTGAGCAGGAAGACTTTCGCCGCGTTGTCGAGGCCTTCGAGCAGGGCGGCAGGCGGTATAGGTCTGAATAAACTGCCGTTCCGGGCGCGCACGAAAGTGCCACACTCAAGAAGCCGGCACGTTCCAGATGTCTCGTGCGTATTCTCGGATGGTGCGGTCGGACGAGAACCAAGCCATGCGCGCGGTGTTCAGGATGCTCATTCGCCACCAGTCGGCAGGTGAGCGCCACAACGCATCGACTTTGCGTTGCGCGTTCCAATAGGCGTCGAAATCGGCTGCCACCATGAAGCGGTCGTAGTCGGTGATTGATTGCACGATGGCCGCGAAACGTGCTGGATCATCCGGCGAGAAGGCTCCGGCGGCCAGACTCTCCAACACGGCGGCGAGCCGTGGCGAGACAGCAGCCGCAACCGCGCCTTTGAATTGCGCCTGTTGCCGCTCTTTCACCTCCGCAGCGGTCAGTCCAAATATGATCACGTTATCGGCGCCGACGTGGTCGCGGATCTCGATATTGGCGCCGTCGAGCGTGCCGATCGTGATGGCGCCATTGAGAGCGAGCTTCATGTTGCCGGTGCCGGAGGCTTCCATGCCGGCCGTCGATATCTGCTCCGAGAGGTCGGCCGCCGGAATGATCCTTTCTGCCAGACTGACACTGTAGTTCGGCGCGAAAATGATCTTCAGCCGGTCGGCTACCACGGGGTCGTTGTTCACGACCGCCGCCACGTCATTGGCGAGCTTGATAATCAATTTGGCGCGTTCGTAGCTCGCCGCCGCCTTGCCGGCGAATATCTTCACGCGCGGCACCCAATCGGCCTCGGGCTCGGCGCGGATCGCCTGATACAGCGCGATGGCATCGAGAATGTTGAGCAACTGACGTTTATATTCATGAATGCGCTTGATATGCACGTCGAACAGCGCATGCGTCGGCAGGCGTACGCCGGTGCTCAGACGCAGGATATCCGCCAGCCGCAGCTTGTTGTGCATGCGCGTCTTCTGATATTCCGCGACGAATTCGGCGTTCTGCGTCAGGGTCTCGATCTGCTCGAGGCAGCGCGGCTCGTCGAGTACACGCTCGCCAAGCCGGCGCGTTAATAATGCTGTCAACGGCTCATTGGCATCGTAGAGCCAACGGCGAAAAGTGATCCCGTTCGTCTTGTTGACGATCCTGGTTGGTACTGTGCGGGCGAGGTCATGAAAAAGTGTCTTGCGCAGCAGTTCAGTATGCAGGGCCGAGACGCCATTGACGCAATGAGAGCCGACGAACGCGAGATTGGCCATGCGAATCGATTTGTCCGCGTTCTCATCCACGAGCGACACGGCGGACAAGAATGCCGGATCGCTAAAGCCGGCCTCTTCCGTCTGCTTGAGATGAAACCAGTTGATCAGGTAGATGATCTGCAAATGCCGCGGCAGCAGCCGTCCCAACAGCTCTGCCGGCCAGGTTTCCAGCGCCTCCGGCAACAAAGTATGATTGGTGTAAGAGAGCGTTGCGCGCGTGAGGTCCCAGGCCTTGCCCCACGCTATGTCGTGGTCGTCAATCAAGAGCCGCATCAATTCGGCGACGGCGATTGCCGGGTGGGTATCGTTGAGTTGAACGGCGGCATAGTCGGCCAGCGTCTCCAGCGTGCCGAATTCTTCCAGATGCCGGCGGCATAGGTCCTGCAGCGAGGCCGAAGTAAAGAAATACTCTTGCCGCAGCCGTAGTTCTTGGCCTTCCGGGGTGGCATCGTTGGGGTAGAGCACACGCGAGATCGCTTCGGCCCGTGCCCGCGCCGCGGTCGCACCCACGACGTCACCGTGATTGAGCGCGGATAATTGTATCGGTGAGGGCGCCCGCGCCGACCATAACCGCAGAGCATTGGCGTGCCGCCCGCGCCAGCCGCCGATGATCGTGTCGTAAGGCACCGCCAGTACCGTTTCGTGCGGATACCAGTTTGCGCGCGCCGTCGCGTTATCGCCGCCGATGTATTCGACGACGCCGCCGAACTGGACGATATAGCTGGTATCCGGATGCGCGAATTCCCAAGGGTTTCCGCGCGCCAGCCAGTCTTCCGGCGCTTCTTCCTGCCAGCCGTCACGGATGCGCTGTTCGAACAATCCGTTCTCGTAGCGAATGCCGTAGCCGTAACCTGGGATACCGAGCGCCGCCATACTGTCGATGAAGCAGGCGGCGAGCCGTCCCAATCCGCCGTTGCCGAGCGCAGCATCGGGCTCGCTCTCGCGCAAGCGATCGAGATCGACGCCAAGGCTACGCAGCGCTTGTCGTGTGGCCTGGGTAAGCCGCAGATTGGTCAGCGTGTCGAGCAGCAGGCGCCCGACGAGAAATTCTATGGAGAGATAGTAGACCCGTTTCTTCCTCAGCCGCTTGGTCTCGGCTTGGGACGTCATCCAGATATCGACACACCGATCGCGCACCGCCAGCGCGGTCGCCTGGAACCAGTCGTTGTCGGTTGCCGTCTCCGCATTGCGGCCGAGCACATAGGTGAGCTTCGCCAGGATGGCGTCGCGCAGTTCGTTTTCGAGGTTAGTGTGCTCGGACCGAGCAGGCTGACGTGTTAATTCCGACATGGCGGCCATATGCGGCTTCCGATGACGAAAGGCAAATGGTAGCGGGCACCGGCGCTTTATGTCCGTGAAAGTTCCGATGACATAAATGCCCCCCTTAGCCAACGATCCGAAAAGACCCGCATACTCAAAAACTTGCGGCTCAGGAGTTGCACCGTATCATTGCTCATCCTCTTGTGACTAAGGGTTTTTCCCGAGAAAGGTTCCGCGAGATACGTGACGCTGCGGCCAGCACGGAAGACACCATTGTTTCGGCTTTGCGGTGGCCCAACGCTTTCGCGGCGATGACCAAGCTGATGCTGGCGATCACCTGACTCTCGCGGACGATCGGCGCGGCGACGCCAATCCGCCCTTTGGCCACTTCGGAATCGGTCAAGGCAATGCCGGCCCGGCGGATCGCTTTTAGCTGCTCACGAAACTGCTGCCAGTTCTGAACCTTCAATACCCGCCGGATAACCTGCTCATTGCTGAGGTAGGTACTCTTGAGGACGCGGTCCGGTAGGTGCGCCAGGATGATTTTCGATGTGGCGCCGATGAACATCGGCATGGCAACGCCGCGCTGATAGCTCGTTGGTGCATGAGGCTTGGCACCTTGCACTTCGTGGACGCACATGACGCAATCGCGGAAGCGCCGGCAAAGAATGACCGTGGCTCCTTGGTCCGTCTGCGAGAGCAGATCGCTCATGATCAGATCGGCGGCCTTGATCAGAGGGTCGTTTTGTCTGAGCACCCGGTCATAGCGAATGAACGCCGGCCCAAGCGCATAACCCGCACCGGTGACCGGGTCGAGGAACCCCCCTTGCACCAGCGCGCGTACGGAGCGGTAGGCCGTACTGGGGGACGTCGTCAAGGCCTCCGCGATCTCGTCGACTGTCCAGACGGAGCGGCCGTTATCGAATAGCTGTAAGACTGAAATCAGTCTATTCGGGCCGCCCATGGGGTTTCCTGGGGTCAGTGGCAGTTCTCATAATTTGCTTCATTATACCAAATCGTAAAATTCGCAAAATATGACAAACATGTTGAAGCCCGGGGGCTGAATTGCCATAGTGAGCCGTCCTCGCAGAGCGAGGCGGACTGGATTTGCGTAACCGGCCGAAAAGGAGTTTTTGCGATGAAGCGCCTTGCCCGAAGTCTGTGCTTTTGCGCGGTCGCCGCGCTCTCTTTCACCACCGCGGCCGCACGCGCCGAACAGCCGACGGAGGTCCGTGTCGCCACGCTGGCTCCCAGCGCCCTTTTGTGGCTGCACGCCATTGCGAAGCAGGAAGGCTTCTACGCCAAGCATGGCGTTACGGTGAAGGAATTGCGGGCGGGCAGCAGTCCGGCCCTGTTGCAAGCGGTGTCCTCCGGCAGCGTGGAGGCGGGCATATCGCTCGGCGATCTCGTCATTCGCGCGGTCGACAAGGGTGCTCCCGTCGTCATCACCGGCGCCATTCTGGGCAAGACCATCCTTCGCATGGTCGGCGGCAAAGGCGTGAACGAAGTCAAGCAGCTCAAGGGCAAAATCGTGACCGCCGGCGCGGTCGAGGGCGGCACGGCGAACCTGTTGCGCTATCAGCTCAAGCGGAATGGCGTCGACCCTGAAAGCGTTAAGATGGTGGCGATCACCAACTCCAAAGACCGCATCGTCGCGTTGGAAAATGGACAGGTGCAAGGAGCGTTGCTGATCGCTCCGTTTGACACCTTGGCCCAACGACAGGGCATGAAGGTCCTCGACGTTTACAAGAAGCCTTACATCGAGACGCCGCTCATCGTGAACAAGGACTGGGCCGCCAAGAATCATAAAGCCGCGGTCGGCCTCACACAGGCGCTGAAGGATGCGGCCATCTGGATTTACAAGCCGGCGAATAAGCAAAAAGCGATCGAAATTCTCGCCGCTTATACGCACATTCCGAAGGACGTGTGTGCAGACTCCTATAAATTCATCATCGAGGAACAAAAAGCGATTGCTCCCGGGCTCGAGGTGCAGGCCGCGGGGCTCAAAGACATCCTCGACATCGATGCCGCTCTCGGCCGCGCTGCGCCGTCAGCAAAGCCGTTCGATCTGTCTCGGTATTACGACCCGAGCTATCTCGCGGCGAAATAACGCAGCGGCGGAGTTCAAGCGTTGGATGAGCGCATGGCAAATGATGACCGCACGCCGGTAATGCTGCTGACGGGCTTTCTCGGCAGCGGCAAGACCACGCTCCTCAATGCTTGGCTGCGCAGTCCCGACCTTGCCGGGGCGGCCGTGATCGTAAACGAGTTCGGCGAAGTTGGGATAGATCATGCCCTGATCGCATCGAGCAACGACAACACCATCGAGCTCAGCACCGGCTGCCTCTGCTGCACGGTGCGCGGTGACCTGGTGGATACGCTGCGCGAGCTGCAGGCGAAGCGCGCAAGCGGCGAGGTGAGGGATTTCGATCGTGTGGTGATCGAGACCACCGGCCTCGCTGATCCGGCGCCGGTGATTCAGGCGTTGATGACCTTTCCGGTCGCACGACGCTTCTGCTTGCATCGGATCGTTACGGCCGTCGATGCGGTGAACGGCATTCAGACGCTGCAGCGGCATTCCGAGTCCCTCAAGCAGGCGGCGGTGGCCGATGACGTGATCGTCACCAAGATCGATGTGCCCGGCGCGGCGGTCGCTAACACCGAGGCGGCCGTGCTAGCGCTCAATGCAGGCGCGCGTCTGCACCGGTCGGCGGGAAACGATGTATTTCGGTTTGCCGATCTGGCGGCCGCCGATGTCTATGATCCGGCGGCCAAGAGCAGTGACGTGGCGGCTTGGCTCAATGCGGAAGCCTATCGGTATGGCGCCGACGAGGGCCACGGCCATCGTCACCACCACGACGTCAATCGGCACGACGCCGACATCGGCTCGTTCTGCCTCTCTTATGCCGAGCCGCTGCATTGGGAGCATGTGGCAAACTGGCTCGATGCGCTGGTCATGGCGCATGGAGACCAGTTGTTGCGGGTGAAGGGCATCCTTTCAATCGCCGGACGCGACAAGCCGATCGTCGTCCAGGCCGTGCAGCACCTCTTCCATCCGCCGCAAGAACTCGACGAGTGGCCGGGCGGCGAGCGGCGCTCCCAGATCGTCTTTATCACCCGCGCGTTGCCGCGTGAGTTCGTGGTCGAAGTCTTGGAAACGATCCGTCAAAAGCGGATCGCGCCCGCCGATGCTTCTTTCTGATTCAAATTGTTCCAGGAGACAGGTGAATGGATCGCGTGATTAAGAACGGCCTGCTGATCACTTCCAAAGGCCGCGTCAAGACTTCGATCGGCATCAAGGATGGCCTGATTGCCGGGCTTTACGAACCCGGCCTCGAGCCGGCCGCGGCCGACGTGGTGGACGCATCCGGCCTCGCGATCCTCCCGGGCGTCATCGACATGCATTCGCATCATCGCGAAGGATCCGAGCCCGGTTTTGAATACAAGGACACCATTCACACCTCCACCATGCAATGCGCGGCGGGCGGGGTCACCACGACGGTTGGTATGCCAAACGTCAATCCGCCGCCCAACAGTCTCGATCTACTGAAAAAGCAATTCACGATTTATGAGCGCGATGCCATCGTGGATTGGAATTTCAATCCGGCGCCGACGATCGCCGACGAAATCCCACGGATGGCGGACCAGGGCATCGCCGCCTTCAAGATTTTCATGGTGGTGGATACCGGGCGTTCGTACCCGCACATGCCGGGGATTGGCGTGCACGACCATGGACGCATTCTCGAGATCATGCAGCATTGCGCCAAGGTGAACGTGCCGCTGATGGTGCATCCGCACGATCAGGCGCTGATGGACGTCATCGAGAAGGAATTCTGGAATCGCCAGCAGCGCGACGCCCTCGCCTACGCGAAAGCTTACGCCGCTCACGATGGAGTCATCTGGGAGACGGCGATCGCCACGCTGCTGCGGCTTCAGAAAGCGGCCGGTTGCCACCTGCATATTCTGCATACGCAGACGAGCGGCAGTGTCGATCTGATTCGGCGGGCCAAGGCCGCGGGCCAGCGGGTCACCTGCGAGATCAATCCCTGGGCTCTATTCCTCGGTTGCGATTGGTCGTCCATCCAGCGGCTTGGTTCATATGCTCTCTCGTATTGGGTGCCGGAAAAGAACGTGCCGAGTCTCTGGGAAGGGCTGAACGACGGCACAATCGATATTGTCGCGACCGACCACGCCCCGCATACGCGGGAAGAAAAGGAGATCGGCTGGCGAGATGGTTGGCAGGCGCATACCGGGACGCCCTCTACGCAATTCTATCTCAGCATGTTTCTGACGGCCGCACAGGAGGGCAAGATTTCGTTGGAGCGTGTGGTCGAGGCGACCTCTACAGCGCCGGCGGCGATCTTCGGCATCGGCAAAAAGGGCGATGTGGTGCCCGGCCACCACGCCGATTTGGTGTTGGTCGATCTCGAGAAGGAATACGAAATTCGTGATGACGACGTGCTCAGCCTGACCGGTTGGAGCCCGTATGCGGGCAACAGGGTGCGCGGCAAGCCGATCGAAACGATCGTACGTGGGCGCACCGTCTTTAAAGGCGGGAAGGTTGTTGGCGAAAAGGGCTGGGGGCGGCAGGCGCGCGCTCAGTATCCAGGCTGATGCAAGAGCCGAGCGCTTTGCGAAAAATACTGGATGTGCTCGAGCAAGACGGGCGGATGGCGGCGACCGCCCGGGTCGCCATATCGGCTGTCTGCGTAATCGCCGTCTGGCAATTGGTTACGCTGTTCGTCACCAACCGGCTCGTCTTGGTCCCGCCAATTGATGTGGCGCGGGCCTTGGTGCGGGAGGCCAACGACGGCGCGATGTGGACCAACGCGGTCGCAACCGTCACCGCGGTCGGTATTTCATTCGTTGTCTCGGTCGCTATTGGGGTCTTGCTCGGGCTCTCGTTGGCATCCAGCCGCGCGCTGTCGCTCACGGCTGGTCCGCTTCTGGCCGCGCTGAATTCCGTGCCGATCATCGCGCTCGCGCCGCTGTTCATCGCTTGGCTTGGTCTCGGTTTCGCGTCCAAGTTCGTCCTTGTTCTGCTTGTCGCCGTCTTTCCTGTAGTTGTCACGACTGAGACCGGCTTGCGGGCCACCGACCGGCAGTTGATCGAAGCGGCCCGCTCCTTCAACGCGACTAACCTACAGGTGTTCACGACGGTTACGTTTCCCTTTGCGCTTCCATTCATCGTCAGCGGCATTCGTGTGGCTTGGGCCCGCGCGCTCGTGGGTATTGTGGTTGCGGAGTTCTTCGGCTCGTTCGCCGGCTTCGGCTTCGCAATTCTGTCGGCAAGCCAAACGTTCGATACCGCCCGGGTGCTTGCCTACGTCTTCCTCCTCGGCGCTATGGGTTTGCTGGGCACGATGTTGTTCGAGACCCTGGAGCACCGGTTGGCTCCCTGGAGGCATGAATGAGCGGCGACGTACGGCTCAAGATCGAAAACGTGAGCAAGACTTTTGCGCGCCTGGGCAAGCCGTCGGTCGAGGCGCTACGCAGCATCGATCTGTCTATCACGGAGGGAGAATTTCTCGCGATCGTCGGGGCGAGCGGCAGCGGAAAATCCACGCTGCTCCGCATCGTTGACGGCTTGCTTGCGCCGAGCAACGGCAGCGTAAAAGTTGACGGTGTGCCGGTCCGTAGCCCTGGCCGTGATCGGGCGATGGTGTTCCAGCAGGATGCACTGTTGCCGTGGAAGACCGTCATCCAGAACGTCGCGTATGGTCTTACGCTCGCACATGTTCCCAAGCCTGAAGCTGCAAAGACGGCGCAGCGATTCATCAATCTGGCGGGTTTGCGCGGTTTCGAGCACCACTATCCGCACCAGCTTTCGGGCGGCATGCGCCAACGCGTGAACGTTGCCCGCGCGCTTGCAGTCGATCCCAAAATTCTGTTGCTTGACGAGCCGTTTGCTGCCCTCGATGCACAGACGCGCGAAATCATGCAAACAGAACTGATGTCGATTTGGCAGGAAACGCGAAAGACGGTCGTGCTGATTACGCACCAGATCGATGAGGCCGTATTTTTGGCCGATCGCGTCGTCGTGTTCAGCGCACGGCCCGGCACGATTCGTGACCAGGTCAAAATCGACCTCCCTCGGCCGCGCTCCTTGGAGCTAAAGCGAAAGGTCGAGTTCGTCTCGCTGGTCGATCGCATTTGGAAGATGATTGAAACCGAGGTTCGAGCATCTTTGGAGCAGAACGCCTGATCTGCCGCGACCGCTTCACTCGCACCTTGGGTTGACCACTCCCCCCAACAGTCCCGAAACCTGTGCTCTCGGGTTATCGGACAGAGCGCTTCCGCACCATCGGACATGCCTTATACTGGGCTTCGGAAGCGTTGACTCATTCCGTCATCCTGAGGTGCGAGCGCGCTCCTTTGCGCGCGAGCCCTCGAAGGATGACAGGCCAGGACGGGGCCGTCGCCCTTCGAGGCTCGGCCTTCGGCCGAGCACCTCAAGGTGACGGGGAGGCGTTTTCAGTCTCCCCCGTCCTGTAGAATGCCGCCGCGTCGGCGGTAAAGTCTTTTCGCGAGGAAGGATCGAGATAGATCATGTGCCCACCTCGATACAGTTTGAAGCTGACGCGCCCAGCCGGCGCGAACGACGGCATGTGATCGAGCACGTATTGCGTTTCGGCAAACGGCGTCACCAGGTCGGTCAAGCCATGGCCGATCAGCAGGCGAAACGACGGATCGAAACTGAGCAGCAGACGAAGATCGTTCTCGACCCCGATCCGGCTGCGGCCGTGACCCCAGTCCCAACCGCGGGTCACATCATCCGCCAAGAGCTTATAGGTTACTTCCGTCTTGTAGTTGAGTTCATTGCGCGCATAAGCGGCGAAGGCGCCGCCATAAGCGCGGGCGACGCCGCTCAGGATCGGGTCCGGCGCGTGCGACGAGTCTCGGTCGGGGTAGGGGGCATCGACCGCGAAGGTCGCGTCGTAATGGCTGACGATCTTGCCCTCCCGCAAGTTCTTCGTCACGCCATTGGTGACGAAACCATGCTGGCGCGTGATCAAATCGAGCGGCAAGCCGCTCAACTGCGCGACTTTTTCATAGAAGGCGTGCGCCGCCTCGCCCTGCGGCGGCGACCCGGCGAGCGTCGACAGATAAGGTCCGAGCGCGAATTTTTCGGCCGCTTTCACCTTGTCGTCGGTGAGTTGATTACCGCGCTCGAGCTGCGCCGCCGCGAGCGAGGGTAGGATCAGCGCGGAATTGAGCGCCGATTGATCGTCGCCGAACGTGAGCCAACCTTCCAAGAGCGGCGACAGCATCACGATGCCGGCGATGACGATGCCCTGATCGTGCTGAACGCTACGCGCGACCTTGGCGGCACGGAATCCGCCGTAGCTTTCGCCTAAAATGTATTTGGGCGAGCCGTCGCGGTTGTTCTTTGCGACGTAGAGAGCGATGGCTTTCGCCATCGACTCGGCATCGCTGTCCACGCTCCAGAAATGCTTTGCGTCCTCCGGCTTGACGGTACGGCTCCAGCCGGTGCCGATCGGATCGATGAAGACGAGATCGGTAAAGCGTAGCCAGGTATCCGGATTGTCGTGCAGTTTGGCGTGGGCGACGTCACGCGCATTCGGTCCGAGGTCAAGGATGCGCGGGCCGGCGAGACCGAGATGCAGGAAGGCGGAAGCCGCGCCTGGTCCGCCATTGAACACGAACGTCAGAGGACGACCGGACCCTTCGTCCTTCTTCACGTAGGCGGTATAGAAAATCGATCCGCTACGCTCACCCGAGCCGCTGTAGAGCGGCAACATTCCCGCGGTGGCGGTATAGGCGAGCTTGCCCTGTGCGGTATCGATCGAGTGCTGGGTGACGCTGCCGGACGGCAGCAGCCGCAGCACGCCTTGTTCGCCGCCGGGATGGTGTGGGCTGGAGGAATGCTGACTTTGAGCGGCGGCGATACCGCTCATGCCGGTCATCGCAAGAACGAGCGCGATCCGCAGAAGAGATTTCACGCACATGGCAGGCCGGACTCCAGGGGTAATCGCCGGCGCCCAGGTTAATCCCTTATCGGCGGCGGAAGTTGGGTCGGCGTTGCTGCGGCGACGGGGACGGGGCTTCGCCCTTGTGACGGAAGCTGATGCGGCCGCGTTGCAGGTCATAGGGCGACATTTCCACGATCACCCGGTCACCGACGCCGGTACGAATGCGGAATTTGCGCATCTTGCCCGCAGTATAAGCGAGCACCTCGTGTTCGTTATCGAGTTTTACCCGGAAATTGCCGTCCGGCAACACTTCGGTCACCGTGCCGTCGAACTCCAGCATTTCTTCCTTCGCCATCCAGTCCTCTCCAGTTGATCAGCGCGCCGCGCCGTGGCCGCGATGGGGCTGGCCCTGACGCGGCGTGAATGTAACATTTCCGATTGCCTTTGGCTGCTCCTTCGCACGATAGGGCGTCCGCTGTTTTCGCTTGCCATGGGGACGGCCGTTCGGATCGCCACCGTTACGATGTTGCGCCGCCGCAGGCGACGAGCGGTGACTACGGCGGTCCGTTACCGGAATGGACATGCGGATCAACCTCTCGATATCGCGCAGATAGGGCCGCTCCTCATGATCGCAGAAGGACACGGCGACCCCTTCGGCGCCGGCGCGCGCGGTGCGTCCGATGCGGTGGACATAGCTCTCCGGTACGTTGGGTAGATCGTAGTTGATCACGTGGCTGACGCCGTCGACATCGATGCCGCGCGCCGCGATGTCGGTGGCGATGAGCGTGCGCAAGGCGCCCGAACGGAAGGCGGCGAGCACACGCTCGCGCTGATTCTGCGACTTGTTGCCGTGGATCGCCTCGGCGGCATGTCCGGATTTTGCCAAAAGCCGCGCCACTTTGTCCGCGCCGTGTTTGGTGCGGGTGAACACCAAGACGCGGTCGATCGGTTCGGTTTTCAATACTTCAGCGAGCAGCGCGGGTTTCGCCGCCTTGTCGGTGAGGATAACGCGTTGGGCGATGCGCTCAGCGGTAGTTGCTTGTGGCGTCACCGAAACGCGTGCCGGATCGCGCAGCATTTGCGCGGCGAGTTTGGTGATCTCGCCCGGCATTGTGGCGGAGAAGAACAGCGTCTGGCGCTCGCTCGGCAGCATCGCGACGATCTTCCGGATGTCGTGCACAAAGCCCATATCGAGCATGCGGTCGGCTTCGTCGAGCACCAGCACCTCGACCTGGTCGATGCGTAGCGCGCGGCTATGCATAAGATCGAGCAGCCGGCCCGGCGTCGCCACCAGAACTTCGACGCCGCGCGCAAGCGCGCGAATTTGCCGGTTGATGGGCACGCCGCCGATGGCGAGCGCAACATCGAGCGGACGGATGTGGCGACCGTAGGTCCGGAAACTGTCGGCGATCTGACCGGACAGTTCACGCGTCGGTGCCAGCACCAAGACATGCGCCGATTTGCGCTCGGGACGACGGCGGTGGGTAAGGAGGCGGTGGAGGATGGGCAGCGCGAAGGCCGCTGTCTTGCCGGTGCCGGTCTGCGCTATGCCGATGACGTCACGCGCCGATAGCGCGAGCGGGACGGTCTGTGCCTGGATCGGGGTGGGGGATTGGTACTTTTCTTCGGCAAGCGCGCGAAGGATCGGCTCTGCGAGGCCGAAATCGTGAAAAGAAGTCAAAGAGTCTCTTTCTTGTGTGGCGACACGGCCGTCTTACACGCGCAGGCGGCGAGGTCGCGGGGTTTAGACATCCCGCGTGGCCAGGGTTGTCGTTCGGAAATGGGATGGGCGGGGCGAAAATTGGCTTTGAAACCGAGTTTCGTGCACGCGGCCCGCTGACCCGAGGACAGGTCTCTCATCCGCAGCGGTCATATGACAGCCTTGCATTATGTTTACAAGGCCAAGAGAACGCGAATGTGGTCTGATGATGAACGAATTGGCGCGAAAGGGTTCTAAATGCCGGCGATAGACAATCCGGAGAAGATCGGGGATGGTGCCGCCGCACATGCGGCATAACGCCGTTTCCCTTCCCTCCCGTCCGGAGGCCGCCAATGTCCTCACCCCGGGCCTCCCAGGCTCTCTCCCGCTTCACGGTTCTCGACCTCACCCGCGTGCGCTCCGGGCCGACCTGCGTCCGCCAGCTCGCCGACTGGGGCGCCAACGTGATCAAGATCGAGACGCCGCCGCATCTCGAAAAGGGAGAGCCGGCCGGGGGCCCGCGCCAGGGCCCCGATTTCCAGAACCTCCATCGCAACAAGCGCTCCATCACCCTCGATCTCAAGTCTCCGCAAGGGCTCGCCGCCTTCAAGCGCATGGTGGAGAAGGCCGATGTGGTGGTCGAGAACTTTCGGCCCGATGTGAAGGGCCGGCTCGGCATCGATTACGAGTCTTTGAAGAAGATCAACAAGCGGATCATTCTCGGCAGCATTTCCGGTTTCGGGCAGGATGGGCCTTATCGTGATCGGCCCGGCTTCGACCAGATCGCGCAGGGCATGGGCGGGTTGATGTCGATCACCGGCTTGCCCGGCCAGGGGCCGGTCCGGGCCGGCATTCCGATCGCCGACCTCACCGCGGGGCTATTCTGCGCTATCGGCATTCTCACGGCGCTGCTCGAACGCGAGCAGTCCGGCGAGGGGCAATGGGTCGCCAGTTCGCTGTTGCAGGCACAGATCTTCATGCTGGATTTCCAGGCCGCGCGGTGGCTCCAGGCGCATCAGGTGCCGAGGCAAGCCGGCAATAATCACCCAACGAGCATCCCGACTGGCGTCTTCAAGACCAAGGATGGCTACATCAACATCGCCGCTGCCGGCCAAGTGATGTGGGAGCGGGTATGTGAGGCGATCGAGGCCTCTGAGTTGCTCGATCGTGCCGAGTTCAAGAGCGGGGCCTTGCGTTCGACGAATCGCGATGCCGTCAACGCCGAGATTGAGAAGCGCACGGTGAACAAGACGAGTGCCGAATGGATTGATCTCTTCAATAAGACTGGCGTGCCCTGCGGGCCGATCTATTCGATCGACCAAACGTTTGCCGATCCGCAGGTTCAGCATCTCGGCATTGCTCAGGCCGCCAAGCGTCCGGACGGCAGCGAGGAGGTATTTGTCGGCCAGCCGTTCACGCTGTCGCGGACGCCGAGCAAGATCGTCGCCACCCCGCCGGAGCAGGGGCAGCATACGGACGAGGTGCTGAAGGAATTCGGCTTCTCCGACGGGGAAATCACCGGGCTGCACGAGGCGAAGGCGATATAGCACTATCCGTCGTCATGGCCGGGCTCGTCCCGGCCATCCACGTCTTGATTTCGTGTCAAGCCGTGGATGCCCGGCACAAGGCCGGGCATGACGCGCTGAACCAGGAGCGCGTTATGAGTGATACCGACAAAATGCTGTCCCGCAAGGAAGGCAGCATCGGTCATCTGATCTTCAACAATCCTGCGCGCCACAACGCGGTTTCGTTGGATATGTGGGAGGCGGCAGGCTCGATCCTCGACGACTTCGTCAAGGACGACGCTATCCGTCTCGTGGTGCTGAGCGGCGCCGGCGGCAAGGCGTTCATTTCGGGCGCCGACATCTCCAAGTTCGAGAGCGAGCGATCGAGTAAAGAAGCGATCGACCGCTACAACGTCGTGGTCGATCAGGCCTACGGCGCGATTTACGATTTCCCCAAGCCGACCATCGCCATGATCCGCGGCTACTGCATCGGCGGCGGCGTGGGTCTCGCGCTATGCTGCGACTTGCGTATCTGCTCGGATAATTCCAAGTTCGCCGTCCCGGCTGCCAAGCTCGGTCTCGGTTACGGTTTCAAGGGCATCAATAAGCTGGTCGACGTGGTAGGACCGTCCTTCGCCAAGGAAATCTTTTTCACCGCGCGCCAATTCACCGCGCAGGAAGCGCGTGACATGGGGCTGGTCAACCGTGTGGTGCCGCAGGACGAATTGGAGGCCTACGTGAGGGGCTATGCCGAGATGATCGCCGGCAATGCGCCGCTCACGGTCAATTCCGTGAAATATATCATCGGCGAGGCCGTCAAGAGCGCAAGCGAACGTGATCTGAAAAAATGCGCCGACCTAGTGGCGCAATGCTTCGCTTCGGGCGATTATACCGAGGGACGCAAGGCTTTCATGGAGAAGCGCAAGCCCGTTTTCATGGGAAAATAATGCGCCGCAGTGTGTGCTGAAGAAAGCGGCGCCGGCGGGGTTGATTAACGAGATGGCCGAACCAGGGCCACGGCGAAGAGGGAGGAGGACGCGTGGCGTCCGTCGAGTTGCGCGGCTTGACCAAGCGATATGGCGACCAGGCGGTGGTCGAC
>DASTWX010000237.1:0-7927 GCA_035765795.1 Pseudolabrys sp. | reverse complement strand
ATCGACGCCCAGAAGCGAATGGCCCACACGTGATAGCCGAGCGCGTTCATTCGGCGGGGCTGGTCGCGCGTGCCCATAAGCGCGGCGCCTAGTGGCGAGTACACGAAAATTGCCGTCAGCAGCAGTGACAGCAAGAAGATGACTAGCGTCGTATAGTAGAATGCGGAGGGCGTCGTGAGCGAAATGCCGAAAGGCTCGGGCCGGCTGTGGACGTTGATGCCATTGTCGCCATTGGTGATGGCGACCAAACGATAGGCCAGCCCCCAGACGATCTCACCGATCGCCAGCGTGATCATGATGTAGCCGATGCCAGCCAACCGAAGCGACAGCACGGCGTAGAGCGCGGTCGCTCCCATGGTCACGGCCAACGCGATGAGAATCGCGGCCGGATGGCCGAAGCCGGCTCCCAATGTATACGCCGTGCCGTAAGCGGCGATGCCGAATAGCGCGGCATGACCGAGCGAAACCAAGCCGCCGTAGCCGGACAGGATGTTCAGGCCGAGCGCGAAGATCGCGTAAAAGAGGATTTGGCTGGCGACATTGAGATAGTAGAGGCCAGGAATCCAGAATGGCAAGCTAGCGAGCGCGGCAATCGCGACCACCAAGGCGACAACGCGGGCATTCATGGGACAAACCGGCCGAACAGGCCCTCCGGCTTGACTAAGAGCACCAGCAGCATGGGCAGGAAAAGGACGAAATAAGCGAGTTCCGGCACCAGCGCCTGCCCGAAGTTATAGATGAAGCCGATGATGATGCTGCCGAAGAATGAGCCGAGCAGGCTGCCCGAACCGCCGATGATGACGACAACCAACGCGAGCGGCAGCATGTCCTGGTCGAGACCCGGATAGACCGACAGGATGGGCGCGCCGATGATGCCCGCGAAACCGGCAATGCCTGCCCCGAGCGCGAACACGATCGTAAAGAGTTGCGAGACTCGAATACCCACGACTCGCGCCATGTCCGGGTCGTCGACGCCGGCGCGGATCATGGCGCCGAGCCGCGTGCGGTCGAGCATGAGCCACAGGCCGATGGCCACGATGGTGGCGACGATAATGATTGCCAGGCGATAGAGCGGGAATACCAGCGGCCCGCTGCGGACGAAGCCGACAAGGCTCTCGGGCGTCGCCACCGAGATCGGATCGCCGCCCCAGCCCATTAGGCATAAATCGGCAACCATGAGCGAAACGCCGAGAGTGATGAGGACCTGCGCCGCGGGTTGTCCGGGGAGCTGCCGCAACAGAAATCGCTCCAGCGCGGCGCCGAATACGGCGACCAGAAGTGCCGCGATCAAGGCCGCAATCCAAAAGTTGAACACCGTGCCGAGCAGCCCATTCACGAGTGTCGCGCCGAAATAGGCACCGAGCATAAAGAGCGAGCCATGCGTCAGGTTCGGAATACGCATGAGGCCGAAAATGAGAGAAAAGCCCGCCGCCAGCAGGAACAGCAGCCCGCCGAAGGTTATGCTGTTCACCGTCAGCAATAGATAGAAGGTCATTGCTGCACCTTCCTCGTCTCAATAAAACCGCGGGCGTCGCAACATGCGGCGCCCGCGGCACAGCGTCCCGAATTCAGCATTTTTTCAGTGGCGGATAGCTGCGGGAATAAACCGGCTTCGAGAGGTATTCCTTCTCGGGCCAAACCCAGAATTGGCTGACGTTGTCGTATGTCTTGATCGTCTTGTTCCAGAGCTTGAGCCCGTATTTGGCGCCCTCTTTGCCGAGCCGGCGGATGTAGATATTGCCGATCACGTTCCCGAAGTGATCGAACTTGACCGGTCCGCGGGGCGTGTCGGTGAGATGGACGGCCTTCAACGCCGCCATCAGTTTCTCGCCGTTGCTGGTGTTGCCTCCCGCGGCCTTGAGGCCCGCGTCCAGCACGTCGCAATTGACGTACAGACCGGCGGCGTAGAAGCCGGGAACGGTCTTGTAATACTTCAACATGCCGTCGACGAAGCGCTTGTTGCTCGCGTTTTCGAGATCGAGTGTATAGGGGCATGCCGAGATCAACCCGATTGCATCGTCGCCGAAGCTTTTCAGCAAGGCGTCGTCGCCGCCGGTTTCGCCGGTGCACACCGGATATTTAAGTCCGAAGCTGTGATATTGCTTCATGAACCGGAGCGGGTTGGAGCCGGCGAAGCCCTGGAACACGCCGTCGCAATCGGCGATCTGCGCAAGGTAGGGTGTGTAGTCGGGCGTGACGATCGGGGTCCACAGTTTCTTGGTGAGGCAGCCGCCGTCCTTCTCGAACGCCGCCTGGAAGCCGCCCACCTGCTCGTAGCCGAAGGCGAAGTCCTCGACGACGGTGACGACGCGCTTGAGCTTCATCTCGGTCGCCGCGTAGTGTCCCATCGGCTGCGTCGCCTGCGAGGAGGTCGCGGAGGCGCGCAGCAGATACGGATTGGGCTTGCGCTGCGTGAGATCCTGGGCCGCCGCCAGGCTGAGCGTCGGCATCTTATGCTGGATGATGTAATCGCCGATGGCGTAAAGCTCGAAGCTGGCGAGGGGGCCGAGGACGACATCGACTTTGTCGCGCTCGACCAGTTCTTGCACCTTGGTCTTGGCGCCGGCGGGATTGCCGCCGGTATCCGCTGATATGAAGTCGACCTTGCGGCCGCCCATTTTATAGTCATGCTGCTTGAGCCAGGTGACGACCCCTTGCTCCATCTGGATGCCGCCCTCTGCGAGCGGCCCTGTTTTCACGGTTAACAGGCCGACCTTGACAGGCTTATTCTGCGCGACGGCTGGCGTCGGAAACTTGAACGCCGCCGCCGCCGCGCCGGCGGCGGTCGCAGCCATGAATTTACGGCGACTTACCTTTGACATTGACTTCCTCCCTTAGTCGCCCCTGCTGGTTATGCGGCTGATATGTAATCAGCCGACTTATAATTGTGGGTCTTGAGCCCACATTACGCACGCCTTACGCAGACGGTCTCCGGCCGATCGATAACGCCTATGGCTTGAGCGGCGGATAATTGCGCGAATAGACCGGGTGAGAAAGGAACGTCTTCACGTCATAGGTCCAGAACTGGCTCACGTTCGGATAGGTTTTGATCACCGTGTTCACCAGTTTGCCGTTCTTGCGCTCGCAATTGCGGATGAATACGGACCCGACGACGTTGCCGAACTGATCGAAGTGGAAGGGCCCGCGCGGGGTATCCGTCAGCACGACCTTATGCAGGGCATCCGCGAATGCCTTTTTCCGAGCGTCGCCGTTGGTCTTGAGCACCTGCTCGACACACATGCCGGCGAGATACATGCCGGCGGAATAGCCGCCCGGAAGCACGCCGTAGTTCTTCTGCATATCCGCAACGAAACGCTTGTTGCTTTCCGAATTGTAGTCCGCCGAATACCAATGTGCGGATTTCACGCCGATCGCCTCGTCGCCCAAGCTGTGGAGGAGCGCGTCGTCCATCGCGGTCCAGCCGGCGAGCAGCGGGACTTTCGCTTTGACTCCCATCGCCTGATAGGCGCGCATGAACTTCACCGGGTTCGAGCCGGCAAAGCCGTTCACGCAGCAATCGACGTCGGTGATCTGCGCGATATAGGGCGTGTAGTCAGGCGTAACCAATGGCGGCCACAATTTCTTTACGATCTTGCCGCCTTCGTCTTGGAATACGTGCTGGAATCCCGCCATCTGCTCGTATCCGAAGGCGAAATCCTCCGAGATCGTGATCGCGGTCTTGTATTTGAGGTCCTTGGCGGCGTAGTCGCCGAGCGGGTGCATGCATTGCGCCGATGTGGCGGACGGACGGACAACGAATGGATTGACGTGCCGCTGCGTGACATCTTCGGCGGCCGCGAGGCTTATAAGCGGCGTCTCATGCTGGCGAACGTAATCGGTGATCGCCAAGAGCTCGAACGCGGCGAGCGGGCCGAGGATGACGTTGACCTTGTTGCGTTCGATCAATTCCTGCGCCTTGGTCTTGGCGCCCGCGGGATTGCCGCCGGTATCCGCCGAGATGAACTCGATTTTGCTGCCGCCTAGGGTGTTGTTTTTCTCCTTTAGAAAGGTGGCGATGCCCTGCTCCATCTGAATGCCGCCCTGCGCAAGCGGACCCGTCTTGACGGTCAACAGGCCGATCTTAAATGGCGCGGACTGCGCAATGGCCGGCGCTGGAAACTTGAACGTCGCCGCCGCCGCGCCGACGGCGGTCGCGGCCATGAATTTGCGGCGACTTACTTTGATCGGCATCTCGTTTCTCCCTTCCTCGCCCCATGTCGTGGGGGTTGTTAGCTGAACGTGGCATTCAGCCGTTTATGATGCCTCTGTGGTCCAGGTCGACAAACGCCGGCGCTCCGTAGCGTGGACCGTCGCTCCCACTCCAGCCGACCGAGGCGGCGGCATCATGGTTCAATGTCGTTCACGATGTAAAGCCCAATAGCGTAGCAGCGAAAGGCGTGAGTATTCTGGCCAGCTTTACCGCGGCAGGGTCGCACCTGCTCCCATCGCGGGCACCGCATCTCGATAGAACCGACGCATGCTGTGTAACTGGATAGATGCAGTAGCAACGATTTTCGAACGAAACGCCACCTCGAGTACGCATCGCTACAGAACGCGGGAGGTGTTCTTAGACGCTGATTTGATCCTTTCGGTTGCCGCGAGTTCCTGCGGGGCTCGAGAAAAGACCGCTTGGGCTTTGCTCGTCACGTCATATGGTCGAGACGCTTGCGTGCCAGATTTGGGCTCGGTTCGATCGCTAGTGTCTAGCGCCGGGTGCCTCTCTTGGTTGTGGATGCCGGTATCGACGGAATGATCGGCAGCAACGCATAAGGCATTTTCGCCCTGCCGAAATGCAGTGTGGTGGTTCCACTGAAAACCGAAGCCGGCCGGTCGCGTGGATCGTCGTGAAGAAAGGGACCGCAGCCGGTCAGTTCGTTCTTGAAGTTCGATTGCTTGCCGCCGCTGCCGCCGCCGTAGACGTAATCCTTGCCGCGGATCGAGAGGCCGATGCGGTAGCCGGCCGGAACCACGATCGAGGTCGGCCATATCTCGATATCGAGCTCGACCTGCTGGCCCTTTTTCAACGGCTGCTTTTCGTCGTGAGTGTGATAGGGGCGGTAGGGCAGCGACAGCTTCTTGTCGAGCTTTCGATGCGAGGCGCGCAGCCAACCCTGCGCCACCGGGGTGTGCGGGTCGATGGCGCCTTGAAATGTGATCTCCTTCATGTCGCCGGTGAAGACGCGCAGCACAACGAAGAAATCGGCGTCCGAGGTCGATGAGGACGCGAAAAGCTTGAGCGCGGAAGGACCGGTGATCTCGGTCGGTTGGACGAGGGGCGCCGTGAGGAAGGTCAGCCCGTCACCCATCGCTTCGAAGCTGAGCTTGGCCGCGCGTGACGGTTTTTTTGCTGTCAGCGTCATGCCGGCGGAGTCGAGATAATATCTCGTCCATTTGGTGCGCTTGAGCGGCCATTCGTTCTCGGCGCGTGGCTCGAACTTCTCGCCGGGATGGCGCACCTGAAGCATCACCTTCGGCTGTTTCGACCAGCCGTTATCTTTGCCGTGCAGGAAATGGTCGAAGAAACGAAGCTGCTGTTCGCGCCCATAGTCGGTATAGAAATGTGTCCAGTGCTCGATGCCGTGTGCTTCGAGCCATTTCTGCTTCGATGCCGCGCGCATGAAGCCTTCGAAATTCCCGCGCGGATGCAGGCCCTGGCCGCCCCAATTGGCAGCGGAAAACAGCGGCGTGATGACTTTCGACCAGATTGGCGAACGATCGCGGTGATAACGGTCGTCCAGCGGATGGGCGACGATCTCGGTGCCGAAGTCGGCGCGGTTCTTCGCGAGTTCTTCGTCCGATAACATCTCCGGCCCGCATACCAACTCGCCGGTGACGCGGCTACGCCCGCCGCGCTCGCCTGCGCCGTACTGCACGGTCTTCACCTGCATGTCGTACCAGTTCTCCCAGAACGTCGAGAGAATGCCGCCGTGGTGCGTCATGTCGCGATACCAATCCGCGGCGCCTTCCCAGACACACATCGCCGCGAGATGAGGCGGTTGTAGCGACGCAACATGCCACTGATTGATCCCGTAATAGGAGATGCCGTTGAGGCCGACTTTGCCGTTCGACCACGGCTGCACGCCTGCCCATTCGATGCAGTCATAGAAGTCTTTCGTTTCGCGCGGCGAGAAATGATCGATGAAGCCGGACGAGCAGCCGGTGCCGCGCGAGTCGACGCGCACGCAGACGTAGTCGTGCGGCACCCATTTTTCCGGATCGACGACTTCCCAGTTCTGGTAGAGGTTGCTCGAGCCTGCGGTGACGTCGGGATGTTTCTCTGCCATGGTTTTCCAGGCGCTTGGATAGCCGTCCTGGAAGGCGAGATTCTTGGCGTAAGGCCCGTAGGTGAGGAGGACCGGATAGCGGCCCTCTTTTATGGGGCGGAAGACGTCCGCACGCAGAACCAAACCATCGTCGGCGGTGATCGGCACGTTGAAATCGATGCGCATGCCGTCGCGGGTTTCGGAGCGTTCTTCCAACTGGGCCATGTGTTTCCCTCCCGAATTATTGCGCGATGCGGCTGGTTCTGTTTCACCTCTCCCCGCAAGCGGGGAGAGGGGAATAACCTCACCGCATCGCCTTGCCTCTTGCGCGCTTTACCTTCGCCATCTTCTCGAGCACGGCGCAAACGGCGGCGGTATCCTGCGCGCCGAAGCCGGACTTCTGCGCCTTCGCGTAGACCGGCTTGGTGGCGTCGAAGAGCGGCGTGGGTACGCGGATTTTCTTGGCATAGCCGCCGATCACCGACATGTCCTTGTCCCATACGTCGATTTTCATGGTGACGTCTTTATAGTTGCCCTTCACCATCATCGGCGCACGCAGCTCGAACACGCGCGAATTGCCGGCGCCGGACTGGATCAAATCGAAAATGAGCTGCGGCGGCAATCCCGCCTTCATGCCCAGCACCATGGCTTCCGCGCTGGCGACATTATGGATGGCGACCAGCAAATTGGCGACGTATTTCATCTTGCTGCCGTTGCCGAAGGCGCCCACGTCGTAAACCTTGCGGCCGAACGCCTCGAACATCGGTTTGAGCTTGCGGACGGCCCTGCTGTCGCCGCTCGCATAAAAGACGAGGTCGCGATTGGCTGCCTGGGCGCCGGTGCCGCTGACCGGGCAATCGAGCATAATGTGCCCGGCCTTGCGCAAGATTTTCTCTGCTCTTTCCTTATCGGCGATCGTGAAGGTGCTCATTTCGACGATCAGCTTACCTTTGAGCTTGGCATTGGCGATCTCATGCGCCACCGTTATCAGCGCCTCCGGCTTCGGCAGACTGATGAGGATGGTCGGCACCGCCGCCGCTAGCTCGGCCGCGCTGCCAGCAATCTCGACACCGGCGCGCTGCGCCTCGCGTCGCCGCACCGCGCTGATATCGTAGCCGACGACCCGCCACCCGGCCGCCGTCAGGTTCTTGGCGAAAGCGCCGCCCATGATGCCGAGCCCGATCACGCCGACCGTGCCCTTCTTTCTCTTCACCGCAGCCATTCCGTTTTCTCCGCGTGAAATCATCGACCCCACATGTCGTGTGGCTGTCCCTCTTATGCGGTAGCGCGTGCGGCTGTCGAGTGGGTGACGTTTTCGTGAGCCGCTTTCAACGGGCAATACGATAGCCTATCGTCGCAACAAAAGTGCGCAGGGAGGCAATATGAAAATCGGAGTAGCGGGGCTCGGCGTGATGGGTTCGGCGCTTGCCGCCAGGCTGATCGATCTCGGCCACGATGTCAGCGTCTGGAATCGCAGCGCCGAGAAGGCGAAGCCTTTGGTCGAAGCTGGCGCCAAGGTGGCCGGCTCGCCGGCCAAATTGGCCGAAGCAAACGACGCCGTCATCACCATCCTCACCGACGGCGCGGCGATCGATGCGGTCTACAACGGGCCCAATGGCCTCCTGTCAGGCGACGTCAAAGGCAAATTGCTTATCGAGATGAGC
>DASTWX010000236.1:0-15904 GCA_035765795.1 Pseudolabrys sp. | reverse complement strand
CAGCGCTTGGGTCATGGCGGCGGCCGCGGGCACGAACACAAGATGCCTTCCGTTTGCGCGCAGGGAAACGCCGACGTTCGCCGTGCTGTCGGCTGACATCGGCGGTTCGCTTCGCTCAAGATAAAGCGGTGCCTTGCCCGGCACCGTGAATAATTCGACCTCGATGCCCGCGATCGAGAACGGTT
This sequence comes from Pseudolabrys sp., assembly GCA_035765795.1. Lineage (GTDB taxonomy): Bacteria > Pseudomonadota > Alphaproteobacteria > Rhizobiales > Xanthobacteraceae > Pseudolabrys. The sequence goes on along the minus strand of DASTWX010000236.1, from coordinate 15,719 downwards.
CGCAGGCCGCGACTCTCCGGCGCTCCACCACGTCGGGCGCCAGGGCATCGAAAACCGAGTTGGCAGCCAAGGTGTCGAGCGTTGCCGCCGTGCCGATCACTGCCAAGGGTTGGCGCTCGCGCAAATGCAGAAGTCCAGCAATCTCGTCGACCTCTCCGCCGGTTAGGATCACGGCCTCGACGGGGCTGTCCCGCACCCGGGCGGCTTGCGGCTGTAAGGCGGGGGTGGCAACGATCTGTGTCCGTAGGTCGGGTGCCGCGTTGAGCAAAACCCACCGGCTTCCGTCAATCGAGACGGCAATACTCGTTTGCGTTCGTGCCCGTACACGGAGGTCGCCCGCCCAGGCCAAACGGCACACGGGACAGCGGCAGTTCCACTGCGGAAACCCACCGCCGGCCGCCGAGCCAAGGACGACGGCCTTCAGCCGTTCCATGGCACGGCGGCGCTGCGTTAGAATTCAGCCGGCAGATAACCGTTGATTTCGAGACCGATGCAGATTTCGACAAGCGTCGGAGACGTCCAGGCCATGATCATGCCTCTAAGGAAGAAGAGCCCCGCGCCGACAACGCTAATGGGCGGGTGAAGTTCCGAGTTGGACCGGGCGTCCGGATGAGGTGACGGCCGAGCCGACGCAGGGCCTGAGACGGAGCCCAAATCCGGATCGACTGTAACCCGGATGAGCGCCAGCGAAATCCGGGGCAGCGAAATGTCGGCTACGCGTTCCGCTTGACATCCGGCGGCACCGCCTCGTCGGCCAGCGCGGCGAGCGCTTGATCGAGCGGCATCACCTGCTGGCGTTCCATTCCGAGACGGCGGATCGAGACGGTGCGCTCGGCCGTTTCTTTCTTGCCGACGACGAGGAGCACGGGGATTTTCGCCAGCGAGTGCTCGCGCACCTTATAATTGATCTTCTCGTTGCGCAGGTCGGCTTCGGCGCGCAGCCCCGTGCGGCGCGCCGCGCACAAAACCTCGCGGGCGTAATCGTCGCCCTCGTCTGTGATCGTCGCCACCATGGCCTGCACCGGCGAGAGCCACAGCGGGAAATGGCCTGCGTAATGCTCGATGAGAATGCCGGTGAAACGCTCGAGCGAGCCGAACATCGCCCGGTGCAGCATCACCGGAGTCACTTTGTTCGAGTGCTCGTCGATATAGAACGCGCCGAGCCGGCCGGGCATGTTGAGGTCGACCTGCACGGTGCCGCACTGCCAGTCGCGGCCGATGGCGTCGCGGAGCACGTATTCGAGCTTGGGCCCGTAGAACGCGCCTTCGCCTTTGTTCAGCGTCCAGGGGCGGCCGGAAGCTTCCAGCGCCGCCATCAATGCGGCCTCCGCCTGGTCCCAGACGGCGTCGTCGCCGATGCGGTTCTCCGGCCGGTCGGAGAACTTGATGTGTACGTCGGAAAAGCCGAAGTCTTCATAGATCGACAAGATATGGTTGTTGATCTTGAGCGACTCCTCGGCGATCTGCTGCGCCGTAATGAAAATGTGCGCGTCGTCCTGCGTGAAGGCGCGCACGCGCATCAGGCCGTGCAGCGCGCCCGACGGTTCGAAACGGTGCACCTTGCCGAATTCCGCGAGCTTGAAAGGGAGTTCGCGGTATGACTTCAAGCCGTTCTTGAAAATCTGGATATGCCCAGGGCAGTTCATCGGCTTGACCACGAAGGTGCGCTCGTCCTCCTCGCGCGGTTGGGTGAGAAACATGTTCTCGCGGAAGGTCGCCATGTGTCCGGAGGCGACCCAGAGCGATGAATCCATGAGTTGCGGCGCGTTCACCTCCTGATAGCCTGCTTCCTTCTGCCGCCGGCGGATGTAGTGCTCGAGTTCCTGGAACAGGGTCCAGCCTTTCGGGTGCCAGAACACCGAGCCGGGCGCTTCCTCCTGGAAATGGAACAGGTCCATCTCGCGGCCGAGCTTGCGGTGGTCGCGCTTCTCGGCCTCCTCTATTTGCTTGAGATAGTCGTCCAGGTCGCTTTGTTTGGCGAAGGCGGTGCCGTAGATGCGGGTGAGCATCGGGTTCTTGCTGTCGCCGCGCCAATAGGCGCCCGCCACCTTCATCAACGTGAAGGCGTCGCCGATCTTAGCCGTAGAGGTCATGTGCGGACCGCGGCAGAGGTCGAACCATTCGCCTTGTCTGTAGATTTTGACCTGCTGATCTTCGGGAATGGCGTCGACCAGTTCGACTTTGAACTGCTCGCCCATGTCGCGGAAAGTCTGCTTTGCCTTCTCGCGCGGCCACACTTCCTTGCTGAAAGGTTTGTCGCGGGCGATGATCTCCCGCATCTTCTTTTCGATGACGGGCAAGTCTTCCGGCGTGAACGGCTGATTGCGGTAGAAATCGTAATAGAAGCCGTTCTCGATCACGGGGCCGATAGTCACCTGCGTGCCCGGCCACAGGTCCTGCACGGCTTCCGCCAAGACGTGGGCGGCGTCGTGGCGGATCAACTCGAGCGCGCGCGGGTCCTCGCGCGAGATGAATTCGACCTTTGCATCGCGGGTGATCGGATCGTTGAGATCGGCGAGCGCGCCGTCGATCGCCATCGCCACGGTGCGCTTGGCCAGTGACGGAGAGATGCTTTTGGCGACATCGAAACCGGAGACGCCGGCGGCGAAGCTGCGCTTCGCGCCGTCGGGGAATGTCACTGCAACCGAGGAGGAATTGGGCGCAGGCGAAACGCCCACGATGGGTTCGGCCATGGTACCGTCCTTTGCTCACTCGCTGCCTACGAATGCAGGTAAGCGTGGAGCAGATATAACAGTGGAAACAGTTGAAGCAAACGCCTGGGCGTCATTCCGGGGCGCGGCCGTCAGGCCGCGAGCCCGGAATCCATACTCATAGACCGGGTTATGGATTCCGGGGCCGTCGCTTTCGCGGCGTCCCGGAATGACTACGAATGGGGCGGCACGTTGTTAGTCCCCCGCCAGCGGCCGTAGCGCCAGGGCGCCCACCAATGCGCCCGCTCCGGCAGTACCTGCGGTACGAAGTCGAGACCGTCGGTACCGAAGGGATGGCAACGAAGAATACGCGCCAGCGCCATCCAGCCGCCGGCCCACAGACCGAAGCGCAGGATTGCCTCCTCGGCATATTCGGAGCAACTCGGCAGATGCCGGCAGCGTGGGCCGATCAATGGTGAGAGCGTGTGTCGATAGAGCAGAATAAGCACACGGCCGGCGAGGCGCGGCAATGTTGCAAGTCGGGGCGCCGGTCGATTGCTACTCATCGCGAGCAAGAAGTTGTTAATTCGCGAGCCATTCTTTTGGTTCCGTTGAAAGTTCCAGGCAGAAGTTCCAACGAAAGTTCCAAGCCACTGTATTTGCTCACTTATTCATGAAAGTCGCCGTGGGATAGCCATGTTTTTTTTCTAGACGCCACTTCACTCACTGCTTATTTTTCAACCAATCATAAGCGGGGTCCAACAGCCGTGAACCCGGCAGAAGGTGGAACAACCACACGCAAGACCTGGGAAAAATGCGGCAGAAATTCGGGGTTTTAATGACTCGCTCCCTCGCGACATTGTTCGCGCTCGGTTTGGCTGTGCCGGTTCTTGTCTTGCCGGTGACTTCGAAAGCGATCGACAGTCCGACATCAATGCACTTCGCCCTGCGTATGGAAGGGCCTGCGGCTACGTGCGGTAGCGAGTGCCGGCTGCTCGTGTCCGCGCACGGTCCCATTACCGCCGATACGCCAAGCGAGTTCAAGCGTTTTGCCAAAGGGCGAAAGCTCACCGGAGCTCTGATGGTGCTCGATTCCGAAGGTGGCTCGGTGCACGGCGCTATCAAACTAGGGCGAGAAATCCGTGCGCTCGGTCTCGACACCACGGTCGGCAAAGTCAGCGATCTTGACGCAAGCGGCGGAGCTGTTAGCGGGTTGCCCCGGGCCAGCATCTCACCGCACGCAAATTGCGAATCGATGTGCGCCTTCGTTCTGTTGGCCGGCGTACATCGCACCGTACCGGCGCAAGCGCGGGTGATGGTGCATCAAATCTGGCTTGGCAATCGCCGTAACGATCCCACCGCTGCCACTTACTCGGCCGAGGACTTGGTGCTGGTCCAGCGTGATATCGGCCGGCTCGCCCGCTATACGGAAGACATGGGCGCCTCCATCGAGGTGCTTGATCTGGCACTACGCATCCCGCCTTGGGAGCCGATGCACACGATGACGCGTGCCGAGATCACGCGCACGCGTATGGCGAACGCCGACAATCCGACGCCGGCGCCGGCCAATGTCGCGTCGTCACAGGTGCTGCCGCAAGCGCAGCCTGCGGCTCTTTTACCCTCCACAAATGGTATACAGCCGACGCAAATCAGCGAGCAACATTGGGGCGTGATCGATCAGAGCGGTAGCGCGGCACTGGCGCGCAGCCAGCCACTGACCTTTGAAGGCGATGAGATCGGCAACTTCGATCTTATGCTTTCCTGCGGCGCGGGTGGCGGCTACGACGTCAGCTATGTCGAGCATCGGCACGACTCGCATGATTGGCCTTTACCGGCCGCGCTGCATGCGGTGACCATCGCCATGGGCGATTCCGCCGCCGATCTCAAGGTAGTCTCGTCGAAACACCAGGAGGCGTCGGACGAACTGGTCACGATCGCGGCCGGCACGCTGCCGGGATCCCTGATCGACCGCTTCGCATCGGCCGGCGATCATTCGCTGATGGTGCAAACGCGCAGCCCCGGTCTCGTCACAGGAATCCGCGTGGGCAATACCGGCGCGCAGCAGAGCCTGCCGCAACTGGCCGCGCAATGCGCTAAGGGTATTGCCGACCACGCCGATCTGCCTTCTGACAAAATCAATGGCGGGAAGGTGGCCGCCAAGTAGCGGAATTGAACCGCGCCAACCTTTCGGCTGCCATCACCGGACTTGTTCCGCTTGCGGGCCGAAGCACCTGTTAGTGGTGCCGTCACTGAGCCCCTCGGCGGGCGAAGGCCGGTGGTCCCGGTTGGGAAGGCAAGGTGCCACTTAGGTGAGATGGCCGGAACAAGCCCGGCCACGACGAACGAAATACGCGCACTATTCTGCCGCCTCTGCCTTCTCCGCTTCGATCTTGTCGAGCGCCGATACGACGGCATCGAAGGTGAGCAAAGTGGAGGCGTGGCGGGCTTTATAGTCGCGCACCGGCTCGAGCACCGCGATATCGGCCCATTTGCCGTCTTTCGGCGGGGCGCCGTGTTCCTTCAGCATCTTGCGGACGATTTCGCGCAAGCCCCGTAACTCGTCGGGATTCGAGCCGATCACATGGCGAGCCATGATGGAGGAGGAGGCTTGGCCTAGCGCGCAGGCCTTCACGTCATGGGCGAAATCGGACACCACCCCATCAGTCAGCTTGAGATCGACAGTCACGGTTGAACCGCATAGCTTGGAATGAGCCGTCGCGGTGGCGTCGGGGGCGGCGAGCCGTCCGAGACGGGGAATGTTGCCCGCCAATTCGAGGATACGGGCGTTATAGACGTCGTTCAGCATGAAATTTCAATTCCATCGGCTCCATCGGGCGGTTCCGGCGGATTGCCTCGTCCCCGCAAACCAATATATAGGGATCGGCTAGAGGGCGCGAGAAGGGGTTCCCAGCGCCCGGCAGGTCTTCGGAGCGACACTGGAGCCTGCGAAATGGGAATGCAGCGTCCAGGTCTCTCAAGGCCGGCGCGGCCGCCCCGGTGACACTCCCGGCATGGTGCCGGTCGAACGGAGTCCGCTGATGGACGCGAAGAGCATCAAGGCGACAATCGAGCCGTGGCCGAAGAAAGGCCTTTCCGATCATGTCCGGGCCGTGCCGGAGCCGGCGCTGCCGCGTCCCTCGCGCGCCGAGGCTGAGGCCGCTGTGCGCACGCTGATCGCCTATGCCGGCGATAACCCAGCGCGCGAAGGTGTGCTCGATACGCCGAAACGGGTGATCGACGCATACGAGGAGATCTACCAAGGCTACCGCGAATGCCCGGCGGAGGTGCTCGACCGCACGTTCGGCGAGACCGCCGGATACAAGGATTTCGTGCTGGTCAAAGACATCGGCTTCAACTCGCATTGCGAGCACCACATGATGCCGTTTTTCGGCAAGGCGCACGTCGCCTACATGCCGACCGATCGGGTGGTGGGCTTGTCGAAGCTCGCGCGTCTCGTCGATGTTTACGCCAAGCGGTTGCAGACTCAGGAGCACATGACCTCGCAAGTGGCGACGGCAATCGAGGAAATCCTGAAGCCGCGCGGCGTCGCGGTGATGATGGAAGCCGAGCACATGTGCATGTCGCTGCGGGGGGTGACAAAGCCGGGCGCCCTGACGGTGACCACCCATTTCACCGGCGCGTTCAAGGATGCCGCCGAGCAGGTCCGGTTCATGGCGCTGGTGCGCGGCGGCGGGCGGTAGTCTTCAATAGCAGCGCCTCACCCTGAGGAGCGCCCGAAGGGCGCGTCTCGAAGGGTGAGGGCGCGTACCCGCATCCTTCGAGACGCCGGCCCTCGGCCGGCTCATCAGGATGAGGCCCAGATGTGGTGCGCCCGCGATGAGCACGATCTCCGACATCGAAGAAGGCCTCGCCTTTACCCCGAGATTCGACGCGAGCGGCCTCATTACCGCCGTCGTGACCGACGCGGCGAGCGGCGACGTGTTGATGGTCGCGCACATGAACGCGGAGGCGTTGGCCAAAACCGTTGAAACCGGCGAAGCTTGGTACTTCAGCCGCTCGCGCAAGAAGCTCTGGAAGAAGGGCGAGAGTTCGGGACACCTGCAACGCGTCGTCGAATTGCGCACCGACTGCGACCAGGATGCGCTCTGGCTGAAGGTCGAGCAGCACGGCTCCGGCGCCTGCCATACGGGGCGACGCTCATGCTTTTACCGCGCGGTGCCGCTCGGGCAAAAAGGCGGCGCGAGCCTTGAATTTCGCGGCGCTGAGAGGCGTTTCGATCCGCAGGCGGTCTACGGCAACCGGTCTGAGCGATGAGAGATCCCGCGGCGCCCCATATCGACCTGCGCTTCGATCCACGCTCAGCCGGCACCATCGCTTATCTGACGCTCGACAACCGGGCAAAGCTCAACACGCTGACGCGCGCGTTGATGACCGACTTTGTCGAGAAGGTTGAAGCCATGGCGGCGCGCGAGGATTTGCGCGCGCTGGTGGTCACCGGCGCCGGCGACAAGGCTTTCATCGGCGGCGCGAATATTCCGGAAATGGCCGCGCTCGACACCGGGAGTGCGAAGGAGTTCATCACGTTGGTACACCGGACGTGCGATTGCCTGCGGCAATTGCCGGTGCCGGTGATCGCGCGCATTGACGGTTATGCGCTTGGGGCCGGTCTCGAGGTGGCGGTATCCTGTGATCTTCGGGTGGCCTCGCATCGGGCGGTCTTTGGCATGCCCGAAGTCAAAGTGGGAATCCCCTCGGTCGTGGAGGCAGCACTGTTGCCGCGCCTGATCGGAGCCGGGCACGCCCGCGAGCTTTTAATACTGGGCGAGATCATCGATGCGGAGACTGCATTGCGTTGGGAATTGGTCGAGCGCGTCGTCTCGCAAGACGCGTTCGACAGCGAAGTGGAGAAGATCGTTTCCGCGCTGCTGACCGCCGGCCCTCGAGCGGTACGGCAGCAGAAGAGGCTGATGCGAGAATGGGAAATGCTGCCGCTCGACCGGGCCATCGCCGCCGGTGTCGACGCCTTCATGCGTGCCTTCGACACAGATGAGCCGGCCCGGATGCTTTCGGCGTTCGCCAATCGCAAGCGCGATTAGCGATACACCCCGCTCATTCCCGCGCACGCGGGAATCCAGAGGAAAACAAAGAGCCTGTGCATTAAGTTGCTGGGTCTTCGCTTTCGCGGGGACGAGCGGTTCAATGCTAGTCGTTGCTCTTCGTGCGCTCCAGCAATGCCTGCGCCCGTGCCAGATGCGGGCGGTCGTACATCTTGCCCGCGATACCGATCGCGCCAGCGCCGGGTTGGGCGGCGAAGGCGGCGACGACGGTCTTCGCCTGCTCGATCTGCACTGCGGTCGGCGTGAACACCGCGTTGATGACGCTCACCTGCGCCGGATGGATCGCCAAGCGGCCCACAAATCCGTCACGACGCGCGACTTCCGTGTCGTGCCGCAAGGCATCGAGATTGCGGAAGTCGACGTGGATCGTCTCGACCGCGGGCACGCGCGCCGCCGCCGCGCCGTAGAGACACATGGCGCGGGCGAGACGGTATGGCTCCGTCAGCGTGCCGTCCGCCTCTCTGTTTGTCTCGGCGCCGAGCTCGGCGGATAGGTCTTCCGGCCCCCACGTCAGCCCGATCAGCCGCTTGCTGCAGTCGCGATAGGTGCCGGCCGAGAACAGTCCAAGGGCGGATTCCACGGCTTGCGCCAGAATCTTGATGTGTCCTTCCGCGAGGCCCGCGATGGCTTCGCGCGCGGTGAGCTTAGCGTCGAGATGGGTTACGGTCGCGCCGCCTTCGGCCTTGGGAAAGATGACCGCGTCCGGTGCGCCGGCGACGATCGCGTCGAGATCGGCGTCGGTCATGCCGGTATCGAGCCCGTTGATGCGGACCAGCAAGCGCGGCCGGTCGGGCTTGGCTGCATGGGCTTTAAGGAAGTTCAATGCAGCAAGCCGCGCGTTTTCCTTTCGCTCGGGCGAAATGGAATCTTCCAGGTCGATGATGACGGCGTCGGCGCCGCTCGCCATTGCCTTGTCGAGTTTGCTGCCGCCGTCCGCCGGGACGAAGAGGAGAGAACGCATCTATCTGGAGGCTCCTTCGGCCTCATCCTTCGAGACGCGGCCTTCGGCCGCTCCTCAGGATGAGAAGATTCTCCTCATGGTGAGGAGCCGCGCCGTAGGCGCGGCGTCTCGAACCATGAGGCCATAATTCACTTTGGCCGCATGCGCATGAACACTTGCCGTTGGCATTCGGCCACCAGTGTGCCGTCCTGCTTGAAGGCCTTGTGATGGAATTCGACGATGCCGGCGCCGGGCCGTGACTTCGACTCGCGTTTACCCAGAACGGTCGTCTCGCAATGTACGGTGTCGCCTTCGAACAACGGGTTGGGGAAGCGGACTTCCTTCATGCCGAGATTGGCGATGGTGGTGCCGACCGTCATGTCGGCGACCTGAATGCCGATCATCAGCCCGAGCGTGAACAGCGAATTCATCAACGGCTGGCCCCACTCGGTCTCCTGCTCGCAGAAATGGCGGTCGATGTGCAGCGGCTGCGGATTCAGCGTCATGTTGGAGAAGAGCATGTTGTCCATCTGCGTCACCGTGCGGGTGAGCGGATGCGCGTAGGTGCGGCCGACCTCGAGGTCTTCGTAATAGAGACCGCCGCGCTTGTGCCGACTTATGGTCGTTTGCATCCTATTCTCCCGTTCGAGGCCCGACCGGCGCGGTCATTAACAGTCCATTTACCATGCTTGCCCATGGTTGGCGCGCCTTCGTACACCATCGTCGCGTCGATTAGGACGAAACCCGCGGCCCCGGCAAGGCCCACAAGGCTCCTTCAATGTCGGTCGCTTCCGTCCTGTCCAATGCGGCCAACCAGATCACGGGCGCGATCAGCCAAGCGGCGCGCTCGACCGGCATCAGCTTCGAATATCTGCTCACCACCGCCCGCATCGAATCCAAGCTCAACCCGGCGGCGCAGGCGTCGACCTCGTCGGCCTCGGGGCTTTATCAGTTCATCGACCAGACCTGGCTCGGCACCCTGAAACATGCAGGACCTACGCTCGGCTATGCGCCTTATGCCAATGCGATCGTGCAGGGTGCGGACGGCCGCTACATGGTGCCCGATCCGGCGATGCGCGATGCGATCATGCGCTTGCGCGACGACCCGAAGGTGAGCGCGATGATGGCTGGCGCGTTCGCACGCAGCAATGCCGCTCAGCTTGCCTCGACAATCGGGCGGGCGCCGAGCGAGGGCGAACTCTACATCGCGCATTTCCTCGGCTCGGATGGCGCGGCCAAGCTGATTACCGCGGCGGCCCGGCAGCCGCAGACCAACGCCGTGCAGATGTTTCCACAAGCCGCGGCCGCCAATCGCGGCATCTTTCTCGATAAGTTCGGCCGTGCGCGCACCGCCGGTGCACTCTATGCCGAGCTCACCGGCCGCTACGCCATGGCGCGCACGATGTCGGCGGATCCGCGCTTGCGCGGCAGCATCGGTCCGCAGGCGACCGCTGCGCTTGAGACTGTGGGCACGCCGCAGGCAGCGGTTGCGGGCGTCGCTCGAACATCGGCGCGGCAGGACACGCGACCATTGTTCCAATCCATGTTCACCGATCGAGGTGCGGGTCCGCTGACGCCCGTGGTGCAGCATCTGTGGTCGGCGAGCAGCACCCCAGAAGCAGGCGGTGCGTCGGCCAAGGCGGCAACAGGCGGACAGCTCAATCCGCTCGACCTATTCACCGATCAAGGCACGAATGCCCGCGCCATATTCGGGAACGGCCGCACCTGAACGCAGCAGAAAGGAAATTGCTTACTCTCAGCGTCATGGCCGGGCTTGTCCCGGCCATCCACGTCTTTGTTGTTGCTCGACTTTAGGGCGTGGATGCCCGCGACAAGCGCGGGCATGACGAGTCTGAGTTTGCCGGTACTGTCGCCGATCGTCGTTAATGGAGCCCCAAAATCTATGCTGAACGGTTTGTTAAGGCTCCTCCGCTACGGTTAACCATGCCGCTGCGTGGGCGGCATTGTAGCAGCGTCCGGTTGTGCCATGATTGTCCGTCAATTCCTGCACTGGATCCGCGATGCGTCCGCCGGCGAGCGGGCGGAAGCCACTTCCGCGCTGGCGCGCGCCTATCTTCACTCCGATCTCGCCACCGACGATCTCGCCGCCGCCGAAGGCGCGATGATCATGCTCCTCGACGACCCTTCGCCCCGCGTGCGGCGGGCGATGGCGGACGTCTTCGCCTCGTCGCAAAAGGCGCCACGTGTCGTCGTGCACGCACTGGCCGCCGATCAAACCGAGGTGGCGCTGCCCTTGCTCGAGCGCTCGCCGCTGCTGGAGGCGGATGACCTCGTCGATCTGATGGCGACTGCCGAGCCGGAGGCCCAGGTGGCGATCGCCAGCCGCGCTCTGCTGCCGCGCTCGCTCGCTGCCGCCATTGCCGAAGTTGGCGCGGGAGAAGCATGTCTCGCACTGCTCGAGAACCCCGCTGCCGTTATTCCGGCATTTTCGGTCAATCGCATTGTCGAGCGATTCGGCCATCTTGCCCCGATCCGTGAGAACCTTCTCGATCGCGACGACCTGCCGGCGCCCATGCGGCAGGCGCTGTTGTCGAAGCTGTCGCAGACGCTGGCCGGGTTCGTCGCCGCGCGGCAATGGATGGGGACAGATCACGCGGACCATGCGACGCGCGAGGCTTGCGAAAAGGCGACCGTGGTGCTCGCCGCCGATACGCCCTACGACGAGGTCGGCGCTTTAGTCGCGCACTTGCGCCGAACCGAGCAGCTCACCGCCGGCATGTTGTTGCGCGCGCTGCTCTCAGGCAACGTGGTGCTCTTCGAGGAGGCCTTGGCTGAGCTGTCCGGCCTGCCGATCGACCGCGTCACCGGCTACATCCACGACAAGACCATTTCCGGTTTCCATGCGCTCTACCGCAAGGCCGCTCTTCCCGAAATCGCTTACCCTGCGTTTCGCGAGGCGATCGCGGCATTGCGCGAAGGCGTTCTGGTCGGGGGGCGAGGTGGGGTAGGGCGTCTCAAGCGGCGCATGGTCGAGCGCGTACTCGACGCCTGCACGCGCGAGCGCGGCGCCGATACGGCGCCGTTGCTGATCTTGCTCCGCCGTTTTGCGGTCGAGGCCGCGCGCGAGGAGGCACGCTTGCTCTGCGATGATCTCGCCGCCAGCCGGCCGGTCGTGGTTGTGGACCATGTGCCGGATCGGCCATACCGGGCAGCCGTTATGCCGCCGGCCGCTGAGATCAGGATGGTGGCCTAGCGAGAGAGCTTCCGTTACGGGGCGTTCTAATCCGGCACCAAACCGGGGCCCGTGATCTGGGCAAGCATCTCCGGCCGATCGCGGTTTTCATGCAGGAGGAACTCGTCGGTCACCTCGCGTAGGCGAGCGGTGAGACGGTCGGCCAGCGCTTTGGCATCCGAATTGGCGTATTCGCGATAGATCGCGCGCACCGCATCCACGTGCTGATCGACGAGTTTGATCGGGATACGCCTGACGTCCGGCGAAAGCTCGATGAGCCGGCACAGGCTGTCGGCCGCGGCCGCCACCGCGGGATAGCCGAAGGTCGCCGCTTCGCCTTTGATGTCGTGGGCGGCGTGAAAAAGGGCGTCGCGGTTTGCTTGAGTGAAACCGCCTTTGTTCACCTGATGGCGCGCGCGTGCGAGCCGCGCGCATTCCCCATCCATCCAGGAGCCGAAATTGCCGGCCAGCTCGGCCAACGCGCGCTCCGCCCGGCTCACCGGGTCGTCCTCGCCGGGAGGGGCGGGCCGGTTAGTCAGCGCTTTGCGCAGCGTGTTTTCCGGCGTAATGACCTCGTGATCGCCATAGGTGGCGACCGCCGCGGTGTTCTTGCGCAGGGCCATAATGGATCTCTCTTGTCAGCTTGGGGCGCGAACCTTGTCGATTAGCGGGACCTGACGGATCACGTCGGCTTTGCCGCCTTTGCGGCGCTCGGGGCCGCTGTAGTTCGTACTGGCCGTGCGGCGGCGGTCGGGGCCGAAATAGGTTTCGGTCTTGATGAAGGGGCGGGGATTGGCGACCACGTTCATGATGCGCTGATAAAGGCCTTTGGCTGAAATCGGCTTAGCCAGGAATTCCGTGACCCCCACATCGCGCGCGGCCACCACGCGCGCTTTTTCCGAATGCCCGGTCAGCATGATGATCGCGGCAAAGGCATTGTTGCCATCCGGCTGGCGAATCATGCGCGTAAGCTCGATGCCGTCGATGGAAGGCATGGCCCAGTCGGTGATCACGATGTCGGGGGTGTAATGCGTAAAGGCCTCGAGTCCGGCCGCGCCGTCCTCGGCCTCATAGACTTCGCGGGCGCCGAAACCATGCAACAGTGTGCGCAGAATGCGCCGCATGTGGGCGTTGTCATCGATGACAAGAAAACGCAGACGGTTAAAATCGATACGGACCATATTGCCCCCGGTCCCGGGCGCAATGGCCGCCCGAACCCGACATGAACGACCCTATCCACCCGCCGTTAAGGAAGGGTTTAGGATAAGCTCCTTGCGTGCAGGCGCCGCATCGCGTCTAACGGAATCGTTGCGTTCTATCGGCTTGGTCAACGCGCGCAGTTGAAGGGGGCCGCATCATGAAGACCATTCTGATTCCGACCGAGGACCACGACGCCATGAAGGCCGTGCTGGAGACGGCGTGGCTGATAGCGAAGACCTTCGACAGCTACATGGAAGGGTTTGCGGTCCGGCCGATGGCGGGAACTTACGTGACGGTCGAGCCGGTGAGCAGCCTTGCCCTCTCGGGCGCTTTCGATGCGGAGACGGCGCGTCATGCCCGCGAGCAGTTCGAGGGCTTCATGCGCGCGCGCAATGTTGCGCAAGGCGCGCGCGAGCCGGCGACGCTGTCGTATGGATGGCCGTTGGCGGAGGCCGGCGACGACGCCTTCCTCGGCAGCTATGGCCGCGTTTTTGATCTGATCGTGCTCGGCCGGCCCGGCCGCGCGCCGCAGAACCCGCGCACGGCACCGCTCGAGGCGGCGCTGTTCGAAAGCGGCCGGCCGGTGCTGATCGTGCCGCCGCAGGCGCCGCAAAGCATCGGCCGCAACGTGCTGGTCGCCTGGAACGGCAGTACCGAACAGGCCCATACCAATACGTTTGCCATGCCTTTGTTGCGGCGGGCAGAACAGGTGACGCTGCTCGCGGTGGAAGGCGGCATGACGCCGGGACCGACGGCCGAGCAGGCAGCAGAGCACTTGCGCCGGAACGGCATCAAAGCGACGGCATTGACGGTGAAACCTGAGGCGCGCACCTCCGGTGAAGTGATCCTCGAACAGACCGGCAAGCTCGGCTGCGATCTGCTGGTCAAGAGCGCCTATACGCAAAGCCGGCTGCGCCAGATGATCTTCGGCGGCGCTACGCGGCATATCCTTGCCAATGCCACCTTGCCGGTATTCATGGCGCACTGACCTCGGACAGCAGGGCCGCTCCGCGGCTATTGGGAAAGTAAGCCATTGTCGAGCGCGCCAGACCAGAGCCCGGGCCCCGCAGGCGTGGGGACCAAGCAATACGCCGGCTTTCTCACCGTTTTCCCCTCGATCATGCTGCCGATGTTTCTTGCGGTGGCTGATCAGACCATCGTCGCCACCGCCTTGCCGGCGATCGCGGCGGCGACCGGCGCGGTCGAGCGCGTCTCCTGGATCGTCGTCGGCTATCTGATCGCTTCGACAATCGCGGCGCCGATCTATGGCCGCCTCGGCGACGCCTTCGGCCGGCGCAATTTGATGTTCGTTGCGCTCGCCATCTTCATCGCCGCCTCAGTTGCCTGTGCTTCGGTCTCCACGATCGGGCTTTTGACGCTTGCCCGCATCCTGCAAGGCTTGGGCGGCGGCGGACTGATGACGCTGTCGCAGGCGCTGATCGGTGAAGCAATTCCGCCGCGGGAGCGCGCCCGTTATCAGGGCTATCTCGCCGCGGTTGCCGTCTCCGCCAATACCTTTGGCCCGGTGGCCGGCGGCTATCTGACTCAGCAATTCGGCTGGCAATCGATCTTCCTGGTCAATGTACCGATCGGGCTGGCCGCCGTGGGCCTCACGGCACGGCTGCCGCGCTTCAAGCGCAGCGATGAGAACAGATGGCAAGCCGATCCGCTCGGCTTCGTACTATTTACAGTGACGGTCGCCGCCATCCTGCTTGGGCTCGAGCAGGCGCAGCACATGAATTCGGAGACGCTGCCGCTTGCCGGCGGGCTCCTTGCCGCCGGCATCATCGCGCTCGTCGTACTCGTGCGGCAGGAGAATCGGGTGCCGTCGCCGCTCATCCCGCTCGGCCTTCTGCGTATGCCGGCGATTTGGCGTAGCGACGCCATGGCGTTCTGCCATGGCGCCGCGCTGGTCTCCTTGATCACCTTCCTGCCGGTTTATCTGGAGGCGGTGCGCGGCGCGAGCCCATCGGAAACCGGGCTGTTGCTGGTGCCGCTCACCATAGGCATCGGTACCGGCTCGCTCGTCACCGGCCGGCTGGTCAGCCGCACAGGGCTCACCGCCGTGTTTCCGTCGCTGGGCCTCGCGCTCGTTACGCTGAACTTGATTGCGTTGGCGGTTTGGGCGTCCTCGCTCGGCACTTGGGCTCTCGCCGGCCTGTTACTGTGGAACGGGCTGTTCATGGGCACGGTCATGGGCGTCGTGCAGGTCACCGTCCAATACGCATCCGGGCCGCTACGTTTGGGGGAGGCGGCAGCCTCGGTTCAGTTCTCGCGCTCCATCGGCGCCGCGTTCGGTACTGCACTGGTGGCCGCGCTCCTGTTCGCTGTGTTGTCCTTGAAGAATCCGGAGTCCGCCCGCGTCTTTACGATCATGATCGAGCGCGCCGGCGAATCCGGGCCGGCATTGAGCGGCGCTGCCCGCGCCGCCGCGCAGGCCGACATCACCGAAGCGTTCCGTGCTGCCTTTTTCTTGATCGCCGGCTTCACCGCGGCCGGATTTCTGCTCGCGGTTTTCCACCCGATGCGGCGCATCTAATCGAGCGCGTGCACCGTATTGATGCGGCGGTGGTGATAGCGCGGGAAGTAGCACTCGAAGGCGATATAGTCGCCGTAGCGGGCGCGTACGCTGGTGATGCGCGCGGCCTTACGGTAGT
>DASTWX010000235.1:0-10855 GCA_035765795.1 Pseudolabrys sp. | reverse complement strand
CCTTGTCGGGCAGTACGAATGAGGCGACGCCGAAGCACAAAGACGCCATGAAGGACAATTGCCGCCAAGGCAGGCGCGGACCGCGGGCCCGTTGCTTCTTCCAAGCGGCGAATTCAAGATCCTCACTCGCCCGCAACGAGGGTTCAACACCCGCACATGACGCGATCTGCGTGAGCGTGTGCGTCGGCCGCGATTGAACCGGCACGGCCATATCACCACGCGCGCGCATGGTAGAAAACCGAGGCCTGACCTCCGCGTTCGGCCGAAGGCCGAAAGTTTTCCGTGCAACCATCAGAAAACCCAATAGCCAGGCGGCGATGGTCGACTATCGGCGTTAACAAATCGCGTGGGTTTGACAGCACATTCCTTTGATTCTACTGACGATTGATCGGCGAACTGAGCCAAGGCCTTCAGTATCCACGACAATTCTCTTTAATGTTTCGTTCGGTTCACGCGCCGAACCTCACGTCAATCGTGACGCGCCATGAATCCTTCCACGAGCCCCCTCTCCACCGATCTGTACGAACTCAACATGGTCCAGGCTTATCTGGACAAGGGTGAGGACAAGGAGGCGGTGTTCGAATTTTTCGTGCGGCGGCTGCCGCCACGGCGCGGGTTCTTGCTGGCGGCGGGTCTCGAGGATGCGCTCGATTTCCTCGAAAACCTCCGCTTCTCGCAAGAGGAAATCGCGTGGCTCGAAAGCACCGGCCGCTTTCGCAAGAACTTGCTCGACTATCTTGCCGCTTTCCGATTCACCGGGGACGTCCATGCCATCCCCGAGGGGACAGTGTGCTTCGCCAACGAGCCGTTACTCCGCGTCACCGCGTCTTTGCCGCAGGCGCAACTCCTCGAGACGCGGCTTATCAACATTATGCATTACCAGACGCTGATCGCATCGAAGGCCGCGCGCATGGTGCTCGCGGCGCCTGGCAAAGTGCTCTCCGATTTCGGTCTACGCACGGCTCACGGCGCAGAGGCCGGGCTCTATTCTGCACGGGCAAGTTATATCGCAGGCTTCGCCAGCGCGGCGAACGTGCTGGCGGGCCGGCGCTATGGTATTCCGATCGTCGGCACCATGGCTCATTCTTATGTCCAGGTGCACAACGACGAGATGCTAGCCTTCGAGGACTTCGCCCGCGCGCGGCCCCAAAGCGTGATCCTGTTGATCGACACCTACGACACGGAAGCCGGCGCGCGCAAAGTGGTTGAGTTGGCGCCAAAGCTTAAGGCCGACGGCATATCCCTTCACGGCGTGCGCATCGACAGCGGAAACTTGCCGCTCATGGCGCGGCGCGTCCGCCGCATTCTCGATGACGGCGGATGCACGGACGTAATCATTCTGGCCAGCGGCGGCATCAACGAGGATGTCCTTCAGACAATGATGAAGGACAACACGCCGATCGACGGCTTCGGCATCGGCGTTAATCTCGCCGCCTCGGTGGACGTACCGTCCCTCGACTGTGCCTACAAACTGCAAGAATACGCGGGCATGCCACGGCGCAAACTATCCGAAGGCAAGCAGACTTGGCCCGGCCGCAAGCAGATTTGGCGCAGCTATGATGCGGACGATCGAATGTGCGGCGACACACTCTCGGTAGCGAGCGACGAGCACACGGGCGAGACGCTTGTCCAGCCGGTGATGCGCGGCGGCATACGGCTGGCGCCGGCGCTATCCGTTGCCGAGATACGCGAGCGCGCAAGACGTGATCTCGCGCGACTGCCCGCCGCCCTAGCCCGGCTCGCGCCGGGCGATTACCCGGTCACCGTCGCTCCTGCGCTCCGGGTACTCGCTGTAGAAGCGGACCGGCTTACGAAGCATTGAACGCGGTTTCGATTTGCTACCATTTCGCGCCGCGGTGCGGAACTAGCGCTGGCGCTGCACCATTAGACGGGTGAGCAGGGACGCCGCGACGCGCATCCATACTGTTCCGACGGCCTGCGCATCCCGGGAGCAAGTTATGGCCAGCATGCATGCCGTTCGGATTCATTCCTTTGGTGATCCGAGTGTCCTTCGAATCGAAGACATTGATGTTCCCGATCCGAAGGACAATGAAATCGTCATCAAGGTGCATGCGGCGAGCGTCAATCCGGTCGACTACAAAATCCGATCGGGAGGGTATCTGTCGGACGACAAGCTGCCGGTCGTGCTCGGCCGTGACGTTGCCGGCGTGGTCTATCGGGTCGGCGGCCGCGTACGTAAGTTCCAAAAGGGCGATGCCGTCTACGCCATGCTTGGCCGCGACCACGGCGGCTACGTCGAGTACGCCATCGCCAATGAAGACGAAGCGGCGCCGAAACCGTCCAAGCTCGACTTCGTAACCGCCGCGGCGGTGCCATTGGCCGCCCTCACCGCTTGGCAGGGGTTGTTCGACAAGGGCGAACTCAAGGCCGGTCAACGCGTCCTGATCCACGGTGGCGCCGGCGGGGTCGGTCATTTCGCTATCCAATTTGCCAAGGCCAAGGGCGCCTGGGTCGCGACGACCGTTTCGGCCGATGACCTTTCGTTTGTCCGCGAACTCGGAGCCGACCAGGCGATCGACTATAAGACGCAACGTTTCGAGGACGGGGTCGACGGCATCGATCTCGTCTTCGATCTGATCGGCGGGGAGACCCAGAATCGCTCATTCGCCGTGCTCAAAGATGGCGGCACACTCGTCTCCACCCTCACCCGGCCCGACGAACATCGAGCCCAAGCGCGCAACATCCGTGCGCTGAACTATATGGCGCAGCCGAGCGCCGGACAGCTCTCCGAAATCGGGCGATTGATCGAGGACGGCGCAGTGATGCCGGTCGTGCAGAGCACATATCCACTCGAGGCAGTGGCCAAGGCGCAGGCGCACATGGAGCACGACCACATCCAGGGCAAGGTCGTTTTGGAAGTGGCCGCGTAAGGTACCGCGATGAAACAAACGCCCGTTCAAGATAACCCCGAGCGCCGAGGGCGGGATGGCGGCGGTGGCAGATCGGCTGTCCGTTGGTCCGGCTTCGATATGATGCCGATCGCCGGCAAATGGCGCCGCGGCCGCGACGAACATACGTTGAGCGATCGCAACCCTTTCACTGGCGAGACGGTCCTCGAGACCTTGCAAGCCAATCAAGCCGACGTCGACGAGGCCTACACCTATGCGCGCGCGGCGCAGCACGACTGGGCCAATGTGCTCCCTTCCGTTCGGGCATCCATCATGCAGAACGCCGCGCGGGTCATGGAGGAGCATCGGGAAGAGATCGTCGGCTGGCTCATTGCCGAAGCAGGTTCCACGCGAATCAAAGCGACGATGGAATGGCAGGCGGTGCGTGCGGTCATGCTCCAAGCCGCCGGAATGCCGTATCTGGTCGAGGGCAGCATTCTCCCGAGCGACATTCCGGGCAAGGAATGCCGGGTGTACCGCAAACCGGTCGGCGTGGTCGGCGTCATCAGCCCGTGGAATTGGCCGCTGCAACTGTCCAATCGCTCCGTCGCCCCGGCGCTCGCGGTGGGTAATGCCGTGGTGCTCAAGCCCGCCAGCGATACGCCGGTGACCGGCGGCCTTTTGCTTGCCAAGATTTTCGAGGAGGCCGGCTTACCGCCAGGAGTGCTCAGCGTCGTCATCGGCTCAGGTCGCGCCATCGGAGATGCGGTCGCGCGCCATCCGATCCCGCGGGTGATCTCGTTCACCGGCTCGACCACAGTCGGACGCACGGTGGCGAAAGCCGCGCTCGAATCGGACATCGTTAAGCGGCTGGAGCTCGAGCTCGGCGGCAATTCGCCCTTCGTCGTGCTTGATGACGCCGACCTGAAGCGGACCGTTGAGGCTGCGATATTCGGCAAGTTCTTGCACCAGGGGCAGATTTGCATGATCACCAACCGCTTCATCGTCGATGCCAAGGTCTACGACGACTTCGCCGACCGCTTCGCGAAGGCGGTACGCACGCTCAAGTTCGGCGATCCCAATGAGCCGGACACGATGGTGGGCCCTATCATCAACCGAAAGCAGTTCGATCACATCAGCAAGCTGATCGAGGACGCGCGCGGCTCCGGCGCACGCATGCTTGTCGGCGCCACCCCCAAGGGCATGGTGATCCCGCCGCACGTCTTTGCCGACGTCGATAACGATATGCCGCTGGCGCAAGAGGAAATCTTCGGCCCGGTCGCACCGCTCATTCGCGTGGAGGGCGAGGAAGAGGCTTTGCGCGTGGCCAATGAAACATCGCAAGGCCTGTCAAGCGCGGTATTTACCCGCGATCTGGCGCGCGGCGCGCGCTTTGCCCAAGCGATCGAAGCCGGCATGGCCCATGTCAACGATCAGCCGATGAATGATCTACCCAACAACCCGTTCGGCGGCGTGAAAAACTCCGGCATCGGCCGCTTCGGCGGGCGCTGGGCGGTAGAGGCCTTCACCACCGATCAGTGGGTAACGGTGCAGCATCAGCCGCGGCAATTCCCTCGCACGGCGGAGGATTTGGGATAGCACTCGATCGCACCATTCCCACCCGCGCACCTTTGCTCCACCTATGCCGGCGTCCTTGGCTGACAAGAACGTTGAAGGAAGCATTTGCCGATCACGCATCGGGTATTCCAGCAAGCGCAAGTCCATCGCCGAGCCGCTGCATGAATGACGGCCGAAACGGCCAAGCCTCTCGCGCCACGGCAACCGTCAGATCGGGATCCTTGCGCAGAAGTTTGCGCGCATGACGGCGTGCCTCAGTTGTGGCTTCTGCATGCGCCATTGCTGCAACGAGAACACGGTCGGCCCAAAAGGACTCCGGTCCGGCTTCCAGGCCGGCACGGACCCAGTGCGTTGCGCGCTCATACCGGCCCGCATTGAAGTGCGCGCAACCGATACCGATAAAAGCCAGATGCCGCACGGGCTCGAATGGCATCAATCGCAGCGTGATTTCAAGCTCTCGAACGGCGCCCTTGTCGTCGCCCATGTAAGCTGAGAGCCAGCCGCGGCGTACCCAGGCCAAAGGCGACCACGGGTCCATCGCCAGCGAACGTTCGATCAGCCGGTCCGCATCGGCCAGCTTACGCGACAGCGTCAGTGCGCCGCTGCACAGGCTCAAGACAAGCGCGTCCTGAGGCGCAAGCCGCGCCGCCTCTTCGGCGAGTTGCAGCGACCGGGTACGCGCCGATTGTGGCGTTTCGCCGAAACCATGCGCCGCGCTCTGCCCCAAGCACCAGGCGCCGACCGCCTTCGCGACCGCATAATGCGGCGCGATTTCCTGCGCACGCTCGACATCATCGAGCGCCGCGCGGCAGGCGCCCGGCCCGACTCTGAACGCGAAGTCGAGCGCACGCCAGCCGAGAAGCAGCGCCTCGTCATCGATCGTTTCACCCGCTAGCTCGCAGCGTGCCGCGTTAAGGGTCCGGGACGGCAATTCCCCAAACTGCCGACGGTAATGCGCGGCAAACCGGCCTAACTGATCAAATCCGTTCGCGACGGCGATGTCGGTAACCTTCATCGTGCCGCCGGCAGCAAGCATCTGCTGGCGCGCGCGTGCAAGGCGTATTCGCCGCAGCCAGCCCAACGGCGTCGTCCCGAGATAAAGCTTGAAATGGGCTTCCAACGTGCGCGGTCGAACGCCGGCGATCCCGGCGAGCTTTTCGAGCCGGATGGGCTCGTCGAGATGCTCGTTGAGCCAAGCGATGGCCCTCGCAAGCCCTTCCGGCAGAGCGCACCGGACATGGGCGAGTTCGTCGACGACTTCGGACATGCCCGAGCGGACATGCATGGTTCTGCTCATCGGATCGCCCGCCGCGATCCGTCACGGCCGGGTTTCGGTGCGGATTCTGCCTCATCTTGCGGGAAGTGCATAGCGCCCCCGACAGGACCGCTTCACCATTATTCCATGCCGGCCAGGATCCTGGCCCAACACCGAATTTTTGAGGAGCTCTCACATGCCGCTCGCTCAGACCCTCACTCGACCTGTCGATTTCGCCGACCTCAAAGCGCGTCAGCACGGCGCCTGGTCATCGGGCGATTATGCCCTCATCGGCTCGACCTTGCAGATCGTCGGCGAAGAATTGTGCGAAGCGCTCGACGTGCACGCCGGAGAGCGCGTGCTTGATGTCGCGGCGGGCAACGGCAATGCCTCGCTCGCCGCGGCGCGACGCTGGTGCGAGGTGACCGCGACCGACTACGTCCCCACTCTGCTCGCACGCGCTCACGCGCGGGCGGAGGCGAACGGCCTCGCCATGGCATTCCAGGAAGCGGATGCCGAGCGATTGCCGTTCGACGACGCACGTTTCGACATCGTCGTCTCGACCTTCGGCGTGATGTTCACGCCGGACCAGGACAAGGCCGCGGCTGAACTGGCACGCGTGTGCCGGCCCGGCGGCAAGATCGGCCTGGCCAATTGGACTCCGCAGGGCTTTGTGGGACAGATATTCAAAACGATCGGCAAACATCTGCCGCCGCCGGCCGGCGCGCGATCCCCCCTGCTATGGGGCACGCGTGAGCGGCTGAACGAATTGTTCGGCGACGGCGCTGCTTCGATCAACGCCGAGACGCGCAACTTCATATTCCGCTATCGCTCGGCGACGCACTTCGTCGATGTGTTCAAGACCTATTACGGGCCGATGGTCAAAGCCTTCGCCGCGCTGGACGAAGACAAGCGCAAGGCGCTCGCGGCCGATCTCGAAGCATTGATCGGCCGGATCAACCGCGCCGACGACGGCACGATGGTGGTGCCGGGGGAATATTTGGAGGTCGTGATCGTCAAGAAGTGAGAATCCGACTATGCTCGAACGGCGAACACAAACTCTGGCGGTCATGCGCGGGCCTGACCCGCGCATCCATAGCGACAATCTGTTCAGGAGGGCCTTACGTCCGTTATTACTTGGGCAATAGTCTCATAGATCGCCGGGTCAAGCCCCGCGATGACCGTGTGGAGAGGTTGGCGTGTTCGCCCCTTTTTCACGCCAAAAGGCGAAGCTATAGCGCCTCTACCTGCACGACGCCGGGCACGGCCTTGATTGCGCCGGCGATCTGCGGCGACACCTTGAAGCGTCCTGGAAGCTTCACTTCAACTTCCGTCCCCTGCTCCAATAGCAAGATCACGCTCACTTCGCCGTCGCCGTTGGCCGGGCGCGGGCTCGGCTCAAGTCGGCGCGCCACCGCCTCGATCGGCTTGTCGTCGCGCAAGAATATGCGCAGGCCCTTATGCAGGTTGGCGGCGGCGGCGTCGAGCGGCTCGGCCGACTGGATGCGCGCCCGCACTTCGTCGCCCTGCACCTCGGCCGAAAGAAACATCAGCACCGCCGTGCCCGGCTCGAGCAGGTCGCGGTATTCGGCCAAACCTTCGGAGAACACCACCGCCTCATAGGCGCCAGTCGGGTCCGACAGGCCGATGATACCCATCTTGCTGCCGGACCGCGTGCGCCGCTCCTGCCGCGACACGACGGTGCCGGCCACGCGGCCCGCGGTCGCTCCAGCCTTCACCGTGCGCGCGAACTCGGCCCAAGGTTGCACGCGCAGCTTCTTGAGCACCGCCGCGTAGTCGTCGAGCGGATGACCTGACAGGAAAAACCCGATGGCGTCATATTCGCGCTTGAGCCGCTCGGCCGGCAGCCAGGGTTCCGCCCGCGGCAGCAGGATCGGCTCGCGCCCATTGCCGCCGCCGAACAATTCGTTTTGACCGATCGTCGCCGTCTCGTGCGCGTGCTGCGCCCGGCCGAGCAGGAGATCGACGCCGGCGAACACGCGCGCGCGGTTCTGCTCGAAACAATCGAAGGCGCCGGCGGCGGCAAGGCTTTCCAAGACACGCTTGTTGATGGCCCGCGGATTGATCCGCTCGGCAAAGTCGGCGAGATCGGCGAATGGACGCTCCGCCCGCGCGGCCACGATCGATTCCACGGCCTGCGTGCCGACGCCTTTGAGCGCCGCGAGCGCATAGACAATGGAATTGCCGTCGACTTCGAAGGCCACATCGGAGCGGTTGACCGAGGGCGGCACCAGCTTGATACCGAGCCGCTTCGCCTCGTCGCGAAATTCGGCCAGCTTGTCGGTGTTGTTCATGTCGAGCGTCATGGTCGCCGCGAGAAACTCGACCGGAAAATTCGCCTTCATGTAGGCGGTCTGATAGGCGACTAGCGCATAGGCCGCCGCGTGGCTCTTGTTGAAGCCATATTCGGCGAAACGCTCGAGCAAATCGAAGATTGCGTCGGCCTGCGACTTGTCGATGCCGCGCTCGGTGCAGCCGGAAACAAAGCGGGCGCGCTGCGCCTCCATCTCTTTCCTGATTTTCTTGCCCATAGCGCGCCGCAACAGATCGGCTTCGCCCAGCGAGTAGCCGGCGAGGATCTGCGCGGCCTGCATCACCTGCTCCTGGTAAACGATGACGCCGAAGGTCTCCTTCAGGATCGGCTCGAGCTTGGGATGGATATAGTCGGGCTTTTCCAGGCCGTGCTTGCGCGCGCAATAGGTCGGGATGTTGGCCATCGGGCCTGGACGGTAGAGCGCAACCAGCGCGATCACGTCCTCGAAGCGATCGGGCCGCATGTCGAGCAGCGCGCGTCGCATGCCCGCACTTTCCAGTTGGAATACGCCCACCGCCTCCGCGCGCGCGAGCAAGTCGTAAGTGGGCCGGTCATCGAGAGGAATGGCGGACAGCTCGATGTCGACGCCGCGGCGCTTCAGCAGCGCCACCGCTGTCTGCAAAACGGTCAGCGTCTTGAGGCCAAGGAAATCGAATTTCACCAGGCCGGCCTGCTCCACCCATTTCATATTGAACTGGGTGACCGGCATGTCCGAACGCGGATCGCGGTAAAGCGGGACCAACTCGGATAACGAACGGTCGCCGATGACAATGCCCGCGGCATGGGTCGAAGCGTGGCGGTTCAACCCCTCAAGCTTCTTCGCGATGTCGAAGGCACGTTTGACCACCGGCTCGTTCTCAGCCTCGGCCTGCAGCTTGGGCTCGCCGTCGATCGCCTTGGCGAGACTGATCGGATTGGCCGGGTTCTGCGGCACCAGCTTGCAGAGCTTGTCCACCTGCCCGTAAGGCATCTGCAGCACGCGGCCGACGTCGCGCAGCACGCCGCGCGCCTGCAAGGTGCCGAAGGTGATGATCTGCGCCACCTGATCGCGGCCGTAGCGCTCCTGCACGTAACGGATCACCTCGTCGCGTCGGTCCTGACAAAAGTCGATGTCGAAGTCCGGCATCGAGACGCGCTCGGGATTGAGGAAGCGCTCGAACAGAAGCCCGAAACGGATCGGATCGAGGTCGGTGATGGTGAGCGAATAGGCGACCAAAGAGCCGGCACCTGAGCCGCGGCCGGGGCCGACCGGAATGTCCTTCGACTTCGCCCACTGGATGAAGTCGGCCACGATGAGGAAGTAGCCCGGGTACTTCATGCGCTCGATGACGCCGAGCTCGAATTCCAGCCGCTCGCGATATTCGCTTTCGGTGTGACCTCCGGCCAAGCCTTGCGTCGCCAGCCGGCGCGCGAGGCCTTCTGCGGCGCGCTGGCGCAACTCGGCGGACTCGTCGACCACGGTATCGCCGACAGAGAAGCGCGGCAGAATGGGCTTGTGCGTGTGCGGGCGATAAGCGCAGCGCTCGGCGATCTCGACGCTCGCGGCAAGCGCCTCCGGCAAATCGCCAAAAAGCTCAACCATTTCCCGGCGGGTCTTGAAGCGATGCTCCGGGGTGAGCTGGCGCCGGTCGGCGTCCGCGATAACCCGCGCGCCGGCAATGCAGAGCAGCGCGTCATGGGCCTCGTAGTCCCCGGTGGTCGCGAAATACGGCTCGTTCGTCGCGACCAAGGGGATGCCCTTGGTATAGGCGAGGTCGATCAGCGCGCCCTCGACTGCACGTTCGGCCGCCATCCCATGGCGCTGAAGTTCGATGTAAAGCCGGTCGCGGAAAAGCACACGAAGGGGGTCGAGCCGGGACGCGGCCAAATGCGCCTGTCCGGCCGTGATCGCCGCGTCGAGCGGACCGCCAGGGCCGCCGGTGAGCGCGATCACGCCGTCCGTTTCGTCCGCGAGCCAGTCGAGCTTCAACCGCGGCGGCTCATTGGCTGGCGTATCCAGGAAAGCACGGGAATTGAGCCGCATGAGGCTGCGGTAGCCAGTTTCGCGCGCGGCCAAAAGCACGATGCGCTGCCGTTCGGGCGCGGCGTGCGCGTTACGAGAACTCAACTCAACGTCACCGAAGTCGACAGCCAGCGCGCAACCGACGATCGGCTGGATGCCGGAGCCGGCGAGCTTCTCGGAGAATTCCAACGCACCGAACATGTTGTCGGTGTCGGTAAGCGCGAGCGCCGGCTGACGGTCGGCTTTGGCAAGCTCAGCCAGGCGCGCGATCGGCAGCGCGCCTTCGAGCAGCGAATAGGAAGAGTGCACGTGCAGGTGCACGAAGTCGAGATCGGGCATCGGGTGATTCCTTGGTTCACCCAGAGTGCGGAGAGCTCCTTGCGCTGTCTACCCTCCCCGGGCGCGGCTCCCTTGCCTTTCCCCGTCATCCTGCGATGCAAACCGGCAACCTTGCGCGAGCCCGGCACGGCTCGAGGGTATCCGCGGAGCCACCCGCATGGGCTCGATCAGGACGATCCGCTCACCCCCCCCCGGTCCCGATTAAAGGCTCCCCAACACCTGCGACCAGATGGCGATCATGCCGACAAACAAAGTAAGCGAGGCCAGCGCGGCAGCTTCGTGGAATATGGCTTTCAGCATAGTGTCCTCTCATAGAACATAGAGAGAACATAGTTCTTTATTTGTTCACAAGTCAAGAGCCTGAGGCGAGCATCCTCTCACGCCATCTCCGTCACCTTGCCCTCCTGCAACGTCACACGCCGGTCCATCCGGGCGGCGAGGTCCATATTGTGGGTGGCGATGATGGTGGCGAGGCCGGAGGCGCGCACAAGTTGGGT
>DASTWX010000234.1:0-2743 GCA_035765795.1 Pseudolabrys sp. | reverse complement strand
GCACGCGCGGCGGCGCCTTACCTCAAGCAGGCGCTCGCCGAGCGGGCGGTGGTGGACCTCAAACCCTTTGCCGCCGACGCGCGGAAGAAAATCGCGCAGACGCTGGCCGATTTCCGCAACACGACGCCCGGCGTGCAGGTCAACGCCGCGGTCAACGATCTGCGGCTCACCGGCATCGCCTTCGACGCCAAGACGTTGCGCATTACCGCCGCTGCAGGCGGCACGGTCGGTGTGGCGGTGAGCGAACTGCCCAAGATTTGAGCCATCATCGATATCCCGAGATCAAAGCCGTTCCTTCCTGTTATCGGGCCGGAATGCCCTGCGGAAAGCACAAAGCCGTTAAGCGGGGCCCGCATTGACAGCACGGCCCCCAGTCTTAGATTAAGCGTCACGTTCCGAGGGGGGCCCCGATAAGGGGCTGAGAGGCCGCGATAGCGGCGACCCTTTGAACCTGATCCGGGTCATGCCGGCGAAGGGACAGGACAAAATGCGGCTCACGCCAGAGAGCGCACCTACATCCACCAACGTCATTGGCGCAGGGATTGCCGGTACGTGGCAGGCCTTGCTGTTCGCCAAGGCGGGCCGCAAGGTGGCCGTATACGAGCGAGACGGGCCGGCAATGACTCAAGCCACAAGTCATTGGGCCGGCGGCATGCTTGCCCCGCATTGCGAGAGCGAGGCGGCGGAGCCGGTAATCACACGGCTTGGATTGCGGTCGCTCGAATTGTGGCGCGAGGCCCTGCCCGACACCCCGTTCAATGGCTCGCTGGTCGTGGCGCACGGCCGCGACCGCGCCGATTTCGAGCGCTTCGCCCGCCTGGCCAGCGGCTACAGGCGGATCGCCGCCGGCGAAATCGCCGCGCTCGAGCCCGCACTCGCCGGCCGCTTTACCGAAGCGCTGTTTTTCCCCGCTGAAGGCCATGTCGAACCGCGCCGCGTCTTGCCGGCGCTGCATGCACGGCTGAACGCCGCCGGTGTACCGATCCAATTCAATTCGGCGCCGGAACCGCGCGATCTCGACGGCTTGGTGATCGATTGCCGCGGGCTTGCCGCACGCGACACCTGTCCCAATTTGCGCGGGGTCAAGGGCGAGATGATCGTCATCGAAACGGACGAGATCGCGTTGTCACGGCCGGTACGGCTCATCCATCCGCGCTGGCCGCTGTACATCGTGCCGCGCACGAACAAGCGATTCATGATCGGCGCCAGCGCGATTGAAACCGAAAGCGAAGGCGTCAGTGTCCGCTCGGCGCTCGAACTGCTGAGCGCGGCCTACGCCGTACACCCGGCCTTCGGCGAAGCCCGCATCGCCGAGTTCGGCGCCGGCCTGCGGCCCGCCTTCCCCGACAATTTGCCGCGCATCACCGTCGAGAACACCCGCATCGGCATCAACGGCCTCTACCGGCACGGGTTTCTGCTGGCGCCCGCGATCGCCGAAATCACGGTCGCGCATGTGCTCGGTAGCGGCAGCGACTCGGAGGTGGTGAAATGCGCGTAACCGTCAATGGCGAGGACACGGAGGTGGTGGCGCGCGACCTCGCCGGCTTGTTGGACGAGTTGGAATACGAGTTCACGCAACTTGCCATCGCCGTGAACTTCAATGTGGTGCCGCGCGCGCGTTGGGCGGAGACCGCGCTCAACGCCGGCGATCGGGTCGAGATCATTACCCCCCGGCAAGGAGGATAGCGGCCATCATGCCCGGCCTTGTGCCGGGGATCCACGACTTCGGTACTGCGGCAGGGAAAGATGTGGATGGCCGGGACAAGCCCGGCCATGACGAGGAAGGAACGGAATAGCAAGATGGTGACCTTTTACGAGAAAGAGTTCTCCTCGCGGCTGTTGATCGGCACGGCGCTCTATCCGTCGCCGTCGATCATGCAAGACGCGATCCGCGCTTCGGGCGCCGAGATCGTGACCGTATCGCTGCGGCGGGAATCGGCGGGCGGACGCATCGGCAGCCAGTTCTGGGACCTGATCCGCGAATTGGACGTCACCGTTCTCCCCAACACGGCCGGATGCCATACCGTGCGCGAAGCGGTCACCACGGCTCAGCTCGCGCGCGAATTGTTCGGCACGCCTTGGGTCAAGCTCGAAGTGATCGGCGATAACGAGACACTGCAGCCGGACCCGGTCGGCCTCGTGGAAGCGGCGGGAATCCTCGTAAAAGACGGATTCGAGATCTTCCCCTATTGCACCGAGGATCTCACGGTGGCGCAGCGGCTGCGCGATCTCGGCTGCCGCGTGATCATGCCATGGGCGGCGCCCATCGGCAGCGCCCGCGGCATCAGCAATCGCGCGGCGCTCAAACTCCTGCGCGCGCGCCTGCCCGACGTGACGCTGGTGGTCGACGCCGGGCTCGGGGCGCCATCGCACGCCGCCGACGCGATGGAGCTCGGCTACGACGCCGTGCTGCTCAACACGGCGGTCGCCAAGGCCGCCGATCCGGTCGGCATGGCGAAGGCGTTTTGCCTCGCTGTCGAAGCAGGCCGCGGCGGCTTCGAAGCCGGACTGATGGGCCCGCGCGATTTCGCCTCGCCCTCAACGCCTATTGTCGGGACCCCGTTCTGGCATGCCGTATCCTGACCGTTTCTATCCGGTGGTCGATAGCGTCGCGTGGGTTGCGCGCCTCGCCAGACTCGGCGTCGGCACCATCCAGCTTCGCGCCAAGGGCCTTGCGCACGCCGACGCGCTGAAAATCGTGCATGAGGCCCTCGCCGCTTGCGCGGGCACATCTGCCAAGTTG
>DASTWX010000233.1:0-2401 GCA_035765795.1 Pseudolabrys sp. | reverse complement strand
TCCGGCAATTCGCGCACGCGGCCGATTTTGTTGAGGCCAAGCCCGATCAGTGTCTGACGCTGTTCACCGCTGCGCCGCAACGGGCTCCCCGTCTGCTCGACTTTGATAGTCTTCTGTGCTTGCGCCATCGCCCGACCCTTTTAATCAGCCGCCTGCTCGGCCTCGCCACCCTCGCGGCGGCGCGCCTGCAGCGTGGATACCTTGATGTTACGTCGAGCCGCGACCGAGCGCGGAGAGTCCTGATGTTTGAGCGCGTTAAAGGTGGCGCGCACCATGTTGTAAGGATTGGAGGAGCCGAGCGACTTCGCCACTACGTCCTGCATGCCCAGAGTCTCGAACACGGCGCGCATCGGACCACCGGCAATGATACCGGTGCCCGGAGGCGCGGCGCGGAGGTAAACTTTGCCGGCGCCGTGACGGCCCGCTACATCGTGATGCAGCGTACGGCCCTCGCGCAACGGCACGCGGGTCAGTCCCCGCTTTGCGGCGTCGGTTGCCTTGCGGATCGCCTCCGGCACCTCGCGGGCCTTGCCGTGACCGAAGCCGACACGGCCCTTCTGATCGCCGACAACCACCAGCGCCGCAAAACCGAACCGGCGCCCGCCTTTGACCACCTTGGCCACGCGGTTGATGTGCACCAGCTTGTCGACGAACTCGCTGTCGCGTTCTTCGCGATCGCGGCCGCCGCGCTCGCGATCTCGACGGGGTTGATCTCTACGGGATTCAAGCGCCATTTGGGTTACCGTCCGTTAGAAATTGAGGCCGCCTTCGCGCGCGGCATCGGCCAGCGCCTTGATGCGTCCGTGATAAAGATAGCTGCCACGGTCGAATACGACCTCGTTGATTCCGCGTTCCTTCGCACGCTCGGCGATCAGCTTCCCGACCGCCTGCGCCGCGTTGATGTCGGCGCCCTTATCGCCTTTCTCACGCATCTCCTTCTCCAGCGACGAAGCGGCGGCCAGCGTGATGCCTTTCACGTCGTCGATGAGCTGCGCGTAGATATGCTTGGAGGAGCGGAACACGGTGAGCCGCGCCCGCCCGCGGGCAGCGAGCCTGATCTTGTGCCGCACCGACGCTCTGCGCCGCGCCGTCCTGTCACTCAGTCTCGACATGGCTTTCGTCCTACTTCTTCTTGCCTTCCTTGCGGAGGATGTACTCGTCCGAATACTTGACGCCCTTGCCCTTGTAGGGCTCCGGCGGCCGCCAACCGCGGATTTCAGCGGCGACCTGCCCGACCTGTTGCTTGTCGATACCGCTGATCACGATCTCGGTCGGCTTCGGCGTGGTGATGCTCACGCCTTGCGGGATCGCATAGGTCACATCGTGACTGAAGCCGAGTTGCAGGCTCAGGTTCTTGCCTTGCACGGCAGCGCGATAGCCAACGCCGTTGATCTCGAGCTTTTCTTCGAAGCCTTTGCTGACCCCGGTCACCAGATTGGCGATCAGCGTGCGCGCCGTACCCCATCCCGAGCGCGCGCGCTTGCTCTCATCGCGCGGATCGACGCGGATCGCACCGTCTTCCATCTTGACGATCACGTCGTCGAGCAGCGCGAGCTGCAAGGCTCCTTTTGGGCCCTTTACCTTGACGGTCTGGCCCTCGACGCTAGCGGTGACGCCGGAAGGGACTTTGACCGCGCGCTTGCCAATACGAGACATCAGAACACCGTGCAGAGAATTTCGCCGCCGACATTGGCGTCGCGGGCCTGGTGGTCGGCCATTACCCCTTTGGGCGTGGAGACGATGGCGACGCCAAGGCCGTTGTTGATGCGCGGCAGCGTCTTGACCGAGGCATAGACGCGCCGGCCGGGCTTGGAGACACGCGAAATTTCGCGAATCACCGGTTCGCCGTCGAAATACTTGAGCTCGATCTCGAGTTCGCTACGCCCGTTGGTATGGGCGACGCTGGCATAGCCGCGGATGAAGCCCTCCGACTTGAGCACCTCGGCCACGCGCTCGCGCTGCTTGGAGCCGGGCATCGATACTTTGGACCTGCTCCGCATCTGCGCATTGCGGATGCGGGTGATCATATCGCCGATCGGATCGTTCACGGACATTCGACCCTCCTCACCAGCTCGACTTCACGAGGCCGGGGATGAGCCCCTTGGAGCCAAGCTCGCGCAGGGCAACACGGCTGAGACGATGCTTGCGGTAGAAAGCGCGTGGGCGACCGGTCAATTCGCAGCGGTTGCGAATACGGGTAGCCGAGGAATTGCGCGGCAATTCGGCAAGCTTCAAGGCGGCAGCGAACCGCTCTTCCATCGGCAATTCCTTGTTATGCGCGATCGCCTTCAGCCGGGTGCGCCGGCCGGAGAACCTCTTGGCCATCCTGCGCCGCCGCTTATTCTTCTCGATCGAACTCTTCTTCGCCATTCTTTCGCTCCTTGCGGTTCCGCGTATGAGG
>DASTWX010000232.1:0-5762 GCA_035765795.1 Pseudolabrys sp. | reverse complement strand
TTTCCGCCTTGCCCGCGCCTATGACGAGGACGACGAGGCTTCCCAGGTCATCCGCCGCGTAGTGACACCGGCGGCGAAATTCTGGATTTGCAAACGAACGCCCTATCTCGCTTTCGAGGCCATGGAGGTGCTGGGCGGCTCCGGCTACATCGAAGAGAGCGTCATGCCCCGCCTCTATCGCGAGGCGCCGGTCAATTCGATTTGGGAGGGATCGGGAAACGTGATGTGCCTCGACGTCTTGCGCGCGCTTGCCCGCATTCCGAATGCTATCGAGGTGCTCGAAGCGGAAATGGGGACGGCCGACAAGCGCGTGAATGCTTTTGCCGCGCGTCTGACGGCGCGTCTCGCTGCCCCTGAGCGCAACGACGAGCGCCAAGCGCGCGCGCTTACGCGTGATTTGGTGTTGGCCTTACAGGCTGCGCTCTTGGCCCGTCATGCGCCAGCAGCGGTGGCAGATGCCTTCTGCGCGTCACGGCTTGAGGGTGAGGGGAGCTCCGCCTTCGGGGGGCTGCCGCGTGGTGTGGATGCGCGAGCCATCGTCGCGCGTGCCGCGCCTGTTTCGCCTTCTGCTTGAAGAGCAGAATCACTTCATAGCATCCCAATCGACGTCGAGCGGCGAAATAATGTCGCCGACGAATTCTACTTTGCCCTTCCATATTCCGAGCGGACACTTTTTAGGCCGACCATCTGCCCTCAGTTCTGGACGGTATGGCACCAGTTCGACAACGGGCTTGCCACGCTTCGTGACCACCACGGGTTGGCCCGTGGCGGCGACCTCGTCGATCAAGGCGAGACACTTGGCTTAAATTCGGAAGCTTTGATCTGCGTTGGCATTGGGCCTGCAGCTCCCACGATCACGATGCGGAATGCGCGTTTTCTTCATAAGCTGCTCTGGCTTAATCCCAGCTCTTCACCTTCACATAAGAGCCCGGTGCATCCTCGATCGGCTCGAGCTTGCCGCCGCCGATCGAACGCGCCGGTATGGTTTTGCGATCTCGCGCCTTGAGCCATTCGAGCCAATGTGGCCACCACGAACCGGGATGCTCCTCGGCGGTTTTCAGCCATTCGTCCACATCGGAGCCGTTAGGGGCCCCGCCAGTCCAATACTGATACTTCGTTTTGCCCGGCGGACTGACGACACCGGCAATGTGACCGGAGCCGGCAAGCACAAACGTCACCGGCCCGCCGAAATACTGCGAGCCGTGCAGCACGGATTTGGCCGGCGCGATATGGTCCTCACGCGTGGCAAGATTGTACACCGGCACCTTGATCTTTTTTAGATCGAGCTTGGCGCCGGCGACTTCCATTTCTCCCTTTGTCAGCCTGTTGTTGAGATAGCAGTTGCGGAGATAAAAAGAATGATTGGCCGCCGGCATGCGGGTGGCATCCGAATTCCAGAACAGGATGTCGAAGGGGTAGGGCGTCTTGCCCTTCAGATAGTTACTGACGACATAAGGCCAGATCAAATCGTTTGAGCGCAGCAGGTTGAAGGCGTTCGCCATCCGTGACGCCTCGAGATAGCCCTGCTCCCTCATGTGCTTCTCGAGTTGCTTGATGCGCTCCTCGTCGACGAAGACGAGAAGGTCGCCGGCATAGGCGAAGTCGACCTGCGCCGTGAAAAATGTCGCCGAGATCACCCGGCTCCGTCTTTTCGCGGCAAGCCAGGCGAGTGTGACGGCGAGCAGGGTGCCGCCGACGCAGTACCCAATGGCGTGCACCTTCCTTTCGCCGGTCATTGCCGCTATCTGATCCATCGCGGTGAGCACGCCCTCGCGCATATATTCTTCGAATCCCTTGCCGCTGAGTTCCGGCTCGGGGTTGACCCAGGAAATGACGAAGACCGTCACACCATTGTCGATGCACCATTTGATGAACGACTTCTCCGGCGTCAGGTCGAGAATGTAGTACTTGTTGATCCATGGCGGCACGATCAGCAGCGGGACTTTGAGCACCTCCGGCGTGGTCGCCTGGTATTGGATGAGCTGCATCAGCTCGTTTTGATAGACCACTTTGCCCGGGGTGAGCGCGAGCGTGCGGCCAACCTCGAAAGGCGCGGTATCGGATTGCCGGATGCGTATATTTCCATGACCGGCCTCGATGTCTTGGCCGAGCATGCGCATGCCACGCACCAGGTTTTCCGCATTTGAGGACAAAGTTTCGCGGAAGAGTTCTGGGTTGGTCAGCACGAAATTGGATGGTGAGGCCGCGTTGACGATCTGTTTGAGGTAGAAGCCGGCTTTTGCCCGCGTATGTGGATCGAGCCCCTCGGCGTTGGTGACCAGATGCTCAGCCCAGCGGGCGGTGAGCAGATAGGCCTGCTTGAGGAAATCGAAGAACTGATTTTCCGACCACTCCGGGTCAGCGAACCGTTTGTCCTTCCGATCGGCGGCGATCACCGGCTCGGTCCTTTGACCCGTCATGCGTCGGGCGGCAGCGGACCATAGATCGAGATAGGCGCGGCCGAGATCGGCCTGCAATTTCATGGCCCGCTGGGAGTCCGACAGCCAGTATGCCGCCACTTGACCGACGCTCCGCACGATGTCGGCGACGTCATCGTTGAAGTCGGGTTTGATTTTTCCTTCTTCGCGGGGCTTCATGTAGGCAGCAAAGGCTTTGCCGCCTTCTTCGACGAGGCGCGCGAAATTGCGCGAGAACGCTTCAACGTCGAACGCGCCGACCGATTTCGTCGCGACGGCTTCGTCCCGTGCTGTCGTTTTCGGCGGATGCTCCGGCTCGCGCCCCCTCACCGCGCCCGGCTTGATGGAGATATCGTCCGTTGATTTGCTCATTCGCTCTGCCGTCGCTCCTCGCCATGACAAGTGGCGCGAGCCGCGGTCCGCTGCAAGGCCGTTCATCCTGTACCGGACGAGCGAGCAACATGCCGCATGCCCGGCGGTACGGCTCCATGCTCTGGCCATAATATCGCGATACTGCGGTTGTGCTATAATTCCTTGAGTCTTAAAACTTCTCTGTTTCTCTGTGATTTGAGCCTGAGCGGAAGGTATGGGGGCGCGTGCACGGCTGATCCTAGCGGCTTTGACCGGAGGGGTGGCGCTGGCCGGTTGCTCGCCCGCTCCGATGCTAGAGCGGTTGCCGACCTCTTTGGGCGGGTTGCCGGCTGGAGCGCCTGAACGGCCGACAGTGTCGCAGCGGTTCCCGGCCGTACACGATCTTCCGCCCCCGCGCGGAACCACCACACTGACCGATGAGCAGCAACTCAAGCTCGAACAGGATTTGCAGGCCTTGCGCGATGAGCAGGAAAGCAAAGCTGCCGCCGACGCGCAGGCTGACCTCACGGCCGCGGCCAAGGCGGCCGCTGACAATGCCGATGCTGCTAACAAGGCTGGCGCTGCTGATAAGCCATGATAAAAGCATCGGGGGTCCGGCTTGTCGGTCGGAAGGGCGACGGCAGGCGACTTGAGGTCTAGAGATGGAAGAATTTCACCGAATCCGCCGTCTGCCGCCTTACGTGTTCGAAGAAGTCAATCAGGCCAAGGCACGCGCCCGCAACGCCGGAGCGGACATCATCGACCTCGGTATGGGCAATCCGGACCTGTCGGCGCCGGCCCATGTTCTTGAGAAGCTCAAAGAAACATTGGGTAAGCCGCGAACCGATCGTTATTCAGCATCGCGTGGTATTCCCGGCCTGCGGCGGGCGCAGGCGGCCTATTACGAGCGCCGTTTCGGCGTGAGGCTCAATCCGGAAACGCAAGTTGTCACCACCTTGGGTTCGAAAGAAGGCTTCGCCAATGTGGCGCAGGCGATTACCGCGCCGGGTGACGTGGTGCTGGTGCCCAATCCAAGTTATCCGATCCATGCCTTCGGCTTCCTCATGGCCGGCGGTGCGATGCGCGCGGTCCCGTCGGAGCCGACCCCGAACTTCTTCCATACGCTCGAGCGCGCGGTGCGCCATTCGATCCCTAAGCCGATCGCGGTCGTGGTCTGCTATCCGTCCAATCCGACGGCCTATGTGGCGAGCCTAGATTTCTATCGTGATCTGGTCGTTTTCGCGAAAAAGCACGAACTGCTGGTGCTGTCGGATCTCGCCTATGCGGAAGTCTATTTCGACGACAATCCGCCGCCATCGGTCTTGCAGGTGCCGGGCGCCATCGACGTCACCGTTGAATTCACCTCGATGTCGAAGACCTACTCCATGCCCGGCTGGCGCATCGGCTTCGCCGTCGGTAACGATCGGGTGATCGCGGCGCTCGCGCGCGTGAAGTCCTATCTCGACTATGGCGCTTTCACGCCCGTGCAGGTGGCGGCCACCGCCGCGTTGAACGGTCCCGACGATTGCATCCGCGAGATGCGCGAGACTTACCGCCGCCGCCGTGATGTCCTGGTCGAAAGCTTCGGCCGGGCCGGTTGGACCGTGCCGTCGCCGCGCGCCTCGATGTTCGCCTGGGCGCCGGTGCCCGAGCCGTTCAGAGAATTGGGCAGTGTGGAGTTTTCCAAGCTGCTGGTCGAGAAGGCCGATATTGCCGTATCGCCAGGTATTGGCTTCGGCGAATATGGCGAAGGCTACGTCCGGATCGCTCTGGTTGAGAACGAGCAGCGCATTCGTCAGGCCGCCCGCAACGTGCGCCGTTTTCTTGAAAATGCGCCGAACCAATTGCACAACGTCGTTCCGCTCGCCAACCGGCGTTAATGTCTTCGGGCCCAGTACTCTTTGTATGGCAACTCCTCTGAAAGTAGGCGTCGCCGGTCTGGGCACCGTCGGCGCGGCGCTGGTTGCCCAAATCGCCCGCCGGCGTGATGCGATCGCTGTCCGCTGCGGCCGCTCGATTGAGGTGGTTGCGGTTTGCGCCCGCTCTAACACCAAGGACCGCGGCATCGATCTCAAAAACGCTGCTTGGTTCGCTGATCCATTGGCGTTGGCGCAGGCGCCGGGAATTGATGTGTTCGTCGAGTTGATGGGCGGCGCCGGCAATCCGGCCAAATCGGCGGTCGAGGCTGCGCTCCAGGCCGGCAAAGGCGTGGTGACCGCAAACAAGGCGCTGCTGGCGAAGCACGGCATTGCGCTCGGCGCTCTGGCGGAGAAAAACCGTGTGGCGCTGAACTACGAGGCGGCGGCCGCCGCCGCCATTCCGGTGGTGAAGACGTTGCGCGAAGGATTAGCAGGCAACGCCATTCATCGCCTCTACGGCATTCTCAACGGCACCTGTAATTATATCCTCACCCGCATGGAACGTGAGAAGTTGCCGTTCGGGGCTTGCCTCGCCGACGCGCAGCGGCTTGGCTATGCCGAGGCCGACCCGACCTTCGATATCGAAGGTCATGATACCGCGCAGAAGCTCGCCATATTGGCGAGCCTTGCCTTCGGCACCCGCGTCGACGAAAGCGCCATCTATGTCGAAGGGATTTCATCAATAACGCCGGCCGACCTGGCGGCTGCCGACGAGCTTGGATATCGCGTCAAGCTGCTCGGCGTCGCGGTGCGGACCGCCAAAGGCATCGAGCAGCGCGTGCATCCGACCATGGTGCGAAAGGACTCCGCCATCGCCGAGGTGATGGGAGTGACCAATGCCGTTACCATCGACGCCGAGGGGCTCGACCCGCTCACTTTGATTGGCCCTGGGGCTGGCGGCTTGGCGACGGCCTCGGCGGTACTGTCCGACATTGCCGATATCGCTTGCGGCGCTTGCCCCATGCCTTTCGGCCGTCCCGTCGCGCGACTCGCCGCCGTGAAGAAGGCGCCGATGCAGCGGCACGAAGGCGGCTACTATATCCGCCTGATGGCGCGGGACAGGCCCGGCACCGCG
>DASTWX010000231.1:0-4622 GCA_035765795.1 Pseudolabrys sp. | reverse complement strand
GGCAGATTGTACACCAGCATCATGGTGCGGGCGCCTTCGCCTCCGGCATCGAAGCCAATCGACGGGCCCTCCCAGAATACACGCAAGTCGCCGGCATTGCGCGTATAGAGCTTACCGTCGCCGTAGCGCAGGCCGAATACGAAGGCGCCGCCGCCCTCCTGGCCCAGGATGTAACCGTTGGGCTCACCGAATTGGCTGACCGCCTTCTCCACGACATGCGCCAGATCGCGTGAGAGCGTGCCGAAAAAGCGATGGCCTTCCCGGATCAGTTCGCCGGGGGAGAAAGTGTCGCGGTCATGCGGATGGGGCGGCGGCAGGTTCTGGGCCGAAGCGGCGCCGGCGCCTAAAGACATCAGGCAAAGCGTCAGGAATGCAAGGCGCAGCATGGCGCGCATCGGATACTCCTTGGCAAGATTTGCGGCCCCGGACCCGCTTAACCGGATGCTCACACCGGCCGCCCTAGGGTCAAGGCCTCGCGTGAGCCGAATCGCCAAAATTTCCATGAAAACTATGACTGTACAGCGGCAAGCACGGAAGTGCTCCCTGCCACGTGGGGTCGGGCTCATCATTGCCTTGGGTACCCTTATAATCTCCGCTTCGGCGTTCGCAGCGCCGGGACCGCTGGTCGTCGATGGCCACACCGGTCTCGCACTGAGCGGTTTCGACCCCGTCGCCTACTTCACCGAACACAAGCCCAAGCTCGGCCGCGCCGGGCTTGAGCTGCGGCAGAATGGTGCGGTTTGGCGGTTCTGCAACGAAGGAAATCGGGCGGCTTTCGCCGAGCACCCCGACATCTACGGTCCGCGGTTCGGCGGCTATGATCCCGTGGCGATCGCGCGGGGCGCTTCGGTCGCCGGCCACCCGTTGATATGGGCGATGGTCGGCGCACGGCTCTATCTCTTCTACAATGCGGCGGCGCGCGCGGTCTTCCTGTCCGATCCGGGGCGTATCATTATGGCCGCGGAGCGCAAATGGCCGACGGTCGCCGCCGGCATCCCGCGCTAGGGCTGTGCCGTCGATCCCCTTCCTGCGGCGTTGCCCCAGGCGATGAAATCCGGAATGCGGAAGTTTTTTGCTGTGTTGCCGAAGCGGATTGGCGTGCCTTGCCGGGTCAGGACCGCTCCACCCGCCGCGGTCACGACAGCATGCCCGGCAGCCACATCCCATTCGCATGTCGGGCTCAGCCGAGGGTAAACATCGGCGCTGCCGTCCGCGATCAGACCGAACTTGATCGCCGAACCGCAAGAATGCCGCGTGACCGGTCCCAAATCGGCGAGGAAGTCATCGGTCGCCGCATCCAAATGCGAGCGGCTCACCAAGGCGACCTGTGCCGATGACGGTTGTGATCGCGTACGGATCGGCTGCGGCCGGTCGGCGCTATCGTCCAGCAGCCGCAGCCGTTCTGCCCCGTGCCCGACGACCCCACGCCAGACCACGCCGCGTTTGGGTGCTGCGACGATCCCGGCAACCGGCGCGTGCTCGCTCACGATGCCGAGCAAGACAGCAAATTCATCGGAGCCGGCAAGGAATTCCCGTGTGCCGTCGAGAGGATCGACGATGACGAACGTGCCGTCCAAGCACGGGGATGTTGCCGGATCGGCACTTTCTTCCGAGACCACCGGAACGCCGGGCAAGAGCCGCGCCAGACCGTCGAGGATAGTGGCTTCCGAAGCTTCATCGGCGGCGGTGACCGGCGAGTTGTCGCTCTTACTGCGTCGGGCGACCGTATCCGGCGACATCGCGCGTACCAGCGCGGAGGCACGTGCGACGAGCGCCGTGAGGTCATCCATGAGCCGGACGGCTTCCAATGAGATGTTGGGCATTGCGGTCAACTTGCCGGTGGTCCATTGCCGCGCCGTTCTTGGCGCTCGGGCAGGTGCGGTGTATCACGCCCGGCGGCGGCGCCACCAGCGATTCGCTGATCTAAAGTCCCCGCCACATCCAGCGGAGAATCGCCCATGCCCAACTCGCCCATCGATGCACTCGACCTCGCCGCGCTGCTCTGCTCGCGCGTGTGCCACGACCTGATCAGCCCGGTCGGCGCGATCGTCAATGGGCTGGAGGTGCTCGAGGAAGAAAAAGACGAGGAAACGCGGCAATTTGCACTCGACTTGATCAAGAAAAGTTCGGCCACCGCATCAGCCAAACTGCAATTCTGCCGTATCGCTTTCGGAGCCGCGGGTTCGGCCGGCGCGCAAATCGATGTCGGAGATGCCGAGAAAATTGCGCGCGGCTTCCTCGAAGACGACAAGACGAAGCTCGTTTGGAATCTGCCGCGCCTGCTGCTGCCGAAAAATCGCGTGAAGCTGTTGCTCAACATGTTGCTGATGGCCGGGCAAACGATTCCGCGTGGCGGCCAACTGACGGTCGATCCGATCGGCGCGGGCGAAACCATGTCTTTCAGAATCAGCGCCACCGGGGCCATTGCCAAATTCGGCCCGGCCGTGCCGGGCTTGCTCGCAGGGGAGATCGAAGGAGAGGCGCTCGACGCGCACCGAATTCAGCCGTTCTACGCCGGACTTCTGGCGCGGGCTTGCGGGCTCGATGCTGCCATCGCCATGGCGGGCGATGCCGTAGTAGTGAGCGCACGGGAGCCCACTGCGGCCGGTTAATACGTGCTTAACACGGACAATCGTCGTGGCCTTATGCAACCAAAATTAAACCCTTCGACGACACACTGGCGCAGCTTCCAGCCGAGATCGGCGGACGGGCCGGCACCCGTGGACGAAGGCGTTGTTTATGGACGACCTGCTGCGGGAATTCGTGACCGAAACCAACGAGAACCTCGACGTTGTCGACGTCGAGCTCGTGCGCTTCGAACAGGATCCCAATAACGGCAAGATACTCGATAACGTTTTCCGTCTCGTCCATACGATCAAGGGCACTTGCGGCTTTCTGGGGCTGCCACGGCTGGAAGCGCTAGCGCACGCGGCGGAAGCGCTGATGGGCAAGTTTCGCGACGGCGCGCCGGCGACCAGCGATACCGTTACCCTCGTGCTCGCCACGATTGACCGCATCAAGGAAATCCTCGATGCGCTCGAACACGAACAGCGCGAGCCGGAAGGCTCCGATGAAGATCTCATTGCTGAACTCGAGAAGATGGTGGCCGAGGTCGAACGGGCCAAACCAGGGTCCGGCAAGACCGTCGGTACGCTGACCCCCCAGGTACTGGAACGTCCTTTACTCCCCG
The DNA here is from genome assembly GCA_035765795.1 of Pseudolabrys sp. Taxonomy (GTDB): domain Bacteria; phylum Pseudomonadota; class Alphaproteobacteria; order Rhizobiales; family Xanthobacteraceae; genus Pseudolabrys. The sequence goes on along the minus strand of DASTWX010000231.1, from coordinate 1,432 downwards.
GCGAGGATACGCTCGATGAACTCGAACGTGCCTTTCGCGCAACTGCGGTCGAGCCGCCAACGCGCATCGAACAGGTCAACGCTGGCGCGGTCTCGGACGAGGAGAACGGGAAAACTGCAAACCAGTCGATCCGGGTCAGCGTCGACATGCTCGAGCATCTGATGACAACGGTCTCCGAGCTGGTGTTGACCCGCAATCAGCTGCTCGAAATCGTGCGCCGGCACGAAGACTCGGAATTCAAAGCGCCGCTCCAACGCCTATCGAATGTCACTGCCGAGTTACAGGAAGGCGTCATGAAGGCGCGGATGCAGCCGATCGGCCACGCGTGGCAGAAGCTGCCGCGCATCGTACGCGATCTCTGCAATGAGCTTGGTAAGCAGATCGAGCTCGAGATGCACGGAGCCGAGACCGAGCTCGATCGCCAAGTGCTCGACTTGATCAAAGACCCGCTGACGCACATGGTGCGCAATTCCGCCGATCACGGGTTGGAGTCGCCAGAAGACAGGCGCGCCGCCGGTAAGCCGGACCGCGGTCAGATCAGGCTCTCCGCCCATCATGAAGGCGGACACATCATCATTCAAATCGCCGACGACGGACGGGGTCTCGATACCGAGCGGATCAAGGCCAAAGCGGTTGCCCAAGGTCTCATCTCGGAGGCCGAGATCCAAAAGCTGTCGGAAGGGCAAATCCATAAATACATCTTCGTTCCGGGGTTTTCCACCGCCTCCAAGGTGACCAGCGTTTCCGGCCGTGGAGTCGGCATGGATGTGGTGCGCAATAATATCGATCAGATCGGCGGCACCATCGACGTCAAGTCGGTGGCCGGCGCGGGATTGTGTTTTACCGTCAAGATTCCGCTCACGCTCGCCATCGTATCGGCGCTGATCGTGGAAGCCGGCGGCGAGCAATTCGCGATTCCGCAGATGGCGGTGGTGGAGCTTGTGCGCGCCCGTGCGGATGGCGACAGCCGCGTCGAACGCATTAACGATACCATGGTGCTCCGGCTTCGCGACAAGCTGGTGCCGCTGGCGAGATTGACGGCGCTCCTCGGAATGGAAAGGGAAAAGCAGGTCGAAGGCCGATTTATTGTGGTCATGCAAGTCGGCAAGCAGACGTTCGGCGTAGTGGTGGATGGCGTCTTCCACACGGAAGAAATCGTGGTCAAGCCGATGTCGAGCAAACTGCGCCACATCCCGATGTTTTCCGGTAACACCATTCTCGGCGATGGTTCGGTAATCATGATCATCGACCCGAACGGCGTCGCCCAAGCGCTCGGCAGCACCGTCGCCAATCATCTCGCCGTCGAGGAAACCGTCGACGCGCGGTCGGAGAACGAGGCGCAGACCACGCCGCTCCTTGTCTTCCGCGCCGGCTCGCCGCAGCCGATGGCTGTGCCGCTCGCCTTGATCACTCGGCTCGAAGAAGTCGATGC
>DASTWX010000230.1:0-23749 GCA_035765795.1 Pseudolabrys sp. | reverse complement strand
ATCATCGCCTGGAAGGCGGCGGGCCTACCTACCAAGACCTGATCTGATATACGAGGTTGCCGAGAATGCGCCGATCTCTATTGACCGCCGCTGTCGTTGCGGCCGTCGCGCTTGCGTGCGCCGGACTCGCCCAGGCGCAGGAGCGCGTCGTGAACGTCTACAACTGGTCCGACTACATCGGCCCGTCGGTGCTCAAGGCGTTCACCGCCAAGACCGGCATCAAGTTGCGCTACGATACTTTCGATGCCAACGAAACGCTGGAGACGAAGCTTCTCGCCGGCAGGTCGGGTTACGACGTGGTGGTTCCGACCGCTTATTTTTTACAGCGGCAGATTCAGGCCGGTGTTTTTCAGAAGCTCGACAAGAGCAAACTGCCGAACCTTGTCAATGTCTGGCCGGAGATTGCGAAACGGCTTGCCGTCTATGACCCCGGCAACCAGCACGCGGTCAATTACATGTGGGGTACAACCGGCATCGGCTACAACCTCAAAGCGGTGCGCGACCGGCTCGGACCCGATGCCAAGATCGACAGCTGGGATATCGTGTTCAAGCCTGAGATTATCGCCAAGTTCAAGGACTGCGGCGTCCAGATGCTCGATTCGTCGGACGACATCGTGCCGGCGGCGCTGCATTATCTCGGTCTCGATCCCAATTCGACTAAGCCTGCCGATCTCGAGCGTGCCGCCAATCTGTTGCTGAAGATCAGGCCCTACGTGCGCAAATTCCACTCATCGCAATACCTCAATGCGCTCGCCGGCGGCGAAATCTGCCTGGTGGTCGGCTGGTCGGGGGACATCAAACAGGCGAAGAACCGCGCTCGCGAAGCCAAGAACGGCGTCGAGATCGGCTATGCCATCCCCAAGGAAGGTACGCAGATGTGGTTCGATAATCTCGCCATTCCGAAGGATGCGCCACATCCGCAGGAAGCGCTCGCTTTTATCAACTTTTTGCTCGACCCCCATGTCGCCGCCACGAACAGCAATTTCGTCGAGTACGCCAACGGCAATCTTGCGAGCCGGAAATACATCCGTAAAGACGTGCGCGACGACCCCGGCGTCTATCCAAGTCCGGCCGTGATGGCCAAGCTCTACACGATCAACGCGCGGGGCCCGCGCGAACAACGGCTGATCAATCGGCTGTGGACCAGGGTAAAGACGGGGGAGTAGCGGGCGTTATCCCTTTCGGTCATTCCGGGGCGCGCCGCAGGCGCGAGCCCGGAATCCAGATGCGAGCCGACACATTATCTCTGGATTCCGGGCTCGCTCGCTTTGCTCGCGCCCCGGAATGACAGCTTTGTCACCGCCAACGCCGGTGCTGCCAAAGCCACTGTTCGGGGTACTCGCGAATCCAACCTTCGATCACGTCGGTAATGACCTGCATCGTGCCGGCGATGTCGACTCTGCCGTCGGGCCTGCGCACCGGCTCGATAGCTTCGGTCAATTCGGCGCGGAAGCGATTGCCCGGAAGACGCACCATGCGGGTGCCGTGGATCGGGCAGTCGAAATGCTGCGCAAGCCGTGCAATGAGCGGATTGGCGTTCGTTTGCCGGCCGAAGAAGGTCACCTCTACGCCGCGCACGTAATATTGATCGACCAGCATGCCGACATGGGCGCCACCCGTTAGGGCTTCGGCAATCTTCATAGGGGCGTCGAGCCCCGTTGCGATCAGCGTGCCCATGTTGCGGCTGCGCGTCTTGCGCACCCAGGCGTCGATGGCGCCGATGTTAGGCCGGCGATAGAGCACTGCACTGGTGAGGCCGTAAGTGGCCGCGCAGACCGCCGGCAACTCCCAATTGGCGAGGTGAGCAGTAAAGACGAGCGCCGGTTTGCCGTCGTCGCGCAGCCGGATAAAGCGTTCGATGTCGCCCGGCATGAGTTCGATGCGCGAGCGCCGCTCGGGGTGATCGGCGTCATAGTCCCACAATCGGTCGAGATGGGCGAACTCGACCCCGACGCGGCCGAGATTGTCCCAGGCGCCGCGCAGAATTCGGTTGATCTCGGCGGCGGATTTTTCCGGAAAGGCGGCGCTGAGGTTCGCGCGCGCGACCTTGTGCTCGGGCAGGATCGGGCCGATCGTGCGCAAGGCCCAACCCGCTCCATCGGCCATGCGGTCGGGATCAACGAGGCGGACGAGCCTGAGCAACGCGACGGTGAGCGCGCCGACGGCCGCATTGCTGGCGCGGCTTGCCGCGCCTCGCGCGCGCCGGATCACCCGCCTCATGGGATTGCACCTAGCTTTAGAAAAGATGGCCAGCCAGCTTGGTAAGCGTCATTGCGAGCGAAGCGAAGAAATCCAGCCTGATAGCGTAATTCTGGATTGCTCCTTCGCTTTGCTCCTCGCAATGACGCCTCAAACATGATTCACGAAAACTGTAGTGGTCATCAGAACGTCACGATCACTTTGCCGAATACTTGGCGGCTTTCGAGCCGCGCGAGTCCATTCTCGAAATCGACGAGTGCGAATTCGCTGTCGATGATCGGACCCATTCCGGCCGCCATCTTGGAGAGACTGTCGCGGATGTTGGCCATTCGGCAGCCGAACGAGCCGAAAATCTTGTATTGTTGCTGAAAGAGCTGCATCAGATTGATCGTGACCGTTGGCCCTGCCGTGGAGCCGCAGGTGACCAGCCGTCCGCCGCGCTTGAGGCAGAGCAGTGAACCGTTGAAGCCTTCACCGCCGACATGCTCGAAGACCACGTCGACGCCTTTCTTCTTGGTGAGCTTGCGGGTGACGCCCTCAAAGCGTTCTGCCTTGTAATTGATGACATGATCGGCACCGAGTGCTTTCGCCTTTTCGGCCTTGGCATCGTCGCCGACCGTTGTAATGACCGTACACTGAAGCGCCTTTGCCATCTTGATGGCGACGGAGCCGATGCCGGAGCCGGCAGCATGCACCAGGATGGTTTCGCCGGGCTTCAACTTGGCGTTGTCGAATAGCATATGCTCGGTGGTGCCGAAGGCGATGGGGGCGCAGGCCGCATCGCGCAAGCTGACCCCTTCGGGCACTGGCATGACCAGACGTGCCGGCAGATTGATGAGATCGCGGGCAAAGCCGTCGATGTGAAAGCCCATGATGCCGCCGACGTTCTCGCACAAATTATCGCGGCCCTCGCGGCAGGCTTCGCAGTACCCGCAAGTGCGCGCGCCGTACATCACCACCTTGTCGCCGGTCTTGAAGCCCCGCACGCCCGCGCCAACTGAAGCGACTTCCGCAGAGGCTTCGGCGCCCACCACCAGCGGCAGTTGCCGCTTGGCAAAGGCCATGCCGCGGTAGCCCCAGACGTCGAGATGATTGAGCGCGACCGCCTTGATGCGGACCTGCACTTCGCCCTCCGTGGGCGGAGGCGGATCGGGCAGGTCTGTCAGTTCGAGCTTGCGGTCGGCGATGAGACGAAGGGCACGCATGGTTCGGGTCTTCGGGCGGAATTCGACCAGGTTGATGCAGTTCCGTTCGTCATGGCCGGGCTTGTGCCGGCCATCTCGCTTATGAAGGCGCGGTATTGCCAGCCTAAGCGGGATCACCGGGACAAGCCCGTGATGACAACGGAGGGCACGGTTACGCCGGCTCGCGCCCCATCACCAGCGATACGTTCTGTCCGCCGAAGCCGAAGGAATTGGAGATGGCGTGGCGGACTTTGGTGTCGCGCGCGGCATTGGGCACGACGTCGAGGGGAATGGCGGGATCTGGCACGTCGTAATTGATCGTGGGTGGGATGCGTTGGTGCTCGAGCGTGAGCAGCGTGAAAATCGCCTCGACCGCGCCGGCGGCGGACAATGTATGGCCGATCATCGACTTGTTCGAGGAGATCGGTACGTTCTTCATGCGCTCGCCGAACACCACTGAAAGCCCGAGATGCTCCATCTTGTCGTTTTCGGGGGTGCCGGTGCCGTGCGCGTTGACGTAATCGACCTCGTCGGGCGAGAGGCCGGCGTCTTTCAACGCATTCGCAATACAGCCGATGATCGGCTTACCGTCCGGGCTCGATCGCGTACGGTGAAAAGAATCGGCCATTTCGCCGCAACCTTCGACGATGGCGAGGACGGTGGCGCCGCGCGCCTTCGCTGATTCGTAACTCTCCAGCACCAGGGCGCCGGCGCCTTCCGCCATGACGAAGCCGTCGCGGTTCTTGGCGAAAGGCCGTGCTGCCTTCTGCGGATTGTCGTTGCTGGTCGATAGCGCCGACAACAGCGAAAAACGGATCAGCGATTCCGGGTTGATCGAGCCGTCCGTGCCGATGCAGAGCGCGGCCTCGGCCTCGCCCCGGCGGATCGCTTCGACACCGAGTTGGATGGCGCTGGCGCCCGATGCACAAGCGGTCGAGAGCGAAATCGGTGATCCCTTGGTGCCGAACGCGTCGGCCAGATGATCGGCGACGGAAGCGAATTGAAAGCGTTCGTGGTAAGCGGGATATTCGCCGCTCACGCGCAAAAGCTCGCTGTAGGTCACTTGCTGGTTGGCGCCGCAGCGGGCGCCGAGCTCGATGCGCTGCGGCCATTCCATCTCGATCGGCGGCACCGCGATGAACAGGGGACCGGGGAAGTCGCCGCGCGCGCCGATGCCGGCCTCGGCGATGGCCTCTTCGGCAGCAATCGTGGCGAAACTTTCGGAGAGGGCGGCGGTGCAGGGCTGGGCCGGCAGGTAGTCGATGGTGCCGGCGATTCGAGTGCGCAAGCCCTCGGTGGAAAAGCGGGTGATCGCCTTGATGCCGGATTGCCCGGCAGTGAGCTTGGTCCAATTGTCGGATTTACCGGCGCCGAGCGAGGTGATCACGCCCCGCCCGGTGACGACGACGATCGGCCGGCCCATCTTGTCGCGCGTCGACGCCATTTCGTCCTCCCTCAGCCGACGCGTTCAACCAGCGCCAGTCCTTCGCCGCGCCAGTGGCCAACGCCCGTCACTACGATTTGGCTCAATTCTCCCGCCATCGGTCGCTCGAGGCCGGTCGAGTCGCACGGCGGAAACAGCGTACCATGGCCGATGGCTACCGTTGCGAGCGCAATATTCATGGCGAACTGCGGCTCCAGTCCGTGGCCGACATAGGAGCCGGTCGCGCGCACGGCAAGATCGCGGTGGATCTCAAGAAAAGCACGTTCCTCGTCGGTCGCCGGCGCGGCGCCGCTGGCGCCGGAAAGAACCGCCGCGTGACCGCCTTTCACGTTGCTCTGCACCTTGTCCCAGAGGCGGCCAAGTGCTGCTGTCACAGCGCCGGGTTCGCGTTTGGACCGATCGGAGAGGACGGTGGTGAGCCGGGCCATCGGCTTGGCGCCGCGCGCTTGTGCGTGCTCGCGCGCCTCGAGGACCAGGAATGCGCCGAGCGAACCGAGGGCAAAGCCCGGATGCTCCCGGCGCTCCCACACCGGAGCATATCTATCTTTCAGATTATGGCGGCCAAATTCATACAGCATCAGCAGATCGGCTCGTTCGCCATTATGCGAGCCACCGACCAGCGCAATGTCGCTTTGGCCCGCGGCGATACGGGCGAGCGCAACCCGCACGGCATCGACGCCGGCTGCTTCCTCGCCCATAAAGGTGCGCGAGGAACCGGTGACCTTGTGTACGATCGAGATGTTGCCGGCGAGCAGGTTCGATAACTGCGCGAGGAAGAGGGTCGGCCGCAGACCGCTCATGAGCTGTTCGTTGAGGAAGCCCGCGGGGTCGGCAGCACTCGGCAGGCCGCTCAGCACGGCGCTGTCGACGTTAACGTCGCGCTCGCCGCCGCCGGCAGCAACGATCATGTCCATGCGGGCAAGCACGTCCGCATTGTCTTTGACGCCGGCGGACTCGAGCGCGAGGCCGGCGGCGTAAGTGCCGATACGCTGCCAATCCTCCATTTGCCGCTGATCGCCCTTTTTGGGGATCTGCGCATCGAAATTGATCGGCGCCAGCGGATGCACGAAGAAGGGCGCAAAACGCGTCCCGTCGGCGTCCGGACGCGCCTCCATCAATTTCTGCCAATGAGCCTGCGGCCCCTCGCCGAGACAGGAGACGATGCCGACGCCGGTGATCCAAACCTCGCGCGCTGTCTCAGCCATCGGCGAGCACCTCCGCGCCGGGCAGCCCGATCCGCGCGGCGGTATCGCGCATCCGCTCGCTCATTTCGGCATTGGGGAATTCGAGGACACGGAAGGTGAGCGCGGCGTCGCAGACCGGACTGCCGTCGCAGGTCACCCGCGCTTCGGTAATGGCATAGCCGGAGCCGTGATGGGTGAGGCTTGCAGTGAGGGCGAGCTTTTGCCCCGGCGTGACAAAGGTACGGAGTTTGGCTTCCTTGACTGCAGCAAGGAACGGCATTCGGGCGAATTTGTTCACCGCCACCACCAGCCAGCCGGAGGTTTGCGCCATGGATTCGATGAGCAGTACGCCCGGCATCAGCGGATAGCCTGGAAAATGACCCTCGAAAACCGTGCTCGCGGTGGGCACAGTCGCCTCGCTGCTGATCTTTTCCGCGGTGAGATCGAGGTCGACGATCCGGTCGATGAGCTGGAAGTACTCGAGGCGCATCGGTGCGGTTGGCGCCTTAGGCCGTCTTAGCGGCGACGAGTTCGTCGATACGCGCCGCAAGGTTCTCCAGCACGAAATATTGTTCGGTCGTTGCCTTGCCGTCGTTGACTTCCTGCGTCCACTGCTCGAGCGGAAGCTTGATGCCGAATGCCTTGTCGATGGCGAAGGCGATATCCAGGAAGTCCAGGCTGTCGATGCCGAGATCGTTGATCGCGTGGCTTTGTGGGGTAATCGTCTCTCGCGGAATGTCGCAGGTTTCCGCGATGATATTGGCGACGGTGTCGAACGTCGAGGACATCGATAACTCTCTGATCTTATTCGGAATTCCTTCGGTCCGACGGTCCGCGCGTCGTGGTCGCGCGGGCAGCCCCCCGGCCAGCCTTCCATCGGCATGAGGTCGGCAGCCCGTATAGCGAAGGGAGGGGTTAAGTTCAATGGGAGCCCGGATTTAACGGGGGAAGGGGCTAACGAAGGTACCCGGGATGGCCGGCTAACGCTGAGCCGTGCCTAGATCGATCGGCGTGCAGCCGCGGTGGCCCGCCAGCACGCAATCCTGATTTTGGCGCATCTCGGCCATTGTATCGACCAGCCAGAGCGCGGCGCCGATGAGCAGGACAATGAACAGGAAAGCGCCGGCGTTTACCAGCATTCGGTGCCGGTAATTCTCGTGTTCTTCGCTGCGTTCGTACTTGTCGAACTCAGGCAAGGACGCGGGCCCGCCCGCCCGCGTGGGGGTAGCATGGGGGTGGCGGAATGTAATCACGCGGTGATCCGCCGGCATGGATGATTGATCGTTACCCATGCGCGAATTCTACCATGCTTGCCGGGGGTGTTCGATGCCTTTCCCGAAGGACAGCGAGGCACGTTCCTTCTCTGCCCGCACCTGATAAAGCTGAAGGCGACCGGGCATAGCCGGCCGCCTCTATGCGGGATCGCCGTTGTCCGTCGGGCCGGTGGCTTACGGCTCTCCGCCGATGGGCAGCACGGTGCGGTTCCAGGTGCTGTTCACGACCAGTGCCATGCCCGTGTAGTAGGCGCACAGCGCCGAGAAAACGAGGAACCAGCCGCCGATCGACGAGATGATCGTCCACCCGTTCGGTCCCGTAGCGTTGGCCAGCATGGGAATTCCGGACAGACAATAACCGATGGTCAGCGCGGCCAGGAAAACGACCATAGCCATGTTCGTCCGCAGCGCGGCTATCATCAGCGCGAGCGCGATGAAAGCGAACGATTCAAGCAAGAACCCGAACATCACCACGGCCGGTCCGCCGGTCGCGATCGTGTTCGTCGTTTGCAGCGCAAGGAAAAAACCCGCCGTCACGTTAAACGCGCCAAAACAGCAGAAGGCGGTGGACAACAACACGTTCGTTCGCCGGAACGCGTAGAGGCCCGCGATGAATTGCGCGATGCCGCCAAACGCAATCAGCATCGGGATGACGGCAGCGAAAGTGCTTTGAGGGAACGCGCCGGCGATGACCGTTCCGAAGATCCAAGTTCCCGTCGCGAAGGCCCAAAGCCCTAAAGTCGTTGGATCGCCGATGGTCGCTGACGCGCGTTCGCTCAGCCGGGAAATCTCATCGTCGTCCAGATGCGAAACGACCGGACCGCCTTTGGTCCAGCTCTCGTGTTTCTTCAACGGCACGACCGTGTCAGACTCCGGCATGATGCTCTCAGACCTTATGAATGTTTCAGACATGTCAGTTTCCTTTCTCACCCCGCTCTTGCGGTTGGGGCGACGGTGAACGATTCCCCGCCGTTCCCGCGTCGCCCCGAAAGTTTCTCTTTCGCCCGGTCAACTTGCTGGAAAGGCTGCCAGTTCCTGGAACAGCAGGAAATTCAGCGTTTTCACGCAAATCGTCGCATGCAAATCGTCGCAGCGCAGGGCTTTAATTTCCTCGAGTTGCCTGTCATGAGGGACACTATGCCGCCGTCTCCTAAACCCGTTCCCAAGCTCGTTATCCGCAACGCCGCGTCCGCGGACATTCCCGGCATCCGCGCCTTAATGGCCAAGGCATATCCGTCGTTCGGCCCAGCCGGCGTCTATTCGGAAGCTCAGTTGCGGGGCCAGATGCACCAGTTCCCGGAAGGCCAGTTCGTCGCCACTTACGAAGGTCGCGTCATCGGCTATTGCGCGACCTTCCGCGTGCCGGAGGTGCTCGCGCTCAGCTCGCACGATTGGGCGACGATCACCGGCCGCGGCTATGCCTCCCGCCACGATCCGCAGGGCGACTGGCTTTACGGCATGGACGTGTGCGTCGATCCCGATTTTCGCGGGCGGCGCATTGGACAACGCCTTTACGTGGCGCGACGGCGCTTATGCCAGCACCTGCGGCTCAAGGGCATTGTGTTTGCCGGCCGGATGCCCAACCTGGCGCGGCGATGGGGCAAGGTGGGTTCTGCCGAGCGCTATCTCGAACTGGTGCGCGAAGGCAAGCAGCGCGACCCGGTCATCGGATTCCAAATGCGCAACGGCTTCGAGCCGATTGGCGTGCTGCACGATTACCTGCCGGCCGATCAGGAGTCGCGCGGCTTCGCCACGCACATGATTTGGCGTAATCCGGAGGTGCCGCCGGATACGACATCGGCCCCGACGCGGGTAATGCGGCGGCCGCAGACGGTGCGCGTGGCGGCGGTACAATATCAGCTCCGCGCGTTGCGTACGTTCGAAGAGTTCGCGCAGCAAGTCGAATATTTCGTCGATGTGGTGGCAGACTACAAAGCCGACTTCGCGGTTTTCCCCGAGCTGTTCACGTTGCAGCTCTTGTCGATAGAGAACCGCAAAGTGCCGGCAGCCGAAGCCATCGCCGCGCTGACCAATTACACCGCGCGCTATAAGGAGCTGATGAGTGGACTGGCGGTCAGCTATAACGTCAACATCATCGGCGGATCGCATCCGTCGCGTGAAGCGGACGGCGAGGTCTACAATAGCTGTTACGTTTTTCTACGCGACGGCAGCATCTATCAACAGGCCAAAGTACATCCGACCCCAAACGAACGCTACTGGTGGAATATAAGGGGAGGCCAGCAAGTCACCGCAGTCGAAACCGACTGCGGTCCGATCGGTGTCTTGGTGTGCTACGATTGCGAATTCCCCGAGATGGTGCGCTATCTCATCGATCAGGGCGCCGCCATTCTGTTCGTTCCTTTCTGTACCGACGAGCGTCAGAGTTACATGCGCGTTCGCTACTGCGCGGCGGCGCGTTCGGTCGAAAATCAATGCTTCGTGGTGCTGGCCGGCAATGTCGGAAACCTGCCGAACGTCGAAAATATGGACATCCAATATTCGCAAAGTTGCGTGCTTACGCCGTGCGACTTTCCTTTCGCGCGTGACGGCATAGCGGCGGAGGCGGCGCCCAACGTCGAAATGGTTGCGATCGCCGATTTGCCACTCGACAGCCTTTACGCCGCGCGGCAAGGCGGCACCGTTCAAAACCTGAAGGACCGGCGATTCGATTTGTATTCGGTTCTGTGGCGCGGGCGGTGATTGCGCCTCGCGCTCGCTACCGCGCGAGCGCTATGAACGGTTGTTCATCAAGATGACCGTTGAAAGATCGTTGCCGCTGTCGGGAACCATTGGTCAGGTTCGATGTTTCCGTTCGCCCGCGGGAATTCCTCTCGCCGGGGGGACATGACGGAGACATATGATGAAGGCCATGCTGGCTGGAGCGGCGCTTGGCGCGCTGCTGCTGAGCGCGATCCCTGCCTCTGCGCGGACGGTGATTCACACGGACCGCGGCGCCGTGGTGATCAAGCGCGACCATCCTCACCATCGTCGCCATTGCAGGACTGTGCGCACCCGCACGCACCTGCCCAACGGAAACGTAATCGTGAAGACGCGTCGCGTCTGCCGCCGCTGACACGAGCCTGCAAGGCAATTGTCTCAAGCGAAGCCCCGGCGCCAAGATGCGTCGGGGTCGCGCTTGCAGGGTCGGCAATCGCTTGGCGGGTCTACCGACCGGTCGGCTCCGCAAAGGCAAGCTCCGCATCGGCCGGCGGCAGCATGCGGAAAACATTGAGCGTCATCGAGATCAGGGCGTAATAGCCGCAGATGCCGACGAGTTCGACCGTGGCCTGATCGCCAAGCAATGCGTTTACCCGCCTATATGTGCGATCGCTCACGCGCCGCGTCTTGTACATTTCCTGGATGAAAGCATGAATCGCGCGCTCGTCCTTTGGCGCCGATTTCGGCTCGCGTCCGGCGCGTAAGTCCGCAATTGTCTTCGGCTTGACGCCCGCCTTCTCGGCTATTGGTTGATGCGCGAACCATTCGTACTGCGCGCGCCACAGCCGGGCGGTGCACAGGATCGCGAATTCCGACAGCCGCGGCGGCAGCCGCGTCTGATAACGGCAATGGGCGCCGAGCGATTGGGCGAGTAGGCCGAATTCGGGCGCATGCATCCAGGCGGCGAACGGACCGCGGATAGTCAACGACTTTCCGCGCGGGCCCGCGCGCAGCCCGGCCAGCAACGCCTGCTGTGCTTCGTCAAGGCGGTTTTCTTCGAGGACGGGAAGGCGTGGCGCAGGGCGCTTGGTGGCGGGCATAATGATCGGCCTGTTTATCAATAGGTGAGTTAAGGTGGGCAGGTGGAACATTATACCAGCACGCCCGCCCTATACTAGTTTTTTGATGTCTTGGCAGTTACATGAAAGCGTCATTGCGAAGCGACGAAGCAATCCAGATTCTTGAGGCTGGTTCGCTACCATAGGGCCGCGCTATAACGCGTCAAAGACGCGCGTGAACGCGCTTATTGCGCGGACCGGTTGGCTCGCAACGACGGCCGTATCGATGGTCACGACTTGCGCTGATGGGTTTTTGCCCGCTGCGCGGCGGCGCGCGGAGTTTTGTCCTCGCTTTGTTTGTCGGCTTGCGTGCCGCGCTGCTGGAGGTGGCTGGAGAGCATTTCGGCGCGCGCGCGGCACTCATCGTGCAAGTCTTGTAATTCCGCATCGCTGAGGTCCTCGATCGAGGCGAACCGGTTCTCGGCGCCTTTGATTGCGAAGACCAGTTCGGAAAGCTTCACCTGCATCGCCATCATGTCGCGGTTTTGCGTGTTCTGGATCAGGAAGACCATCAAAAAAGTGACGATGGTGGTGCCGGTGTTGATAATCAATTGCCAAGTGTCGCTGAAACCGAACAACGGCCCCGTGGCGACCCAAGCCAAGATCACCAGGACAGCGAACATGAACGTGTAAGCGTGACCGCTCGCCGTCGCTGCGACTTGGGCCGCATGTGAAAACCACGACGACAAAACGCCGTTTACGCCGTCGGCCCTTTTCTTTTTGCCTCGTGCCATAGTTGCGACCCCCTTCGCGCCCGAACGCCGGTAAACGCTCCGAGCGGGACTCGGGTTCCCTTCGGCGCTTGCCGCCGAATTCGTCGCGCGCTGGGTCTTGTCCCTACCTGAACTTCGGGAGCGCCTGTTTCACCTGGCCGATGGCGGCCCAGGGGTCGCTCTTGAGCCGCGATAGCCGCTGCACGACGTTATGCACGGTGTACTGGCTGGCGCTTTTCAAGCTGCCGAGTTCGGACCAGGCGATCGGCGCCGACACAGGCGCGCCGGGACGGGCGCGCGTCGAAAAGGGGGCGATCGCCGTCGCTTCCCGGCTGTTGCGCAGATAGTCGACAAAGATGCGGTTGTTACGCTTGGCCTTCGTGGCGGTGGCGAGATATCGGTCAGGTTCATCGCGCGCCATGCTTTCAGCGACGATTTTGGTGAAGCGCTTCGCGGTCTCCCACGGCTCGGGCGCGATCGGCACCACCACGTGCAGGCCTTTGCCACCGGATGTCTTGAGAAAACTCTCGATCTTGATCTGTTTGAGGCGCGCCCGCACCTCGCGGGCGGCGGCAATCACATCGGCCCAGCCCGTGCCCGGCCCCGGATCGAGGTCGAATACCAACCGGTCGGCGCGTTCGCGGTCGTCGATGCGCGAGCCGCGAATGTGTATCTCCAACGCGCCGCCTTGCACGAGCGCGATCAAGCCGTCGAGATCGTCGATCGATATGATGTTGTCGCCCTTCTCCGGCACCAGATGGAGAAACTCGGCGGGGATGCCGGCGCGGGCGTGCTTTTGAAAAAAGCACTGGCCCATGTCGGCGCCCTCCGGGCAGCGCACCAACGCGATAGCCCGGCCGGTGACGTGCGGCGCCATCCACGTCCAGACCTTCTCATAGTAATCGGCGAGATCGCGTTTGGTGATTCCGGCGTCAGTCCAATAGATCCGATCGGGGTGCGTGAGTTTTACACGGCCACTGATGGCGTCGGCGTTAGGCGGCGCGGTTCGCGCGCTGACGCGCTTCGAGGTTGCCTCCGTCGCGGCGGCGGCGACATTCTTTCTCACCTCGCGCACAATTTCCTTCGCCGGCTTGTCCTCGCGCACCCCCTGGAATGAGGCTTGACGGATTCGCTCGCCATGCGTCCAGCCGTGGAAATCGACCTCGACGACCATCCGCGGCTCGACCCAGACCGCACGGCGCCGGCCGCGTTCTTCTTTCGGCACGGGCCGGAGCGGCGCCGTCTTTGCGATCGTCGGCTGGAGGCGGCGAAAAAGGCTGCGCGCGATGTCGTGCGTGAACCCGGTGCCGGTTCGTCCGGCGTAGCGTAGCGTACCGTTCTCATAAAAGCCGAGGACGAGCGCGCCGACGGCGCGCGAGTCGGCCGTCGACGGCACGAAGCCCAAAACGACGAATTCCTGCCGGTCGGAACATTTCGCCTTCAGCCAGTCACGGCCGCGGCCGGAATGGTAGGGGGCTTCGGCGAGCTTGGAGACGATGCCTTCCAGGCCCATTCGGCAGGCATGATCGAGCAGCAGCGGCCCCGGTTCGGTCAGCGATTCACTCAGGCGGAGGGGGCCGCGCTTGGACGTTCGTGCCAGCAATTTAGTCAAGGCCGCTTTGCGCGCATGCAGTGGCAGGTCTTGCAGGTCGGCATCGCCGAGATGCAGGAGATCGAACACGTAAAAGACCATGCGGTCGTGGCGGCGATCCTTCAAATCTTGCTGGAGCAGAGAGAAGCTCGAAATGCCGTCGTTCCCTTCCGAAACCAATTCGCCGTCGATGAGTGCGCGCGTAGCCGGTAGCTTGGCGATTGCGCCGGCGATGGTGGGAAATTTGGCGGTCCAGTCCAGCCCTTTACGGGTGAGCAACTTGACCTTGCCGTCTTCGAGCCGCGCTTGCAGGCGGTAGCCGTCGAACTTGATCTCATGGATCCAATTGCCGCTGCTGGGCGCTTTGTCCGTGAGCGTCGCGAGGCAGGGCTCGATGAACGCCGGAAGGGCGGCACGCGGCGCGGCAGCCGTCGCTTTGGCGTCCTTCTTCGTGTGCTTCGGGCTTGCTGTGCGACGCATGACTTGTACATCGGCTGCGCGGGCGCGATTTTCCGGTTTGGTCTTTCTTGCCGTGGCGGCGCGCGTGCTTCTATTCGCTCTCCCCTTACTGGCGGCCGATCGCTTCCTGGTGGATTTCCTGCGTTTCGGCGCGCCCTCGGCGATCTCCTCCAGCGAGCGTCCGGTGGTCACGGAGAGCGGGGCTTCATCGAGGATGTCCTCGTCGCCTTTGCCGCGGGCGTCCTCGTCCGTTTGCTTGATCAGGAGCCAATTATCGCGCTTCTCGCCGGGACGTCGGTGCATGCGCACCAGATGCCAGCCGCCGTGCAGCTTCTCGCCGTCGAGGCGGAACGACAGATGACCTTTGACCAGCCCTTTGTGCGGGTCGTACTCCGGCTCCCAGGTGCCGCGGTCCCAGATCATGACGGTGCCGCCGCCGTATTCACCTTGAGGAATAGTGCCTTCGAACTTGTTGTACTCGATCGGATGGTCTTCGACTTGTACGGCGAGACGCTTTTCTCCTGGCACCAGGCTCGGTCCACGGGTGACCGCCCAACTCTTCATGACGCCGTCGAGCTCGAGCCGCAGGTCGTAATGCAATCTTCGCGCGGCGTGCTTCTGGATGACAAAGGCGCGGCCTTGGCGACGTCCGATCTTTCCGCGCGGCTCTTGAGTGACATCGAATCGCCGCTTAGCGTTGTAGGTCTTGAGCCCAGCCATATGCCTCACTCCGTCAGCTCGCCCGCCTGACCTTCTTTTTTTTCGGCGAGCCGGCGCGCTTGCGTCCGCCGCCGCGGCCCGCGTTTTTGCGCGTCGTCGATGAAGAGGACGACCGCCGCCCGGTGTCGGCGCGGGCACTGCGACGTAACGCGTCCATAAGACTGACGACGTTGCTCGGCCGCTCCTCCGCCAGCACAGGCGGGGCCTTGCCCGCGCGCTTGGCCTTGATCAGATCCATAAGGGCATTTTCATAGCGATCCTCGAATTTGGCGGGATCGAAATGCCCTTTTTTACTCTCCAGGATCTGCACGGCGAGATTGAGCATATCGGCCGGCACTTTGATATCTTCGATCTCGTCGAAATAGTTTTTCTCGGCGCGCACCTCCGTCTTGTAACGCAGTGTTGTCGCCATCAATCCCTTGCCGCGTGCCTGCAGGAGCAGAAGATGCTCGCGGCGATAGATCACAACGCGGGCGAGTCCGGCCAAATCCTCCTTGCGCATCGCGTCACGAATGACCGAAAACGCCTCTTGCGACATCTCGTCTTGCGGCACGAGGTAATAGGACTCGTCGAGATAAATCCGATCGACCTCGGAGATCGGGACGAATTGCTCGATGTCGATTGTGTGCGTGCTTTCCAGCGCCACGTTGTCCAGCTCATCCTCTTCGAGCAAGACATATTGTCCTTTTTCGAACTGATAGCCTTTGACTCGATCCTCCGAGTCCACCGGTTCGCCGGTCTCGGCATCCACGACTTCGTTGCGGATGCGGTTGCCGGTCTTGCGGTTGATGATGTTGAAACGGATGCGCTGGCTGGTGGACGTTGCCGGATAGAGTGCGACTGCGCACGAGACGAGCGACAGTTTGAGATAGCCTTTCCAATTCGGCCGCGGCGCCATGACCCTTGCTCCCGGAAAGCATGAATTTCACGCCCGATTGTGGTGAACACCCGAGCCGGGAAGCCGTTCCCCCGGCTTCGGAGTGCGGCCTTGTCGGAATTGCCGGAATTCGGCCGATTGCCCGGTCGCCAACAGGCGAGCGCGGCAGGGGCGGCGCGCGCAAGCAGAATAGCCGATGCCGAATTTGTCACTAGCTAAACCTCTATTGAGTGGTTAGGTTTTTTGTTGGCTTCCCGAGGCCGTAAAGTACCGGCAGCGGTGAGGCGGGTGAAAAGCGAACGAGGCTTGGCGGCAGGTTACGCTCTTGCGTGTCGTCCTAGGAGCGAACGGTCATGGCGTCGATCCTTCCCTTTATTCCCGCCGGTGCGGATTTCGATCCCGAGGCCTTGGTGATTATCGGCGCCGCTTTCGATAAAGCGCGGGCTATGCTCAACGGCCGGGAGCATGCGGGCGTCGCCATCGACGCTGTTGCCAGGCAGATCATCACCTTGGCGAACGGCGGTGAGCATAATGCCGATCGTCTCTGCGAGCGGGCGCTCACCATTTTCGGGCTGCAATTGCCGCGAACGGCGGCTTGAAAAGCCGGTCGTGGCTAGTCCGGATTAAGTGACAGGAAAATCCAGGGCGATCTCGTAGCGTCGACTCCAACGCGCGCTGCCGCGGCTAGGGGCGCTTGCCGGCCGCGTTCGAGCAGGCGCGGGCTGCGCCTTGACCCGCACGCGCGATCCAGACCACCCCCTTCCGGAACCATCAGTTGGAACTCGCGTTTGTGGAGGAACGGCGCTTCGGCCGAATTGAAAGGAGAACTGCCATGCTGGGTTGGGCCGTGACATTTCTCATTATTGCCCTGATTGCCGCTATCCTCGGGTTCGGCGGTATCGCAGGCGTCGCCATCGAGGCTGCTAAAATCGTGTTTTTCGTAGCGATCATTCTGTTCGCCATTTCCGTGATCGCTGGCGTGCTGCGGGGGCGTCGAAGTGTGCTGTAGTATCAGTTGCGTCTGCGTAGCGTATCCCGTGTAAGTAAGCATTGAAGAGGCCCCGCGCGGGCAGTACGGGCGGGGCCTTTTCGCCGCCATCAGCTTCGTCCAGGTGGGCGCCGCAGGAAAAACACCGCTGACGACGTTTAGACGGAACCGGAACCCGGCAAAATAATTGTGGTGATTGGTGGAGCTGTGTCGGGGCAGCGCAGTGGGAGCTCAAAAATTTCGGAGAGTTCGGTGGATCGCCGACGATTTGTCGCCGGCTCGGCAGCGGTGCTGTCGGTCATCGGCCACGGTTGGAATTCGGCGGCGGCGGCCACTCAGCCCGAAGCACAACCATTTGACGGCAATGTCGTACGTCAAATGGCGCGCGAAATGGCGGGTAAGCCCTTCGTGGAGCCGGACAAATCACTGCCGGCCGATCTTAAGGACATCGATTACGACGCCTACCGCAGCATCCGCTACCGGCCCGACAAGGCCGTATGGCGCGGCGAGGGCTTGCCCTTTCAGATTCAATTTTTTCACCGCGGCTTCATTTTCATCGACCGGGTGCAAATCTATATCGTGTCCAACGGAAAGGCGGAGTTGTTTCCGTATTCGCCGGATTTGTTCACCTTCGGGACGGTGAAGCCTCCTTCGCCGAAAGAGAACGTCGGCTTCGCCGGCTTCCGGTTGCATGCGCCGATGAATCGGCCTGATTATTATGACGAGGTCTGTGTCTTTCTCGGCGCGAGCTATTTCCGCGCGGTGGCGAAGGGGCAAGTCTACGGATTGTCCGCCCGGGGTTTGGCGCTCCGAACCGCCGACCCGAAGGGCGAGGAGTTTCCTTTTTTCAAGACGTTCTGGATTGAGAAACCGGCCAAGGGCACCAATTCGATCGTTGTGCACGCGCTTCTGGATAGCCCGAGCGCGGCGGGAGCATTCCGCTTCACGATCCGGCCCGGCGACACCACGATCTTCGACACGGAAATGGCCCTATACCCCCGTAGCGACGTCAAGGAAGCTGGGATAGCGCCATTGACGAGCATGTTTTTCTTCGATGCCAACGATCGTGTGGGCGTCGACGATTACCGGCTCGCCGTGCACGATTCCGATGGGCTCGCCATGCGCAACGGTCGTGGCGAAGACCTCTGGCGTCCCCTGACCAATCCGACCGACCTGCAGGTCAGCATCTTCTCCGACGTCAATCCGCGCGGCTTCGGCCTGATGCAGCGCGACCGCGACTTCCGGGACTACCTCGACCTCGAAGCGCATTTTGAAAAGCGCCCAAGCCTTTGGATCGAGCCGATCGGTGATTGGAACAAAGGCGCGGTCTACCTCATTGAAATCCCGACCAAGAAGGAGATTCACGACAACATCGTGTCGTTCTGGCGGCCGGCGGACCCCCTCCTGGCCAAACGCGAATACATCGTAACGTACCGGATGCATTGGGGCTGGGGCAAACCCAACCCGCAGGGACTTGCGCAGTTCGTGAAGACCCGCATCGGCAAAGGCCACGACGACACGCGGCTGTTCGTGCTGGAAGTCAAGGGCACGAAGCTCGACTTGAGCAAACCGAAGGCATTCCATGCCGCCATCAAAGCCGACAAGGGCGAAGTTCGCCACGTCGTGTTGCAACCAAACCCCATCGCCGAAGGTTTTCGTGTTTCGTTTCAGCTCGCCACGAACAAAGAGCCGGTGATCGAGTTGCGGGGCCAGTTGCTGGAAGACAAGAAACCCGTCTCAGAAGTCTGGATTTACCGATGGACGCCGTGACGTTTCAGAAGGTCGAGCGATATCCGCGGGAACCTGAAATCGAGCTGCTGCCTGCCGAGAGTCCCATGCAGATGCCGGAGCAGTCGCTCCGCCACGCTCCCCCGCGGCCAGACCCTAAAACTGCATCACGCAGCGTGCCGCTGCGGCGGCTCTTCGTTTTTGCAGCCGCCATCGGAATGACGATGGTCGCCGCCTACGAGATGTACGAAGTGCTCGAGGTCGGCGGCCTGACGATCCTGGAAATGATCGTGCTCGCGCTTTTCGTCACCCTGTTCGCCTGGGTGTCGCTGTCTTTCGTCACCACGATGATCGGATTTTTTGCCGTCCTGTTCGGCCGCAACCGCGCGCTTTCCATCGACCCGGATGGACCCTTGCCGGAGTTGTCGTCACTGACCGCTATGCTGATGCCGACCTATAACGAAGATCCCAACCGCGTCACCGCGCGCCTGCAGGCGATCTACGAGGAGATCGCGCGTACCGGCCAGGTCGATCGGTTTGACTTCTACATCCTCAGCGACACCACCGATCCGGCGATATGGGTAGCAGAGGAGGCGGCTTTCCTGCGCCTGCGCGAGAGCACCGGCTCGGATCGCATCTTCTACCGGCACCGCAGCCGTAACATTGCCCGCAAGGCCGGCAATATCGGCGAATGGGTGACCCGGTTCGGCGGCCATTACGAGCATATGATCGTTCTGGATGCCGACAGCCTGATGGAAGGTGACACGGTCGTGCGGCTCGCCGCCGCCATGGAGCGGCACCCGCGAGTAGGACTAATCCAGACGCTGCCCATCCTGCTCAACGGCAACACGCTGTTTGCCCGTCTTCAGCAGTTCGCCGGCCGTGTCTACGGCCCGCTGATCGCCCGCGGGATCACCTGGTGGCATGGCGCGGAAGGCAATTACTGGGGCCACAACGCGATTATCCGGGTGCGCGCGTTTGCCGAGCAAGCCGGGTTACCGCAATTGCGCGGTCGTAAGCCGTTCGGAGGCCATATCCTGAGTCACGACTTCATCGAGGCTGCTCTGATGCGTCGGGCCGGTTGGGCCATACACATGGCGCCGAGCCTCAATGGCTCCTATGAGGAATGTCCGCCGACGCTCAGCGACTATGCCGTGCGCGATCGGCGCTGGTGCCAAGGCAATCTGCAACATGGCGGGGTGCTGCTCGCCCGGGGACTGCACTGGATATCCCGCTTGCACCTCCTGACCGGCATCGGTTCGTACCTCACCGCGCCGTTGTGGCTCTGTTTTCTCCTTGTCGGCATCATGACGTCGCTGCAGGCGCACTTCATCAGGCCAGAATATTTTCCGTCCGGAGCAACCTTGTTTCCGCAATGGCCGGCGCAGGATCCGATCCGCGCGGCCTACGTCTTCGCCGCCACGATGGGCTTGCTCGTTCTGCCGAAGTTCCTCGGCTGCGCGGCCATGCTGACGCGCCATCGATCGCGGCGCGGGATGGGCGGCAGTATCCGCGGGTTCGCCAGTATGATCATCGAAGTAGTGATCTCGGCGCTGATCGCGCCGGTGATGATGCTGATGCAGAGCCGGGCGGTACTCGAAATCTTACTCGGGTGGGACGCCGGCTGGTCGGCCCAGCGGCGCGACGATGGTTCTCTGCCGATGCGCGATCTGATCCGGCAGTACGTGGCGCCGACGGTGCTAGGAGTCGCCCTGGCGGTGGGGGCTTACGTCGTGTCGGCGCCGCTCCTGTTGTGGATGCTTCCGGTTGTGATCGGTCTGCTCCTGGCCCTTCCGGTGGCGGCGCTGACGGCTGCGCCTAGCGTCGGCCGTCGTCTGCGCGCCATGGGCCTTCTGCTCACGCCGGAGGAGCGCAATCCGCCCCCCGTGCTGCTGCGCGCCAATCAACTGGCGGCCGAAAACGCAGCAGCCGAAACCGGTGATCCGATCTTGCTGCTCAAGCGTGAACCGGAGTTGCTTCAGACGCATGTACGTATGCTGGCCGAGCCAGGGCCGCATCGAAAAGGCGAGGTCGACGTCGAGTTGCTGGTGGCAATGGCCAAGATCGCGGAGGCTGAAGATTGCAATGAGGCAAGGTCTTTGTTGGCAAATCGCGAACTCTTCGCGGTACTCGCCAATCGCGCGGCGCTGCAGCAGCTTTGCGCCAAACCCGATGAAGTCCGATCAGCCTCGTTGATATCTATCGATTCATCATCGAAAGCATTTCATGCTTGAAAGCGTGAAGGGTAGCCTGGAGCGACCCCGGCCTCTGGCGGTTTGCCATTGACCTGAAGCCGCTCCAGTCGTCGCCTCAACGGTAGATGTAAACAACGCGGCGTGTCTGGGGTTCGACCAGCACGGGCTCCTGGTTCACGTAGGCGTATTCGTACTGATAGTTCGGCACAGGCATCAAGGCGACATCTTCAGGCAAGGCGGCGCCGACGACGACTTCGCCTGGCAGATAAACCGGCTGCACCGGATGTTCGATCACATAGCTGCCCACCGGTGCCGGCGGATTGACCACGTAACTGGTGGCCGGAGGGGCGGCGACGCCGACCGTCTCCACCGCGGTTCTGGCAGGGGCCCGATAAGTCGCAACCGGGGCCTGGTATGTTGTTGGCGCCTGGTATGTTGTCGTCGCCGCATAAGTCACGGCCGGCAGGCTCGTGCGGGCCACCTGCATGTTCAGGTATTTCGAGTAAGCCCAACCCTGCCTGCCGTTGTATGAGACTTGGCACCATAGGCTGCCTTGGATGCAGCCGATCACGGTCGCCTGGCCGCGGTCCCTGATACCGCCGATGATGCTGTATTGTGGCCCCGGACCGGAGCGTATGTTGAGCGCGGTGGTCGCCGTCGCCACCGTCGCCGCCGAGGCGGAGGTCGAGAAAACAGCGGCCGCTGCCAGGGCTGCAAGGGTAATCACGCCTCTGTTGTGCATGGTCAGTCACCTTATTTGTGGATGATGGTCCCGTAACGTGTTGTGCCTTTGGCGCGTTCCGTCGGGGCGATCACGAAATGTAAGGTGAACGACCAAGTGGGTGGTAAGGGTTCCGCGCTTCACAATGCCGGCGCATAGAGGCCGGGAATTTACCCGCATTGCGCAAGTTTTGACTCAAACGCTGGTGCGAGCGCCGCGCTTGTGACACAGCGGTGGCATCAAGCCGCGAGCGGCGGGAAAAACTGGTAGAGCCAAGTCTCGCTCAAGGTCGTGTCGCCGAGGCGCAAGTAGCAGCGCATATCGATCGGTTCGCTGCCGTCGCAATGCAGGTCGAAAGCGGCGCGCCAGTGGTCGGTGCCGACCACCTTGACCACGTAGGGATTTTGGATCGTTCCGCGCGATATACTCGTCACCGGCGTCACGTCGTAGCGCGGCGCCATTTTGGATAGCGGCCCGCCCTCGAAATCGATGACGAACTTATGGCTGTCCTTCGGCCGCGGTATTTGGCCCGGAACCCCGCCGCGGCCGATGCGCGTGGCGATCACGCGCGCGATGTCCTTGGGAAAATGAGGCTCGGCCGATTGCCAGAACAGCTTGTAACCGAACGTGACGTTATCGCCGCGGCGGGTCGGTTTGGCCGGCGTCCAATACGCCACGACGTTGTCATGGATCTCGTCGTCCGTCGGAATTTCGACGAGTTGCACCGCGCCCTGGCCCCAATTGCCGGTCGGCTCGATCCATAAGCTCGGGCGGCGGTTATAGAATGCGCCGTCGTCCTGATAATGATCGAAGTTGCGGTCGCGCTGTAGCAGGCCGAAACCTTTTGGATTGGTGTCGATGAAGGAGTTGGTCAGCACGGCGCGCGGATCGATCAGCGGCCGCCAGATGCGCTCGCCTTTGCCGGTCCACAATGCGAGGCCGTCGCTGTCATGGATTTCGGGCCGCCAGTCAGCGCGCCGGCCGTCGTTGTTTTCCCCATACCAGAACATGCTGGTCAGCGGCGCGATGCCGAGCCGTTCGATATCCGCGCGAGCAAACAAGTCCGCTTCGATCGTGGTCAGCACCCCCGTTTGATGGGTGGCCTCGATGCGGTAGGCGCCGCTCACGCTGGGCCCATCGAGCAGCGCGTAAATGATGATGGCGTCCGCCCCTTTCGGCTCCTCGAGCCAGAATTCGGTGAAGCGGGGAAACTCCTCCGGTTTCGT
This sequence comes from Pseudolabrys sp., assembly GCA_035765795.1. Lineage (GTDB taxonomy): Bacteria > Pseudomonadota > Alphaproteobacteria > Rhizobiales > Xanthobacteraceae > Pseudolabrys. Next base: position 1,470 of record DASTWX010000230.1, on the reverse strand, counting down.
CATGCCGGTGTCGATGGCGATGCCGCGCGCGGAAGCGCCGTATTGGTCTTCGTCGCCGCAGGAGCGAAAATAGCTCGCACCCTGAAAAGCGAGCCAGTCCGTTTCCTTGCCGCCATTCATCACCCGGAAGCCGGCGAAGCCGAGGTCGGGCGGCAGCTTGCGATCGATACCGGTGCCGCTGTCGTCGAAGTAGCGGGCCGAATAGATAATCTCCCGGGCGTTGCCGCCCGCCACCACATGGATTTTGACCGGCTGCGGCACGTAGCGGTGCAGGTGAAAAAAACGCACCGGGAAACGGCTGTCCGGCCATAGAGTGCAGGCGGAGCGGAACTTGATCTTCTGTATGAGATCGAAATCAATCGAGTGGACGAGCGCCTGCGCGGGGAAGGAGGCAGGACGGTATGGCGCTGCGGCCAAAGCTTTCGCGCGCGCTCGCAAGCGGTTGAAGTCAAAAGGTGTCGGCAGGCCGAAATTGAGGCCTTCGGGCGGGGGATTGGCCCAGGCCCGGCCGGCCCCGCCCAATACGACACCGGCACCCGCAGCATGGGCGAGAAATTGACGGCGGTCCATCGCGATTGTCGAGTCCTATGCTCCGCTTCCGGCGGTTCACCGGTTTCGCAGAAGTTCCATTGGCCTGCGAGTTTCGCGACAAGAATGGCCGGTCTATGGCAAGCCTTGAAAACCAGCCATTCCGCCTTGGGTCAAAAGATCGCTTTACCGGCCAGGAGCCCGAGGACCAGGAAAATGACGAAAATCGCGATGAAGATGAAGAACAATATTTCAGCGATCGTTGCCGCCGCTCCGGCGATTCCGCCGAAGCCGAAGATCGCCGCGATGATCGCGATGATGAGAAATACGAGAGCCCATTTCAGCATGTTGGTCGCCTCCGCCGGGGAAACGATGGACTGAAGGGATGGTTCCGGCCTAGGAAAACACATGCGTGGCTTTGACCTTGAAACGGACCATGGTTTTTGGAATTTCTCGCTCGCCGTTTATTCAGCGCCCGGTCTCGCGGGTGGTTCTCGCATGCACGGCCATCTGCTGGAATAGGTTACGGTAGACGCTAGGGATCCCGGCTTGATCCGGCGAAGAGTACGAGGTATTTTAAGTATAAACATTTTATGTTCGTAACATCTTTGGTCTGGGGCATGCTTCAATGACCAGCCTCATTGTGGCGGAGCCGACGTAATGCGCGCGGCAGTTTTGGGAGGCGGTCCGGGCGGACTCTATTTCGCGATCTCGCTGAAGCTGCGCGATCCGTCGCATGAGGTCGTCCTTATCGAGCGCAATCGGCCGGACGACACCTTCGGTTGGGGCGTCGTGCTGTCCGACGAGACCTTGGGCAATCTCGCCGCCAACGATCCGGTGAGTGCGGAGCGGATACGGCAATCTTTTGCCTATTGGGATGATATCGCCGTGCATTATCGCGGCGTCGTTGAGCGGTCCGGTGGCCACGGCTTTTGCGGAATC
>DASTWX010000229.1:0-2450 GCA_035765795.1 Pseudolabrys sp. | reverse complement strand
CCACCCGGGTGCTGCAATGGCGCGCGTGAGCGAGACGCTGACCGAAACGACCGTCAGCTCGAAAGAGGCGCCGGAGCCGATGGCGCTGCGTCTCGCGCGGCTGGCCCTGTCGGGCGCGGCGCGGGTGTTCTCTATCGTGCTGCTGCTGGCCGCCTGGGAAGCGCTCGCCCGCAGCGGCGTCTTCACGCCGTTCCAACTGCCGGCATTCAGCGTCGTCGTCGAACGCATCTGGAGCGACGGCGCCGACGGTGAATTATGGATCAATACCGGTCTCACCCTTTATCGCGCTCTCACCGCCTTCGGCATAGCCTCCATCGGCGGTGTCGCCGTCGGCATGGCGATGTCGCGCAATCGCGTCGCCGAATGGTTTTTCGATCCGATCGTCTCGGTCGGTTTCCCGATGCCCAAAATCGCATTCGTGCCGGTGGTGATCCTCTGGCTCGGCGTCTACGACCTGTCAAAGATCACCATGAGCGTGGTGGACGCCATTTTCCCGGTGATCGCCGCGACGGTGATCGCCATTCAAGGCGTCGAGCGCGAGTTGATCTGGTCGGCGCGCAACATGGGCGCGAGCAATCGCGAAGTGCTGACCCAGGTCGTGCTGCCGGCCGCCTTCCCTCAGATCATGACCGGCTTGCAGGTGGCGTTGCCGATATCGCTCATCGTCGTGGTCATCACCGAGATGCTGATGGGCGGTTACGGCCTTGGCGGCGCGATGATGGACGCCTCCCGCTTCGCCAATTCCGCCGGTGTCTTCGCCGGCATCGTCGAGATCGCCATCGTTGGCTATATTCTCGTCCGCGCGATGGCCCTGATCCGGCGCCGCCTGCTGATCTGGCACCCCGAGGCACACGAGCCGAGCACGGTATAAAAGCCCTCAGTTGTCATCACCGGGCTGTCCCGGTGATCCCGCTTAGGCCGGCAACGCTGTGCATCCCTAAACGAGCTGGCCGGGCCTTCGTCCGCCGAAGGGTTTACTTGCGGAGCCTTATGCAAAGGCTTCGGCCCGCAGGCGGGACAAGCCCGGCCATGACACCGTAAGTGAAACCAGCCCGCGCCCGGAATGACCGACGCCGTACCGTATGATGGGCATATTCGACTCTTGCCAAAATCGGTTGGAGTTCCGACAATCTCATTTGTTCACGAGAACGACGCTTGCCGATATCAGCGAGCAAGTCCGTAGCCTGGGAGGAAATGAATGCGCTTTACCAAACTGGTTTTGGCCGGCGTGTGCGCGCTCGGCCTGGTCGCCGCCGGAACCGCCGCCAACGCGGAGCCGGTGAAGATCCGCATGTCCTGGGTGGCGCCGCTCGCCAACTGGGCGTCCATCGTCCTCTACAAGAAGGACTTGATGCACAATCTCGGCAAGACCTACACGCTCGAGACGGTCCACTTCAAAGGCACGCCGCCGATGGTGACGGCGCTCGCCAACAACGAATTGGAAGTGGCGAGCCTCGCTTATTCTTCGCTCGCCATCGCGATCGAGAACGCCGGGCTCGACGATCTCCGCGTGATCGCCGGCGAATTCCAAGACGGCGTGCCCGGCTACTACACCGAGCAGTACTACGTCCGCAAGGACAGCGGCATCGACAAGGTCGAGCAGCTCAAAGGCAAGGTAGTCGCCACCAACGCAGCCGGCAGCGCGGTCGACATCGCCATCCGCGCCATGCTGCACAAGCACGGCCTCGAGCCCAAGCGCGACTACACCATCTTCGAAAGCCCCTTGCCGGCCATGCCCGCCGTCCTGCTCGAGAAGAAGGCCGATCTCGTTCCTATCGTGTTGCCGTTCGCCTTCAATCCCAAGCTGAAATCCGGCGGCAAGGTCCTGTTCACGCAAGATCAGGCGCTGGGCAAGACGCAAATGATCGTACTGACGGCGCGCGAGTCGTTCATCAAGGCGCACCGCGCGGCCATGGTCGACTACATGACCGACCTCCTGCGCGTCGTGCATTGGTATCTCGACCCGAAGAACCACAAGGCGGTCGCCGAGATCGCGTCCAAGCTGACCAAGGCGCCGGCGAGCCGTTTCGGTTGGCTGTTCACCAAGCAGGACAATTACCGCGATCCCAATATGGTACCTGACCTCACGGCGCTACAGCATAACGTCGACACGGTGCAGCAACTCGGCTTCGTGAAGAAGCACCTCGACATAAAGTCGCATTCCGACTTGAGCCTGCTCCACGAGGCGATCGAGCGGGTGAAAAAATAAAAGGAAAGCAAGTACCGCATTCTGCTGCATTACACGTTTAGGCCCCGGATCACCTCCGGGGCCTACTAACCTGCGGAACGAATCGCCTCATCTCCGTCATCCTGAGTTGGCCACCGACGTAGCGGACCCGCCGCGGATGAAACTCTCTCCCGTCATCCTGAGGTGCGAGCGCGCTTTTTTGCGCGCGAGCCTCGAAGGATGACAAGCCCAAGCCCTTCGAGGCTCGGCCTTCGGCCGAGCA
>DASTWX010000228.1:0-18502 GCA_035765795.1 Pseudolabrys sp. | reverse complement strand
GCCACACGACATTCATGATCCACATGTGCTGCGGATGGAGACCGGCGTCGATGGCTACGGCAAATGCGCACGCAAAGCCGATGGCGATTGCAACAATTGATAGGACATGCAGCCACAGTGGCACCATTCCGGGCCTTCTTGGATCGCCGGCGTCCGGCAACGCTGGCCTGACCGCTGAGTTCCCTTTCCACGGCTCGCGGGAAATGCCACCCGGGTTTTCACCGCTGTTCTTTTGGTCTCGTTGACAAGCGTGCTCTCCGCGAGGTCATCATCGCGGCATGTCACGCGCAAGCGCCAAGCCGAAAGCGAAGGGCACCGAACGTCTGCCGTTGGCGGAACCGGTGCTGCGCCCGAGTTTCCGGCGCGAGCGGCGCGCGCTCAAGAGCGGTATTTGGCCGGTCGCCGGCTGCGATGAGGCAGGTCGGGGACCGCTCGCCGGCCCTGTGGTCGCGGCGGCGGTGGTGCTCGACCCAAAACGCGTCCCGCGCGGACTCAATGATTCAAAGAAGCTCGACGCGGCCACGCGCGAGAAGCTCTACGCCAAAATTTGCGCTACCGCGGAAGTGGCGGTGGCGTTCGGTTCGACCGATCGCATCGACCGCGACAATATCTTGCGCGCTTCCCTCTGGGCGCTCGCCCGCGCGGTCAAAGCGCTGCCGGTCAGGCCGCAACTCGTCTTCGTCGACGGCAACATGAAAATCGATTGCGGATGCGACTGTGAAGCGGTGGTTTCCGGCGATGCGTTGGTACTATCGATCGCGGCTGCATCCATCGTGGCCAAGGTCACCCGTGATCGTCTGATGACCCGCCTCGGGCTTGCGCATCCAGGTTATGGTTTCGAGCGTCACATGGGCTACAGCGTGCCTGAGCATTTCCGGGCGCTGGCGGCGCTGGGTCCGACGATCCATCACCGCAAATCCTTCGCCCCCGTGGCAGCCAAACTGGCGAGCCTTGACGGCGCCTCCGATGAAGTGATCGCCGAATTGTTGCCTCTTTGAGCGGGGTTGATTATCCCTCCTTCTGCGTGAAACGCTGATTGCGCCGTCTTCATCCCTCCCCTTTAGGGGAGGGTGGCTCCGAGCGAAGCGAGGAGCCGGGTGGGGTGGAGACGTCCGCAAATGCCCCCACCCCGGCTCGCTTCGCTCGCCGACCCTCCCCGCAAGCGGGGAGGGATAAAAGGGGCGCTCCGCCTACCCGAATGCATTACGTCTCCCTCATCGTCGAAGCGCTGCGCGGGCGTCCGCGGCTCGTGTTCTGGATCGCGGCGCTGACGCAAGCGGCGCTGTGGATCGCAATCCCTTCGCTCTTCTATAGCACCCCGCCCGGTGAGGTGCCGCTCGTCCTCGCGATCGGTCATGAATTTGTGCTCGGCAGTTATCGCGGCCCGCCGCTCGCCTTCTGGCTGGGCGAGGTCGCGTTCCGCGCCGCGGGTGCACCCGGCGTTTATGTGCTCGCACAAGTCTGCATTGTCCTCACCTACTGGGCGGTGTTCATGCTCGGGCGTGCGATCGTCGGCATCCGCCACGCCGTGCTCGCCGTCCTGCTGATGGTCGGCATCGCAGCATTTACGGTTCCTAGTCCCGATTTTGGCCCAGCCGTGCTGGCGGCGCCGTTCTGGGCTCTAGGGCTGCTGCACTATTGGCGCGCAGTCGGGGAAGAGCGGCGCGGGGCCTGGTTTCTGCTGGCCGTCGACCTCGGCCTGTTGCTTCTGTCGAGTTATGTCGGCCTGATCTTAGTAGCGCTCCTCGTTCTGTTCACACTCGCAACACCACGCGGGCGCCGTGCGCTCGCCAAGCCGGAGCCCTGGCTGGCGCTGCCGCTCTTTGCGATCGTCGTCTTTCCGCACGCGTTGTGGTTGGCCGAGAGCGGGCGGCTGGTACTGTCTCACTGGCAGGACAGTGCCGCCCTCGTAGGGCGGCTCCCGGCTTGGGGCCGGCTCAGCGCCGTCTTGGCGCTCAGCCATCTTGGCCTTGTGGCACTGGTCGCGCTCGCTACCGGTTGGCCACGCCGGCGCGGCGAACGCGCGCCCGAGATCGACCGCCCACCGGCGAAAGGTTTTGCCCGCGCTTACGTCTATGTATTCGCGCTCGCACCCGCGGTGGCCGCGGTCATCATCGCTGCCGTGAGCGGCAGAGTGGGACCGCTCGATGGCGTGGCACCGCTCGTGGTGCTGTCCGGGCTTGCTGTCGTCACCCTGGCGGGCGACCGCGTGCTGCTGTTCCGCGAGCGGCTGGTGTCCTCCGCCTGGCTCGGGATACTCATCGCCCCGCCGCTGGTGGCGGTAGCGGGCATTGCGGTGATGCCGTGGATTGCCTCTGTCGATCCCAAGGTGTCGCAGCCGGCGGGCGCCGAAGGACGATTCTTCGCCGGAATTTTCGAGCGTCGAACCGGACAGCCGGTCGCCTACGTGGCGGGCGATCCGCAAATTGCGCCGCTGATCGCACTCGCCATGCCGCACCGGCCGCACGTCTATTTCGACTGGACGCCGCAGTACAGCCCGTGGGCCACAGCCGACGACGTTCGCAAACGCGGCGGCGTACTGGTCTGGCCGGCGAAAAATACCGCCGGCACGCCGCCGGCCGAATTGAAAGCGCAATTTCCCGAACTGGTGCCCGAAGTACCGCAAAGCTTCACGCGTGCGGTACAAGGCTTCCTGCCGCTGATTCGCCTCGGTTGGGCGGTGCTGCGGCCGAAATCGTCCGATGCGCACTGACTAAATCGCGGTGGTCGAGCCCTCAACGTGTCGGCTTGGATAGCGTGAAGCCAAAATAGGCGGGCGGAATTTGTGAATCGTTGCGCGAGGGAATGCCCGCCTTCAAAGGCGAGGTGTCGCTGTTATCCAGCCCGCCACGCGGGATGTTGTCCTTGCGGCTGGCATCGAATTGAAGCTCCGAGTTCCCAAGATCAATTTTGTTCGGCAGTGCGAAGCCTGTGTTGTCTTTCCGAGCGCTCTCGTTGGCGTCGAAGGTGCCGAGGTCGTAATGCGGCGAAAGTTTGAAGGCATCGGAGTTGAGTTTCGGCGCTGTTTGCGTTGAGGACTGCGCAAAACTTGTATGTGCTGCGCCCAGTAGCGCCAACGCCGCCATGCCCGCGAGTCTTGCACTGCATCGGATGAAGTTCATAAAAGTTTTGTAACAATCAAAGCCGCCTCCGCCAAGTCGTGGAGAAAGTCGGCTCTGGCTGGCCAGATGGTCCGACTTCAAAGCGCAGCGGAGTTGCTGCGTTAAATTCAAAATCAAATTTTCGGCATTGCTGTGTGATTCACGTGGACAACACTTGCCCCATGCGCGATCTGCTGTGGACAACACTGTCAGGAACCAAGAGAGTATGTTGACTATCGGCAAGATTTCGCAGCGCAGGTGTTGTTAGGTTGCATTCCCGTCTGTATCGCATCGGGAGGGTACTATGCCGGACGTTTTCCATCTCATTCCACGCGAACGGTCGTTTGGCGCTGAGGCGCTGCATGTCATGGGCGACGTGTTTGACAAGATACACGAACAGCAGCCCTCTCTTGCGCCCGAGCGCATCGCGTTTACCATCCTCGGGCTGGCCAGGAATGGTCAGAATACCGAAAGCCTTTGCGCGGCGGTGTTGAACGACTTGCGTGAAGGGAGACACCGCTCGCAGCCGGAAGGAGTGTAGCTCTGATCGGAGCCGCCCTGCGCTTCAGGGCCCTCTGCGTCGGCTCCATCGCGATGTCGGGTCGCCCGCTGGGCCTGCTCCGAGCGGGTGATGTCGCGGGCCTGACTGTTTGATCTAGCAAGGGGCTGAAAAGGCCCATCGGCGATTCATTCCGGGGCGCGCCGAAGGCGCGAACCCGGAATCCACACACCAATTCTGCGCGTGTTACTCAGTTGCGGATTGCCGCGGAGCCTGTCAGCGCGCCATAGCGCTTCGAACACGCGCGTAAAGGCGCGGACCCGTTGGCGGTGTCCGGAATGAGGCCGGAAATTTTCAACAGCCGGCTAGCTCGTTGGGCGCGGCAAGTGCTTCATCGGCTTGTGCGGCACATCGCAACGTCCTGCCCCTCTTGAACGGCGGGATGCCGCGCCCACCTCATTCGTGTCTGGATCCGGGCCCCTCTGGCGGGCGGGTCGCCGCTCGTGATGTCGGATCTCTTCACCTGCAATCGCGCCGACGGGCGCTCCGCATCTGAAGAGAGTTCTGATGCTTTGTCCTTCCTGCAAGACTCCGCTGTCGATGGCCGACCGCGCCGGCATCGAGATAGATTACTGCCCAACCTGCCGGGGCGTGTGGTTGGAACGTGGCGAACTCGACAAGGTCATTGAACGCTCGGCGGTGTCTATGCCGGGCGCTCCACCGGCGCCGTCTTCGAGCGGCTCCGCCCGCCACGACGACCGCCCGTCCTATCGGCACGGTGGCGATTATCACGGGAAACGGAAACGAAAGTCGTTCCTTTCCGAGATGTTCGAGTTCGAATGAGGCGGTAGAGCTGCCGCAGCCCCGGCCCATGGGCCGGGGCTTGTCTTTGTGTTGCGAGCAGTAACCGGGCCGGCGCTCCTGCGCCGTACTGGTTATGCGCCCTCTGTCAGCGCCTTTTTGATGGCGAGAAAGTCGCGCCAGGCGAAGCGCTTTTGCAGCGGACTGCGCAGCAAGAACGCCGGATGAAACGTCGGCATGGCGCGGATCTCGCGCGTGCCGGTCTCGAACTTGAACCAGCGCCCGCGCGCCTTCGAGATTGGCTCATTTGTGCTGAGCAGCGTTTGCATCGATGGCTTGCCGAGACAGACGAGGATGTCGGGATCGACGAGTTCGATCTGGCGGCGAACGAACGGCAGGCAGATAGCCGTCTCGTGCGGGCTCGGGTCGCGGTTGCCCGGCGGACGCCAGGGCACGATATTCGCGATGTAGACCGAATTGCGGTCCAAGCCGATCGCGGCGAGCATGCGGTCGAGCAGCTTGCCGGAGCGGCCGACGAAGGGGAGGCCCTCGATGTCTTCGTCGCGGCCGGGGGCTTCGCCGACGAGCATCAGGCGGGAGCGGGGGTTGCCGTCAGCGAACACAAGTTGCGTGGCGGTCGCCTTCAATCCGCAACCTTGGAAGTCGCTCAGGATGGCCCGCAATTCATCGAGCGTTGCCGCGTTTTTTGCGGCCTCGCGCGCCGCCAAAGCGGCTTCGTTCGGCGACGGGGGAGGAGCAAGCGGGGATATTTCCGCTTTCACCCTTTTTTCGCGAATATTCAGCGGGGAGTCGGTAGGCGCGTTTATCGCGGGCGGCGGCGCAAAACGATCCACAGGTTCCTCGCCGATCGGTGCGTCGACGCCGGCTTCTCGATAGAACTCAAGTAGATCACGGGCGGGTTTGTCGGTTGAAGGGGACATGCGGCGAGCCTAGCACGGCGGCTGCGCCGTTGCCGCTCTTGTGCAAAAGTGCGATTCGGAACCGAGGAGAAACGCATGGCCGACCTACCCGCCCGCGAAGCGATGGAATTCGATGTGGTGATCGTCGGCGCGGGGCCGGCGGGTCTCGCCGCGGCTATCCGCCTCAAGCAACTTAACGCCGACATCAACATCGTCGTGGTGGAGAAGGGCTCGGAAGTCGGCGCGCACATCCTTTCCGGCGCGGTCATCGACCCGATTGCGCTCGATAAGCTGCTACCGGAATGGCGGGCCGAAGACACGCCGATCAAGACGGCCGTCACGGACGATCGCTTTTACTATCTCCGCGCGAACGGCGCGGTGCGGCTGCCTAATTTTTTGATGCCGCCACTGATGAACAATCACGGGAATTTCATCGTCTCGCTCGGTAATGTTTGCCGTTGGCTCGCCGACAAGGCCGAAGCCTTAGGCGTCGAAATTTATCCAGGCTTTGCTGCCTCTGAAGTGCTCTACGACGGCAACGGCGCAGTAATCGGCATCGCCACTGGCGATATGGGCATTGGGAAAAATGGCGAGCCGAAGGACTCGTTCACCCGCGGCATGGAATTGCGCGCCAAATATACGTTGTTTGCCGAGGGTGCGCGCGGCAATTTGGGCAAGCAACTCACCGCAAGGTTCGGCCTCGGCCAAGGACGCGAGCCGCAGAAATTCGGTCTCGGGCTGAAAGAACTCTGGCAGGTCGCGCCGGAACGGCATCGCAAAGGCTTGGTGCAGCATTCCTTCGGTTGGCCGCTCGACAATTCGACCGGAGGCGGCTCGTTCCTTTATCACCTCGATGACAACCTGGTATCGGTGGGGTTCGTCGTTCACCTCAATTATGCGAATCCCTACCTTTCGCCGTTCGAGGAGTTCCAACGCTTCAAAACGCATCCCCTCGTGCGCGGCACCTTCAACGGCGGCAAGCGGCTTGCTTATGGCGCGCGTGCTCTGACGGAAGGCGGCTATCAGTCGGTGCCCAAGCTCAGCTTTCCCGGCGGCGCGCTCATCGGGTGCGACGCAGGCTTCATGAACGTCCCGCGGATCAAAGGCAGCCACAACGCCATGTTGTCCGGGATGCTGGCCGCCGAAGCGGTTGCCGCCGCGCTTTCCGCCGGGCGCGCGCAGGACGAGCTTGCCGATTACGACGCCGCCTGGCGCGGCTCGGCCATCGGCAGGGATCTCTGGCGCGTACGGAATGCCAAGCCCCTCTGGTCGAAGTTCGGCACCATGGGCGGTATCGCGCTCGGCGGGCTCGACATGTGGACCAATACGCTCGGCTTTTCGCTGTTGGGCACACTCGGCCACGGCAAACCCGATTACGCCACGCTCAAGCCGGCGGCCGAGTGCCCCCCGATCGATTATCCGAAACCGGACGGCAAGCTCACCTTCGACCGGCTCTCCTCCGTGTTCCTATCCAACACGAATCACGAGGAGGACCAGCCGGTCCACCTGAAGGTGAAAGACATGGAGTTACAGAAGCGCTCGGAGCACGACATCTATGCCGGTCCGTCGGCGCGCTACTGCCCCGCCGCCGTTTACGAATGGGTGGAGCAGGGCGGACCGGTCTTCGTCATCAACGCGCAGAATTGCGTCCACTGTAAAACCTGCGACATCAAGGACCCCAACCGGAACATCACCTGGGTTCCGCCGGAAGGCGGCGGCGGACCGAATTACCCGAATATGTGAGCTCCTGTCATTCCGGGACGCGCCCAACGGGTTCGCGCAAAGCGCGGCCCGATGACAGGCTTCGGCGCGGGCCCGGAATCCAGCGGCGAAGCTGGGCCGACCTGGATTCCGGGTTCGCTCGCGTTGCGAGCGCCCCGGAATGACAAGCGATCTCACCGGCCACGATGCTGCCCATATCGAGGTTTTCAAGCAAAGTGACCCTGCAGAAGCGCCGTTCTTGCGGGAGCGGCGCAAAAAAGCCATTCTCGGCGCAACATTGGCGGTCGAGCGCGAATCCCAGCCAGCCGCTTTATTGGAGCATCGCCCGTGACCTCTCCGAGCCTTGTCCGGTGCATCGCCGGCACCGCGCTCGCCGCCGTCCTCATGGCGGCGCCGATCGAGCTTTCTGCTCAGCCGCATGCTTCGAACGACATGCCCGGCTGGACAGCGGCGGGGAGCTATCTCGCCGCCCGTCACGCCAGCCAGATGCGCGATGCCAAGGCCGCCGCGGAATATTATCGCGATGCACTCGCGCGCGATCCGAAAAATCCCGAGTTGCTCAACCGCACGTTCCTGTCGTTGATAATCGGCGGCGAGGTCAAGGAATCGGTGAAGTTTGCAAAGCGGGTCGTGCATGAGGACAAGGCGGACCGGGTCGGACGTCTGGTGTTGGGCATCCACGCGATCAAGGAAAAGCACTACGGTTCCGCGCGCCGCGAAATCAAGCAGTCGGTTCGCGGCCCGATTACCGATCTGACCGCCACGCTGCTCACCGCCTGGAGCCTGCAGGGCTCGGGCCAGACCCGCGCCGCGATCACAGCCATTGACCATCTCACCGGACCCGACTGGTACACGATTTTCAAGGATTTGCACGCCGGCATGATTCTTGACCTCGCCGGTCACAAGAAGGATGCCGGCAAGCGGTTCGAGGAAGCCTATAAGCGCGATCCCTCCGCCTTGCGCGTGGTCGAGGCCTACGGAAGCTGGTTGTCCCGTAACAAGTCGCCCGAGGATGCTCTCAAGGTATTCGAGGCGTTCGACAAGTCATTGGCCGATCATCCGCTGACGCGCGAAGCCATGAACAAGCTGAAGGCGGGCAAGAGGCTGCCGCCTTTGGTGGGGTCAGCGCAAGCCGGCGCTGCCGAAGCGCTCTACGGCCTGGGCGCTTCGCTCGGCCGTCGTGGGGGTGAAGACCTCGGCCTCGTTTATCTTCAACTCGCCCTCTATATCGAGCCACACCATCCCTTGGCGCTACTCTCGCTCGCCGACCTCTACGAGGCGATCAAAAAGCCCGCATTGGCGCTCAAAGTTTACGAGCGCGTGCCGGAGAGCTCGGCGCTGCACCGCAATGCGGCCATCCAGATGGCGGTCGATCTCGATGCCCTGCATCGGCCGGACGAGGCGCGTAAGCAGCTCGAAAGGGTCATCGCGCAGCACCCGAAGGATCGCGAAGCGCTGATGGCGCTCGGCAATGTGCTGCGCGGTGGCAAGAAGTTCGCCGAATGCGCGGACGCCTATTCGCGCGCGATTGCCACGGTCAAGGAGCCCCAGAAAGACGATTGGGCAATGTTCTATTTCCGCGGCATCTGTTACGAGCGCTCGCATCAATGGCCGAAAGCCGAAGCGGATCTCGAAGAGGCGCTCAAGCTCAATCCCGATCAGCCGCACGTGCTGAACTATCTCGGATACTCCTGGATCGACCAGGGCAAGCATCTCGCTGAAGGCATGGCGATGATCAAGAAGGCCGTGCAGCAGCGGCCGGATGACGGCTACATCGTCGACTCGCTCGGGTGGGCCTATTACAAGCTTGGGAATTACGAGGAAGCCGTCAAACAGCTCCAGCACGCGATCGAGCTGAAGCCGGAAGATCCCACGATCAACGACCATCTCGGCGACGCCTATTGGCGGGTAGGCCGTAAGCTCGAGGCCCATTTCCAATGGGCGCATGCGCGGGACATGAAGCCCGACGCCGATGAATTGCCGAAGATCGAGGCCAAGTTGAAGAACGGCCTCTCCGACGAGCATTCCTCGCAGGCCAAGGCGGACAAAAAGACCGGCGACGGCGGCTGAACCGTTCAATGTCATTGTCATTCCGGGACGGCGCGTTAGCGCCGAGCCCGGAATCCAGATACACAGACCGAGTCTATTTTCTGGATTCCGGGCTCGCGAGCTTGCGCCGCGCCCCGGAATGACTGCGCTTGGGTTTCATGTGACAGCATCTTTAACCGAACACGCCCCCGCCAAAATCAACCTGACCTTACGCATTGTCGGTCGCCGCGCCGATGGCTACCACGAGCTCGAAAGCTTGGTCGGGTTCGCTGGCATCGCGGATACGCTTTCGCTCGTGCCGGACACCGAAACGACGCTCGACATCGGCGGACCTTACGCCGCGGTCTGCGGACCCGGCGCCGACAACCTGGTGCTGAAAGCGGTGGACGCCTTACACGCGCGTATTCCCGAACTGACTGGCGGTCGATTCAAGCTCGAAAAGTCGCTCCCTGTTGCCGCCGGCATCGGCGGTGGCTCCGCCGATGCTGCCGCGGCGTTGCGGCTGCTTGCACGCACCAACGGAGTCGCGCCGCATGATCCCCGCCTTCTGGATGCCGCGAAGGCGACGGGCGCGGACGTGCCGGTATGCGTCGAGCCGCGCCCACGCGTGATGCGCGGCGTCGGGGAGGTGCTCTCGAGCCCGGTCTCGTTGCCCCGTCTGCCGGCGATCCTGGTCAATCCGCGAGTGGCGTTATCGACACGCGACGTCTTCACCGCCTTTGCCGGGATGAAGAGCAGCGATAAGCCCCTGCCGGAAATCCCGCGCGACGCCAAATCGTTGCTCGCTTTACTTGCTGCGCATGGCAACGACCTCGAGCCGGCTGCCGTTCGATGCGCGCCCGTTGTCGGGGAGGTGCTGCGTGCGCTTGAGGCTTTGCCGGAGGTGAAGCTCACGCGCATGTCGGGTTCGGGATCGACCTGCTTCGCGCTGTTCGCTTCCGCCGATCACGCGAAGGCCGCCGCCCGGCAGCTCTCGGCCGCTCGGCCGGCCTGGTGGGTGGAGGCGACCGTCATCGGCTGAGCGCAGGCGCTCTTGAATTTGCCGGCTTTGTGGGCGACTTTCGACACGCCGGTAATTTGCGCCGCATCCGAGCGGAGAAGGCCATGATGATTAAGCGCATCGCCATTGTGCTCGCGGCAGCCGTCTTCAACACCGGTGTAGGGGCGACCCTTGTGGTCGCCCAGGGCAGGCACGAGGCTCGCCCCTATTTGGTCCGGCATGGTGGGCCAACCCCGGCGCACAGCATCTACCGAGCGCCGCCGCAGTGCGTGGACCGGCCCGTCGATTTGTCCTTGGGACACATCCTCTTCGCGCCGCCGCCGCAGCCGAACGGTTGCGCGCCGCCGGTCTATTTCGACGGCGCATTTGTCGGTCAGGATCCCGATCCGAACATCCGATTGCAGTTGCGACGTGATCCGGATTCCGGCCACGCCAACAGCGACATGCATTGACGCCAGACGGTCAGTACGCCCGCGCGATGCAGAAATCGACCGTCTCTTCCAGCGCTGTCTTGATCTCCGACGGCGGCACCAGGGCGAGCGCGTCGGTGGCGATGGCGCCGTAATGCCGCGCCCGGCCGACGGTGTCTTCGATAGCGTGATGCTTGGCGATAAGCGAGATGGCGGTATCGAGGTCCCCGTCCTGTACGTCGCCTTTTGACACCGTGCGATTCCAGAAAGCCCGCTCACCCTCGCTTCCGCGGCGGAATGAGAGCACAACCGGCAGCGTGATTTTGCCCTCGCGGAAGTCGTCGCCGATGTTCTTGCCGAGCTTGGCCGACTTGCCGCCGTAGTCGAGCGCATCGTCGATGAGTTGAAAGGCGATGCCGAGATTCAGCCCGAATGACCGGCAGGCGGCCTGCTCGGCTTTCTCCTTCGCTGCGAGCGCGGGGCCCACCTCGCAAGCGGCCGCAAACAGCTCGGCCGTTTTGGCGCGGATCACCGCCATGTATTCGTCCTCATTGGTGGCGGTATTCTTTGCCGCACCGAGCTGCATCACCTCACCCTCGGCGATTACCGTGGCGGCCGCGGATAGGATGTCGAGCGCGTGCAAATTGCCGACCTCAACCATCATTTTGAAGGCTTGGCCGAGCAGGAAATCGCCGACCAGCACGCTGGCCTCATTGCCCCATAACATGCGGGCGGCGAGCCTACCCCGCCGCATGTCGCTTTCGTCGACCACGTCGTCGTGCAGCAGCGTCGCGGTGTGCATGAATTCGACCGACGCGGCGAGCTTGATATGGCCGTCGCCAGAATAACCGGCGAGCTTGGCCATGGCCAGTGTCAGCATCGGGCGCAGGCGCTTGCCCCCTGACGAAATCAGGTGATTGGCGACATCCGGAATCATCGCAACGTCGGAGCCGGTGCGCGCCAGAATGGTGGCGTTGACCCGATCCATATCGGCGGCGACGATATCGTTGAGCCGGTCGAGCGATCCGGCATCCCGGCTTTCAAAAGGAACAACGACGGCCAATCTCTTTCTCCGGCAAAAAACAGGCGACAATAGAACCTTATCCTAGCGCGGCAAGTCCGCCAGTATCGCGATTGGAAAATTCGCTCGAATGTTCAGCAGCCTCCGCAGCGAGCTTCCGAATCAAAGCGACACTGGAATCAATACTTGCTAGTGTCCTTTCGAATTCGGAACACCAGCGTGGCCTCACATTAGCCCGGTATGCCACGTGGGCAAGGGGGCTTCCGGTGACCCCCCAGTCGCAAACGCGGCTGAAGAGCGTCGCAAGGATGAGGCCGATGCGCGAACTTGTGCGCACCAATAACATCGTTCTGGTCTCCGCGATCGAGGCGCTGCTCAAGGGCGCCGCAATCCCGCACCACATATTCGATCAGAACATGAGTGTGCTCGAAGGCTCGCTCGGCATCCTGCCGCGGCGGGTGCTCGTCGCGGAAGAGGATTTACAGGCCGCCCGCCGGCTGCTCACCGATGCCGGGCTCGCTCATGAACTGCGGCCTGATGATCGTTGAGCGCGAAGCGTTGGAGACGAGCGAGGACGCAGTCCTCGGGGGCCGGTTGCGTTTGCGCCAGCCGCTGCGCGGACATCGGGTCGGCCATGACGCGATCCTGTTGGCCGCGGCGACGGATGCCGTGGGCGGGGAGCATGCGGTCGATCTTGGCGCCGGCGTCGGCGGCGCGGGGCTGGCGCTGGCTGCGCGCATTGCAGGCTTGCAGGTCACCTTGATCGAGATCGACAGAGCGTTGGCCGAGCTCGCAGCCGGGAATGCCGCGCGCAATGGGATGAGTGGGCGGGTCGTGGCGGCGGCTTGCGATGCCGAGGACGCGGAGGCGCTGGCGGCGGCAGGGCTGAGCGCCGGCAGCATCCACCGCGTGCTGATGAACCCGCCCTTCCATGATGCGCGCCGGCAGAAAGTTTCGCCAGATCCGCGGCGGCGGCTGGCGCATATGGGGACGCTTGGCTTGCTCGCCCGCTGGATCGCCAGCGCCGACTGGCTGCTGGCGCCACAAGGTGTGCTTACCATGATCTGGCGTGCCGACGGCTTGGACGAAGTGTTGGCGGGGCTCTGCCGCGGTTTCGGAAGTGCGATTGTGCTGCCGATCCTGCCGCGGCCGGGCCGCCCTGCGATCCGTATTCTGGTGCGGGCCGTGAAAGGGGGCTCCTCCGGCCGTCCCCTTCATCTTCCCGGATTGCTGCTGAACGATGACGACGGGCGGCCGACCGCCGCTGCGGAAGCCGTCTTGCGCGGCGGCGAGCCTTTGCCGCTAGTGGTCCTTTGATTCTAACATTCGCATCCCGTTTTCCGCACGCTCTCATGCGAATGTTAGAATCAAAGGACCACTAGCAAGTGTAAGTTTCTAGTGGAGCTTTGGATTTGACATTCGCTTCACGAGCTAACGGCCGAGTGGGTAGCGAATCTCAAATCCGCTCCACTAGGGCAGGTTTGAGTGACCTCGATGCTCAGGCGCGGCGGCGGCTGAGCCAGCGCGCAGGTCCCTGCATGACCTGCCGCCGGAGGCGGCGCAGGACTTCCCCTTCGCCGATATGCGAAAGAATGATGGTCGTGCCGATCAGTACAAAGAAAATGGCGATCTTGGAATCCATGGTCCGCTCGAGAGTAGCCCCGGCGCGCCCGCTTACGTGGAGGAGACTCTGTCCTGTAAAATGGGCAAATAGAGGGAGGGCGTGCGGCGGAATCGGAACTTTACCGCTTTGACTCAAGTTGCGATCGCTGACTAATTGTTCTCATGCCCACCGCCGCAGCCGGACCGATGCCCGATATTGTTGAAACGATCGTTAATGCCATGCGGCCGATCATTCCTGCGCGCTTTCGCAGCGACATCCCGGTGGTGCCGGTAGTCCGACTGTCCGGCGTTATCGGGGTGACGACGCCGCTACGGCCGGGGTTGATGATTTCCACCGTGGCCCGCCAGTTGGAGCGGGCTTTTTCGGTGCGCAATGCGCGCGCGGTAGCCTTGATTATCAATTCGCCGGGCGGCTCTCCGTCGCAATCGCATCTGATCTTCCGCCGCATTCGCCAGCTGGCCGAGGAAAAGAGAATACCAGTGCTGGCCTTTATCGAGGATGTCGGGGCTTCCGGCGGCTACATGCTGGCCTGCGCCGCTGACGAGATCGTTTGCGACCAGTTCTCGATCGTGGGCTCCATCGGCGTGGTCGGCGGCTCGTTCGGCTTCGTCAAGGCGATGGAGAAGCTTGGTATCGAGCGCCGGCTCTACACCTCGGGCGAGCGCAAGGTGATGCTCGATCCCTTCGAGCCGGAGAAACCGGAGGACGTCGCCCGCATAAAGGCGCTGCAAAAGGACATCCATGCTCATTTCATCGCGCTGGTAAAGGATCGGCGCGGCGCCCGCCTCGACGGTGAGGAAGAGACATTATTTTCGGGCGAGTTCTGGACGGCCGATCGCGCCGTGGACCTGGGTCTTGCCGACAGCGTTGGTGATCTTCGCTCGACCCTGCGTGAGCGTTACGGCGAGAAAGTGCGTATGCCGCTGATCTCGGCCCAGCGCAGCTTCTTTGGGCGCCGGCTGCCCGGGATCGGCCTCGCGGATGCGCTGAACGAGTCGAGGACTTTTGCCGACGATCTCATTTCGGCGCTTGAAACGCGCGCGTTGTGGTCGCGTTACGGCTTGTGATAGGGTTGCGACCCGGAGCCGCGAAGCTGCCGTGATCGGATGGTATTGCGAGGGTTCAGGAGCCGTCATGTCGCCGATTTTGATTTCGCCACTATTGAAATGGACGCTCGCCGCCGCCGGTGGCGCGATGGTGGTACATTGGGTGGTGAGGGAAGTGCGCCGAGTTAACGAAGAGCTGGACGCGCTACGCTCGCGCGTCCGTATCCGCGATTATGAGCGGCGGCCGACATTGCGTCGCGATCCGGCCACGGGCGAATACCGGCTCTGACCGTTTCGCTTTCGAAAAATTAAAATTGCACGATGGCCGACGCGAACCTCCTCGCTCCGAGCCGGTCGCGTGAGGTCAACCTTGACCCCAGGCGGTCGTTTCAGGGGCTTATCCTGGCGCTCCAGCAATATTGGGCTGATTGGGGTTGTGTCATCTTGCAGCCCTACGACATGGAAGTTGGAGCCGGCACCTTCCATCCGGCCACCACGTTGCGCGCCCTCGGGCCGAAGCCCTGGAACGCGGCTTACGTGCAGCCGTCCCGCCGTCCGAAGGACGGTCGTTACGGGGAAAATCCCAACCGGCTGCAACACTATTACCAATTCCAGGTCATCCTGAAGCCGTCCCCGCCGGACATTCAGGACCTTTATCTGAATTCGCTGAAGGCCATCGGCATCGACGCACGCATCCACGACATCCGCTTCGTCGAAGACGATTGGGAAAGCCCGACTTTGGGCGCGTGGGGCCTCGGCTGGGAGTGTTGGTGCGACGGCATGGAGGTGTCGCAATTCACCTATTTTCAGCAGGTCGCCGGTGTCGAATGCTGGCCCGTTTCGGGCGAGATCACCTACGGGCTGGAGCGGCTGGCGATGTACGTGCAGGGCGTGGATCGTGTTTACGACCTGAACTTCAACGGCCGCGACGACGAGAAGAAGGTGGCCTACGGCGACGTTTTCCTGCAAGCCGAGCAGGAGTATTCCCGGCACAATTTCCAATTTGCCGATACCGCGATGCTGTTCGAGCAATTCAAGATGGCGGAAGCGGCCTGCCGGAAATATCTCGACGAAGGCTGGGCCGATGCGGAGCACAAGCATCACCGGATGGCGCTGCCGGCTTATGATCAATGCATCAAGGCGAGCCACGTCTTCAACCTGCTCGACGCCCGCGGGGTGATCTCGGTTACCGAGCGGCAGAGCTACATCCTGCGTGTGCGCGAACTGGCGAAGGCTTGCGGCGAGGCGTGGCTGGCGACCGAAGGCGGCGGCGCGGGCAAACGTAGCGATCTGTAGCAGCTGCGGAAACCTGGACCGTCATTCGGAGTGGCCACCGTCGTAGCAGACCCGCTGCGGATCAAAGCTTTTCTCCGTCGTCCTGAGGCGCGAGCGCGCTTCTTCGCGCGCGAGCCTCGAAGGATGACAGGCCCGGGCCGTCGCCCTTCGAGGCTCGGCCTTCGGCCGAGCGCCTCAGGGTGACGGAGGAGGCTCGCTCGCTGCGCTCGCTCACACCTCAGGATGACGGGCGTGGGTCAATGCTTGTCGGCGGATGGCCCACGGACCGCGACGATGTCGCTCAAAATAGCGTATATTTGCACAAGGCGAGTCGGCGCGGGGGCGACGGAAATATGCTGACTTGGATCGTTCTTGTCATCGTTGCGGCCGTCGCGGCTTATACCGCCTTCATTTTCAACAATCTGGTGCGCACGCGCCAATTGGCGAACGAGGCGTGGAGCGGCATCGACGTGCAGCTCAAGCGCCGCTCCGACTTGGTGCCCAATCTGGTCGATACCGTCAAAGGCTACGCCGCTCATGGGCGCGGCGTGCTGCAGGAGGTGACGGAGCTGCGTGCGGCCGCACGCGAGGTGCCGGCCGCGGATGTAACCGCACGCGCGCAAGCGGAAGGCGCCTTATCCGTCGGGCTCGGCCGGCTCTTCGCCGTGGCCGAGAACTATCCCGATCTCAAGGCCAACGGCAATTTTCTCGCGTTGCAGCAGGAGTTGAGCGCGCTCGAAAACGACTTGCAGATGGCGCGTCGCTATTACAATGGCACGGTGCGCAATATGAATACGCTGGTCCAGTCCTTCCCCAGCAACCTCGTGGCTCATGCTTTCGGCTTTGCCGAGCGTCTCTATTTCCAGATTTCAGACGAGGCCGAACGCGCGCTGCCGCAGGTGGCACTGGCTTCGCCATGAGGCGCAACCTTTTCAAAGCGCTGCATGGTGTGGCGGCGCTGCTGCTCATCTGTTGGCTGGGCGTCGCGACGGCGTTCGCAGCCGAAGTCGTCCATTTCTTCGATTCCGATGTTCGCGTAGCCAAGGACGGGACGCTCACGGTCGTCGAGACCATCCGTGTCCGCGCGGAAGGCCGCGCGATCAACCACGGTATCTTTCGCGACTTCCCGCTCACGTTCCGCGATGGCGCCGGTGGGCTGCACGAGGTCAGTTTCGACCTGCTCGGCGTCACCCGTGACGGAAAGCCGGAGCCGTATTTCACCCAGCGCATGGACAACATCCTGCGCATCTATGCCGGCGACAAAGACACGTTGGTCCCGCGCGGCGAGCACACCTACATGTTGCGTTATCGCACCGGCCGGCAAATCCGCTGGTTCGACGGCAAACCCGAACTGAACTGGAACGTCACCGGCAATTTCTGGAATTTCCCGATTTTCGCCGCGCGTTATCGGTTGCATCTCGTCGATGGCGCGCGCCCGTTGCGATGGACAGCTTTCACGGGCCGGGTGGGCGCGCGTGGCACCGATTGGCGCGGCGCGATCGATGACACGGGCGTGCTGACGGTCGCGACCACGTACGCCCTGGCGCCGCGTGAAGGCTTCACCGTCGTCGCCGCACTGCCGGCCGGCGCCGTCGAGCCGCCGAGCGCAGCGACGAGATTTTGGTGGTCGATCCGCGACAACCGCCGCTGGATTTTCGGCGGCATCGGCTTCGCGCTTGTGTTGGTCTATTATCTCGCGGCTTGGAACGCGGCGGGACGCGACCCGCGTGCTGGTACGATCATTCCGCTGTTTCATCCGCCGAAAGGCATTTCGCCCGGGCTCGCCAATTACGTCCACAATTGGGGCCTCTCGCGCGAGAAGTGGCGCGCCTTCACCGCGGCCGCCTTGTCGCTCGCCGTGCGTGGGCTGGTGCGCTTCGAACAAGGCGACAAGACGCTGACGCTGAAATCAACCGGCCGCGCGACCAAAGATGCTTTCACCAGCTTGCCGCCGGGCGAAGGCGTGATCCTGTCTTGGATCGACCGGCAGGGCGGTACCGCCGAGGTCGATCGCGCACATGGGACGGAGGTCGCCGAGGTCGGCGATGCGTTCACCAGCAGCATTGAGCGCGAGAACCGCGGCCGCTTTTTTCGGCGCAATTTCGGTTACGTCATTGCCGGTATTGCGATGACCATCGGCGCCGTCGCGTTCATCGTCATCTTCGGCGGCCTCCGCGACGAAGACATCGCCATTATTTTCGCCGCCGGCTTCGGCGGCCTTTGGCTCGGCGTCTTGTTGATGCCGCTGTTGCTCGCGCTTTGCGGCCCAAAGAACTTTGCCTGGCTCGTTCGCCTAGCCATAACGCTCTTCGTCCTCAGCATCTTGGTTTCCTTTGGCGCGAATATCCTGCACGCCCTTTTTCCGACCGGCCTCGGCGATGCACTCCCGCTGTTGAGGTCGTTCATCGAGGGCTATCCTTTCCCCATCGTGCTGGTGACGGCGTTTGCGGCGCTCAACGGCCTGTTCATTTATCTCATGCGGGCGCCCACGGCGCTCGGGCGGCCGATCATGGACCAACTCGCCGGCTTCCGGCTGTACCTGGAGACCGCGGAATCGGATCGCCTCAATCTGCAAGCGCCGGAGATTACCGCCGAGCGCTTCGAGGCGCTGTTGCCTTACGCGGTCGCGCTCGACGTGGAAAAACCGTGGTCGGCGGCCTTTTCCGCTGCGCTGCGCCGGGCGCACCCGGAGGAGAGCGAACCGATGCGGCACTACCAGCCGACCTGGACCGCGGCTGGGACGAACTGGTCGGCTCGCGATTTCGGCAGCGCGGTCAGCGGCAGCGTGAGCGCCGCCAGCGCGGCGCTGGCAAGCGCGGTGCCCGCATCGTCGGGTTCGTCCGGATTCTCGTCCGGAGGCGGCGGCGGTTCGGGCGGGGGCGGCGGAGGCGGCGGCGGAGGCGGTTGGTGACATCCGGCGGCCGCCTTGCTAGGCAGACGCGGTTTCACACCTTGCGCCTGCAATATCCAATATGCCCGACCTTCTGCTCGAACTTTTCTCCGAAGAAATCCCGGCGCGGATGCAGGCGCGCGC
>DASTWX010000227.1:0-10868 GCA_035765795.1 Pseudolabrys sp. | reverse complement strand
TCATTCCAGCGAATGCCCGCTCATCGCCGACAGCGCCTGCACAAGCCGTTCGGAGTACCGGCCGGTAACCGGCAGTCCGCGTTGACGTTCGAATTTCTCGATCGCCGCCCGCGTGTCGGCATCGACGACACCGGTCGGCCTGATTTGGCCGTAGCCGAATTCGGCGAGCGTGCGTTGCACGGCGAGCACGCGCGCGGAAGGCGCCGCGGAACCGCTCGCCTGCGCGCCGGCCGACGGCGCCAGCAGCTTTGCAATCGGATCGTGCGGCCGCGTCGGAGCGGCGCTTGCCTTGGCTCGCACCGCCGAGGCCTTGATCGTCCGCAGCAGATGATCGCTTGCCTGCGTCTCCAGCTTTATTCCCGCCGCTTGTTCGAATGCACGCACGGCCGCGTCCGTTTTGGCGCCCCACAAGCCATCGATCGGGCCGTCATAGAATCCTTTCCGGCCAAGCTCCTGCTGGATATCGGCGACAAGCTGTCCTCGATCATCGTGCGGCGCGGCGGCGACCGGCGGCGGAGCCGGCGTGACGCGAGCCGGCGGCGGCGCGACGCGCGCGGGCGGCAATGCTATCTTGCGCACCGAATGCACCAGCGGACGGCTCGCGAAGATCGGCGCCGGATGCGGTCCACGCTGGAGGAACAACGCGTTGATGAAGATCGCCAGCGTCGCCGCCGTCGCCATGACGATTCCGACCGTCTCACGCGGATGACGCGCGATCACGGCGGCGATGCCGCCGCCGTCGGATTCGATCTCCGGTTCTTCCTGTCGACGTCTAGGCAATTTTCTTCACCTGCAACTGAGCCACCGCGGCGAGTTCGCCGGCGCGTTGGGCAACCAGCTTGATCGGATCGGCCGGACGGTTTGCCTCGCAATCGATAGGCAACCGCACCGTCACCCGCGTTCCCTCACCCAGCCGGCTGCGGATGTCCATGTCGCCGCCATGCAGCCGAACAAGCCCCTTGACGATGGAAATCCCTAACCCCGAGCCGTCGTGACGTCTATCGTAGGACGCGCGCGCCTGAAAGAAGGCCTCGCCGAGCCGCGGCAAATCTTCAGCGCCGATTCCGACGCCGGTGTCCTCGACGGTGAGGATCAGCCTGCCGCCGTCGCAGAATGCCGATACGGTGATGCGGCCGCCGCGCGGCGTGAACTTGATAGCGTTCGAAATTAGGTTGAGCAGGATCTGATTGAGCGCGCGCCGATCGGCGATCACCTCGGGCAGATCGGCGGCGATGCGGGTCCGCAGCGTCACGCCGGCATCGCGCACTTTCAGCGCCAGCAGATCGCAGCAGCCTTCGATGACCTGCCGCGGCGCGAACGGCTCCGGCGTGATTTGGAAGTTATCGGTCTCAATTTTCGACATGTCGAGAATGCCGTTGACCACCGAGAGCAAATGACGGCCGGACTCGTTGATCAGCCGGGCGTATTCGGTCCGGCGGGCATCGTCGAGCACCAGCGACTCGTTCGTCATCATGTCGGAGAAGCCGATGATGGCATTGAGCGGCGTGCGCAATTCGTGGCTCATCGTGGCGAGAAACCGGTTTTTCGCTGCATTGGCACGCTCCGATTCCGCCCGTGCGGTCTCGACGGCGTACTCGTGAACCTTGCGCGCGCTCACGTCGCGCAACACGGCGACGACCTCGCGTTGGCCCGGCGCGACGGCATCGGAGCCGTCGCAAAGCGGGCGGCACCGCATTTCAAGCCATACGAATTCGCTCTGCGGCTCGGCCTGACTGTCGCGGCGGATGCGGAATTCGACGGAGCGGTCCTCCCCGCTCGCCGCGTCGGCGAGCGCGGTCAGGTAAGCCGGCCTGTCGCTCACGTGCACCCGGTCGAAAAGGCCATGTCCCATGAGATCGGCCGCGCGAACGCCGAACAACGGCTCCGCCGCCGGCGATGCGAAAGTGACGGCGGCATTGGGGCCATGACGGGTGATCACGTCGGTCATGTTGCGGGCAAGCAAACGGTAACGCTCTTCTTCGGCAGAGAGGAGCCACGAACCCGTGCGGGCCACCTCATTGGCGCCGAGGGCCAACCCTGCGTAAAGCGAGGCCGAAATGATGGCGAACGCGGCCAGCGTACCGTGCACGGCGGAGCCCGGGCCCGGCAGCGGCAACAGGTCAAAAGCGCCGCCGATCGCCAAGAACCCGCCCGCAGCCAGCGCGAGGACCGACGCCAGCACCACAACGCGGCGCGAAGCGGACAGCGCGGCCTCGAGCGGCACTACGATGAGCCAAATGGCCGCAAAGGAGGCGATGCCGCCAGTGCACCAAGCCACCACTCCGACCAAACCCGTCAGCGACAATGATGACAGGACCTGAGCACTCTCGTATCGCGCGGTGCGGCTGAGGAAGTAGGCGATCAAGATCGGCGCCGCCAGCCAGCCGAACACGCCGATTTCAAGCGCGCTCGGCACGCCGCGAAACGCGAGATAGATCGGGAAACTCGCCAATGCGAGGAGGCTGCCGAGCAGGCGCGAAGCGATGAAGGCGCGGTGACGCGCGGCGGTCAACGCATCCTGACGCGCGGCGGGGTGCACCAGCGCATCGACGTAACTCCACACCGGCGTGAGGATACTCACCTTCCCTGTTCCACGTCGTAACGCGACCGACGCGTCCCTGTTGTCGTTCAAAGACCCTACGGGCACTCCTTGAAGCGCAATACGGACAGCGAAGCGTACTCGCTTCACCTCTCCCCAATGGGGAGAGAAATCGCGCCGAGATCACTGCGGTATCCGTGACACTCTTCTATGCGTGCAGTACTAGCCCGGAGCGGCTTAAGCGAACGCTAAGGAGCCGCCGAAAGCGGACGCAAAGCACACATTGCCGCGCATTCGTCGCGCATGGTGAAAATTAGGTTTTCAATTCGAGCAACGGCGTTACCGCGGCGGTAACCATCGAGCGACGCATCAAAGCGATTCGATCGGCTCCCGGCAGCCGTTAAAATTTTAGTCAAACAATGCTTGTTCAAATTTGACGAAAATGAGCCGTGCATTTGCATCGAGTCTGTTCAAAATATTCATGACATCGTCAATGAGAATTTCAGGCGTTTCTGCTACGGTTTGCTTCAAAGGCGGCGAAAAAGCCGCGGGGATGCGAACAGGTGGGGTCATGCTGTTTCTGTTGCGAATGGCCTTTTGGCTCGGCGTCGTCTGCCTGCTGCTGCCGGGCAGCGGCTCGCAATCCAAAACGCCGACGGCACAAATCGACGCCGCCGAAGCCGTCACCTTGGCGGGCGCTGCCGTGTCGGACGCGCGCGGGTTCTGCGATCGGCAGCCCGCCGCCTGCCAGATCGGCGGTAAGGTCGCTGTCGCGCTCGGCCATCGAGCTGAAGCGGGCGCGCGCACGCTCTATCAGTTCATCGCCGCCAAGTTGAGCGGCCAGCCGGCACCGGCCAAAGATTCGATTGCACAAGCAATGCCGGTGTCTTTGCAAGAGAACGGCACGTTGACGGCGGCCGATCTGCACGCACCTTGGCACGCGCCGGTTCCGCTGCCGCCGCGCCGGGAAGCCCGCACCGGCCGCCCGGCGGCCTGATCCCGTTTGGCCAATAGACGCGAAACACCTATATACTAGTGCCCCGCTTCCGAAGTTCGTGATACGTGGCAGCAACCTCTGACACGAACTTCGGAAGCAAAGGGGCACTAGCAAAGTTAATGATTCTTAGTGCCGCTTTCGATTTGAAGTTCCTGAACGGGCTTGCTGCGACTGCTTCAGGAACTTCAAATCGGCGGCACTAGGTACAATACACCCGGGATTTCGCGTCCTCGAATCATGGCCGATATCGACGAGATCATTGAGAATTTCGAGCTCCTCGACGAGTGGGACGACCGCTATCGCTACGTCATCGAGCTCGGCCGCACGCTGCCGCCGCTAGCCGAGGAGGCGCACATCGAGGCCAACAAGGTCCGCGGCTGTGCGAGCCAAGTCTGGCTGCTGACGCATATCGATGCGGACGGCGCCGGCGGACCGCTTCTGCGCTTCGACGGCGACAGCGACGCTCATATCGTCCGCGGCCTCATCGCCATCCTGCTGGCGCTCTATTCCGGCAAGCCTGCGAACGACATTCTCAAGACGGACGCTCTCAAGGTTTTCGACCGCATCGGCCTGCGCGAGAATCTCACGCCGCAGCGCTCCAACGGCCTGCGCGCCATGGTCGATCGCATCCAGGCCGAGGCCAAGGCAGCGCTCGCGACGGCGGCGTGACCGCTCAGAACGCTGCTGAACCCACGTCATTCCGGACGCCGTCAACGGGTCCGCGCGAAGCGCGGCCCGATGACAGGCTCCGCGGCGATCCGGAATCCAGAACCATGCGCTAAATCGGCTCGCGAGCTTCGCTCGCGCCCCGGAATGACCGTTACCCGCCGTCCGCGGTATCCCCCACACTGAACGACGCATCGTCCGCGAGCCATGTGCGGATCGGCGCGCGTTTTCGCCCATGCGCCTCTTCGGCGTAGCCATAATGGCGGGCAAGCTGGTCGAGCGCGAGCTGCAACGCCACCTTGGCGGAGCGCGCGGGCCATGCGCGCTCGCGTTCGACATCGTCCAGGCGCTTGAGAAAACAGCAAACATCGAGCAACAAACCGGCGACTTCCGGCCCGACCGCGTCGAGCGCAGCCTGCACCCGCCGGCGCGCGGTGATCATCGTTTCGGTGAACGTGCCGGCGCGCTCGCCGCCGCTGCGGCGGCCTCTCGCGGCAATAGGATTCGACCAGTTGGCGGTGGTGCGCGGCATCAGATGGGCAAGGGTGAAGTCGGCACGCAGCCGCTCGCCGGCTTGGAATTGGTGCGGCGCGATCAGAGCGCGTCCATCGCGGCCGCGCCGGCGCGCCAACCAGGCCAGCGGGCTCTCCGACTCGTCAATCGTCACGGAAGCGGCGCCGAACTCGGTCTGTACCTGCTGGGATGCCAGCGCCAGATGGCGCCCTCGATAAGCATCGATAACCGGGCCCGGCGTGTCCGCCCGCGTCGATCCTGCCGTCTTTCGTGCCATGTCTATATTCTCATATGATAGATTTTATACCTGAGATTATGTACCTATCAAGTTGTAATCTGTAAAGAGGTTTTTTTCCTAGGAAGAATAAAGGCGGCGGCCGGAGCCGCGGGCGCGACCTCGGTGACGGCGCGGCCGTGTAGGGGCGGGCCTTGTGCCCGCCCGCCAATAGGGCGGCCACAAGGGCCGCCCCTACGAAGGCGTGCGACGGCGGGATTCAGCGCGAGCGGCGGCGCCGTTGCTGGCCGAGCCCCATCTGCTTGGCCAATTCCGAGCGGGCGGCCGCGTAATTGGGAGCTACCATCGGATATTCCGGCGGCAGATTCCACCTCTCCCGGTACTGCTCGGGGGTCATGTTGTATTGCGTGCGCAAATGCCGTTTCAGCGACTTGAATTTCTTGCCGTCCTCGAGACAGACAATGTACTCGGGCGTGATCGATTTCTTGACCGGGACTGCCGGCTTCAGCGCCTCGGCCGATGTCTCGACCGGATTGCCGGAAACGCGAGTCAGCGCGGCGTGCACCTGGTTGATGAGCGCCGGAATGTCACCTGCCGGCACGGAATTATTGCTGACGTAAGCGGATACGATTTCGGCAGTCAGTCGAATGAAACTGCTGTTGGCGGCATCGCTCATGAATCTGCTCTGGTTGATGCGGACTGATGAAGCCGCGCCCCGCACGGGGCTCGAACCGACGATAAGAGGCGAGCCATAGCGCTCGTGGATATCCGAAGAATAGGAATTCTAGACGAAACAATGCTCGAATCTACTACCGTTGACAATAACGGCAAGAAAAACGTGACGGCTTTATTACGCGTTGCCGTCGGAACGTCAGGCGCTTTTCTCGAGGTGAGCGCGCAAGTCATTGATCGAAGCAAACCGGAGCGTCCCTTGCGGCAATTCAGCTTCGATCGAACCGTCGACGTAGAGCGTGTAACCCATGCCGTCGACCACGCCCGATTTCAGGATCGCGACCTGAGGCCGCTCCTCGGCGGGGGCGGCCGCCGGCTCGGTGGGGGATGCCTTGGGCGGGATATCTTCGGGCGGCAAGTCTCCTGCGGGCGCCGCGTGTTGAGGCTGCGCCTCGGGACGCGTGCTTTCAGGTGGCCAGACGGCTTCGAAATGTCTTTCGTCGGAGGGGCGCGCTGCCGGCTCCTCTGCCCGCGGGCTGACGGGCGGCGGGGGCGGCCGGCGATCGAATGAAGGCTTTTCCACCGGCTCCGGCCGGGCCGCCGATCGCATGAAGCCGAAGCGCGGACGCCGGCCTTCTCGCGCGGGCTCGGCCTTTCCGGCCCCGGCCGGGGGAGAGACCTCCTGCACCGAACGCAGGGAGATATCCTCGACCGCCGGAGATACGTCGGGATTGCGCAACACCGGAGCTTCGGCGGCGGCCGGGGGCGCATCGCGTGGCGGGGCGACGGGCGCGGCTGCCGGCGTCTCGACGGGCGGAGGCTCCTGGATAGCGGGGGCCGGGACAGGCTTCGGGGTAAAAGGCACAGGTGCCGGCTTTTCGATCACGTGTTCGGCCGCTTCGGACCGGCCAAGCCGTTGCGGCAACCGCGTCGCCACGACATCGCCGAGCCGCTGCAATTGCGAAGCCACCGCGCCCAGGGCAATGACAATCAAGCCTCCGATCGCCGACATGGTGCCGACAACGATCAGCGTGTTTCCAAAGCTGAATTGGTTGATCGGAATACCGTATCCGATAGTCGCCACTCCGGCGACGAGTGCGACGGCGCCGAGGATGAATAAAAAGAATTGCATGGGCGCAATGATCCTCTCGGGCTCGAGGTTTACAGGGCCTGCGGCCACTTTACAGCAACGAGCTAAGCTATTCCACCGACGGCGAATTTCGTTCGGTCCGGACGAAAGCCATGCGTTTTGCCGACGCAATTCTGAATAATACGCCCAAACCTGGCTGACTCGACCTCGGCACATTCGACCGCAGCAGCCTGCCGAGGGCGTTGCCCCCGCCGATCTCAAGGCCTAATTAAGCCGTTTGAGGAACTCGTCCGAGACGGGCCCGTTTTCCCGTCTGGGGGTCGTCAATTCCGTTATCGCCGTTATGGATCGAGGAGGACCCGATGCCGTTCAAGCTGCCCGATTTACCCTATGCGTATGATGCGCTCGCGCCCTATATGTCGCGGGAGACTCTCGAATATCACCATGACAAGCACCACAACGCTTATGTCACCACCGGCAACAAGTTGCTGGAGGGCAGCGGTCTCGAGGGCAAGCCGCTCGAAGAAGTCGTCAAGGGCGCCTATGGCAAGAACGCGGGCCTCTTCAACAACGCCGGCCAGCACTATAACCACACTCACTTCTGGCCATGGATGAAGCCCAACGGCGGCGGCGACAAGCTTCCCGGCAAGCTACAGGCCAAGATCGATAGCGATCTCGGCGGCTGGGCCAAGGCGAAGGAAGATTTCATACAGGCGGGCACCACGCAGTTCGGCTCCGGCTGGTGCTGGATCGCGGTGAAAGACGGCAAGCTCGCGATCACGAAGACGCCGAACGGCGAGAACCCGCTCGTGCACGGGGGCGTGCCGATCCTCGGCTGTGACGTTTGGGAGCACTCTTATTATATCGATTATCGCAATCGGCGGCCCGATTATCTCAAGGCCTTCCTCGATCATCTGGTGAACTGGGAATACGTGGAGGGGATGTTCAACGCGGCAGTGAAGTAGTGCCAGATATGTAGACTTTGGCTCGTTTCGTCATCCTGAGGTGCGAGCGAGCGAAAGCGAAGCGAGCCTCGAAGGATGACGGCGCAATGTGCGGGCGTACATCCTTCGAGGGCCGCGCGTTCCGCGCGACCGCCTCAGGATGACGACAGAGGTTTTGCGCGGGCTCGAATACGCGCTCTTGTCTACGACGCCTGAGCGACCGCCCGCAGCTTTCGCCTCAGCTCTTTCATCTCTTCGAATTTGGCGGTCACGTCGCGCATCACAGCGAGCAAGCCCACGATGCTGCCCGACACCGATCGGATCGGCGCGATAGTGAACTCGACCGATAGCTGCGAGCCGCCCTTCCGTATCGCCGGCACAGCCAGCAAATCGCCGGAACTGTAGCGGCTTGGTGCCCCGGCCATCACGTGATGGTAGCCTTCCCAATGGCGCGCCCGGAGCCGCTCAGGGATAATGATATCGAGCGTTTGTCCCAGCGCCTCCGCTGCGCTGTAGCCGAATATGCGTTCGGCGCCAGGATTCCAAAATCGGATGAGCCCGTCTGCATCGCTGGCAACGATCGCATCGGAGTCCGCCGCCAAGATGATGCGGCCGATTGATTCAGAGGAGAATTCGAGTTCTGCCGACATTTTTCTCGCGCTTTCCGGAACCTTTTGGTGAACATTACATCTATTGGGGAGCAAAGGAAGGATGCCATGCCCCAGCTACATGCCGGTCCAGCGACGCAAGCTGGCCGCGACGACGCAGATCTGGTGCGGCGCGCGCGTGCGGGCGAGCCCGACGCGTTCCGCAGCATCATGCGGCGGCACAATCAGCGGCTCTATCGCATTGCACGGAGCGTGCTGCGCGACAGCGCCGAAGCCGAAGACGCCGTTCAAGAAGCCTATGTCTCCGCCTTCACCCATCTCGACAGCTATCGCGGCGAATCAAACCTTGCAGCCTGGCTCGCGCGTATCACAATGAACGAAGCGCTCGGACGGCTGCGGCGGCGGCGTTTTGCCGGGGCGTTCACCCCGCTCGAAGAAGTACGGACCGACGCCGAGATCATCCCGTTTCCTCTATCCTCCCAGCACGACGATCCGGAACGAATGATGGCACAGCGACAGCTCCTCGGTCTCGTGGAAAAAGCAACGGACAACCTGCCGGAAAGCTATCGCCTCGTATTTGTCGCGCGTGTGATCGAGGGCATGAGCATCGAAGAGACCGCCGAGCTTCTCGACGTCAAGCCGGAGACCGTCAAGACCCGGTTGCACCGGGCGCGGGAGCTCGTGCGCGAGCAATTGAACAAGCAGATCGGTCCCATCTTGATGGATGCATTCCCGTTCGCCGGCCGGCGTTGCGAGCGCGTGACAGAAAACGTCATCAAACGGCTCGGCCTGGGCGAATGATATCGGTTGCCCGCCGTCGCTTCTATTTTCCGCGATCTCCAAAGCCTCCGGGCGGAGGTCGCGATGGAGGCGGCGTAGGGGCGGGCCTTGTGCCCGCCCTGGGGGCGACCACAAGGGTCGCCCCTACACCGCCCGCCCCGCTCAACCGAAACGCGGAGCCTCCGAATGACGGTCAGAGAACACCGCTGCGCGTCGCGGCACTTTGCTCGCGATCGTCGTCAGCCGTATCCTTGGTCGCTTTCGGGGAATTTCAAAACGCACGAATTGCCGCACTGCGGCTTGAACAGTCCGGGAGATGACCATGGCCGAAGAGCAAGCTCAGCCCGCCGGACCTGATCTGACGCTGGGCGTCGCACTTTCCGATCTCGTCGACGGCAAGCTCGTCGGTCATGTCGGCAACGACGAGGTGCTGCTGGTCCACACCGGCTCCGACCTTTTCGCTATCGGCGCCCATTGCACCCACTATCACGGACCTCTCGGCGACGGGCTCGTAGTCGGCGACACCGTGCGCTGTCCATGGCACCATGCCTGTTTCAGCCTGCGCAGCGGCGAAGCGCTCCGGGCGCCCGCGCTGAGCCCAACCGACTGCTGGAAGGTCGAGCAGCAGGACGGCCGTCTCTACGTGAAAGAAAGACGCGAGCAGCCGAAACCCGCGGCGCTTTCGCGCGCCGGCGGTCCCGACAAGATCGTCATCGTCGGCGGCGGCGCAGCGGGGTTCGCGGCGGCCGAAATGCTACGCCGGCGCGGCTTCGCCGGCGCTCTTACCATGGTGAGCCAGGACACCGCGGCGCCGGTCGACCGGCCGAATCTGTCGAAGGACTATCTCGCCGGCAGTGCGCCGGAAGATTGGTTGCCGCTCCGGCCCGAGGATTTCTACGTCGACCAGCAAATCGATCTGCGGCTCAACACGGAAGTTCGTGGCATCGACCTGCGGGCGCGCGAGGTCACTCTCACCGGCGGCAAGACCGTGCCGTATGACCGGCTCCTCCTCGCGACCGGCGCGGAGCCGGTGCGCCTGCCGATTCCCGGCGCCGACCAGCCGCACGTGCATGTGCTTCGCTCGCTGTCCGATTGCCGGAGCATCATCGCGAATCTCAAGGACGCGCGGCGCGCCGTGGTGATCGGCGCAAGCTTCATTGGTTTGGAAGTGGCTGCGTCGCTGCGCGCCCGCGGCATCGAGGTTCATGTGGTGGCGCCGGAGAAGCGCGTCATGGAGCGCGTGTTCGGGCCCCAGATGGGCGACTTCGTGCGCGCGCTGCACGAGGAACACGGCGTTGTTTTCCATCTTGAAAATACTGTGACGGCAATCGACCGGCGGCGGATAACGCTGCGCAGCGGGACAGCCTTGGAAGCGGATCTGGTGGTCGTCGGCGTCGGCGTGCGGCCGCGCCTCGGCTTGGCCGAGCAGGCCGGCCTCAAGACCGACCGCGGCGTGACAGTGAACAGCATGCTCGAAACAAGCGCGCCGGGCGTCTTCGCCGCCGGCGATATCGCGCGCTGGCCCGATCCGCATTCGGGAGACCGCATCCGTGTCGAACATTGGGTGGTCGCCGAACGGCAGGGCCAGGTCGCCGCGCTCAACATGCTCGGGTTCAACGAGCCGTTCGATGCAGTGCCGTTCTTCTGGAGCCAGCATTACGACGTGCCGATCAATTACGTCGGCCATGCCGAGCAATGGGACGAGATCGCGATCGACGGCGATATCGCGGCCAAAGATTGCTTGCTGCGCTACAAAAAAGCCGGGCGCGTGCTGGCCGTCACTTCTATTTTCCGCGACGTCGACAGTCTCCAGGCGGAAGTCGC
>DASTWX010000226.1:0-8323 GCA_035765795.1 Pseudolabrys sp. | reverse complement strand
GCGCCAGCTTTACGGGCGCGTCGGCATCGATCTTCTCGCGGGCCCGACAGAGACGCTGGTGATCGCCGACGACAGTGTGGACGGCGAAATCTGCGCTACCGATCTGCTCGGCCAGGCCGAGCACGGTCCGACTTCGCCCGCCGTGTTGGTGACCAATTCCGAAAAGCTGGCGCAGGACACCATGAAGGAGGTCGAGCGCCTGCTCACGATTCTGCCGAGCGCCGATCTCGCCGGCCAGGCGTGGAAGGATTACGGGGAGGTGATCGTCTGCGACGGTTACGACGAAATGGTGCGGGAAGCCGACCGCATCGCCTCCGAGCACGTACAGGTGATGACGCGCGATCCCGATTATTTCCTCGCCCGGATGACGAATTACGGCGCGCTGTTCTTAGGCCCCCGCACCAACGTGGCCTACGGCGACAAGGTGATCGGCACCAACCACACGCTGCCGACCAAGAAGAACGCGCGTTTCACCGGCGGCCTTTGGGTGGGCAAGTTCCTCAAGACCTGCACGTACCAGAAAGTGCTGACCGACGAGGCGAGCGCGATGATCGGCGAATATTGCTCGCGGCTCTGCGTGCTCGAGCATTTCCTCGGCCACGCCGAGCAAGCCAACATCCGCGTCCGCCGCTATGGCGGCAAGAACGTGCCTTACGCGAGCGCGGCGGAATGACTGACGTAAAAGCCTATCATACGGATTTGCACGCGTGCCTACTCGATCTCCTGAACTTCATCGCGGAGCAAATTGAGCGAGCGGCCCACGATCCGGTGGAGCAATATGTTGCAGTCGATTCCGCGCGTGGGGTTATCCCACTGATGAGAAGCAGGCTCGGAGAAGATGACCGTCTCAAGACAATTTTTATGCTCGTTTTCGAACAACAGGTAGAGGAGCCTTGGTGGCGGGAGTGGTGGGATCGGTTCGCTAAATTGGAGCCGCAGGAATTCTCTAAAGAAGCAGACAAGCTAATAAACGGCGAGACCGGGTCTATTGCAGTCCTCAGACAATCGCTTATGCAGAATCAGCCAAGAGAATAGAGTCCAAGTCAGCTATCATGGATCTGACTCTCACCCCCTCCTTCCGCCTCGGCGGCCGCCGCGCGCTGGTGACCGGCGCCGGGCGCGGCATCGGGCTGACCGCAGCGTCGGCGCTGGCCGATGCGGGCGCGCATGTGACGCTCGCGGCGCGGACGACCAAGGAAATCGAAGAGGCGGCCGAAGCCATTCGCACGCGGGGACAGAAAGCCGATGCGCTCACGCTTAACGTGACCGACGTCGATGCCGTGCGCACGGCGCTTGCCGAGCGCGACCCCTACCAGATTCTGGTCAACAATGCCGGCATGAACCGCCCCGCCATGCTGCCGGACGTAACGGTCGAAGATTTCGACGCCATCTTCGCCTTGAACGTGCGCGCGGCCTTCTTCATGGCGCAGGCGGTTGCGCTGCGGCTGATCGACGCCAAGCTTCCCGGCTCGATCATCAACATCTCCTCGCAGATGGGCCATGTCGGCGCGGCGCGCCGCACCGTCTATTGCGCGGCGAAGCACGCCATGGAGGGCTTCACCAAAGCGATGGCGATCGAACTCGCGCCGCACAACATCCGCGTCAATTCGCTCGGGCCGACGTTCATCGAGACGCCGATGACCCGGCCGTTCTTCGAGAACAAAGCCTTCCGCGACGAAGTGCTCGGCAAGATCAAGCTCGGCCGTCTCGGCCAACTCGACGAATTGACCGGCGCGATCGTGTTCCTCGCGTCGGATGCCTCGTCGCTGATGACCGGCTCGGCGCTGGTCCTCGACGGCGGCTGGACGGCGGAGTGAGGCTCTTCCGCCTCATCCTGAGGAGCCGCGCGAAGCGCGGCCCGATGACAGGCTCCGCGGCGTGACCCGGTGATCTCGGTCGACAAGCTGAGGGAGGTGCCTTCCTGCGCGAGATGGCCGGGTCAAGCCCGGCCATGACGTCGTCATTTGCTGAACACCTCCGGATTGACACAGTTCGGCGGTACTTTCCCGGCGAGCAGAGCTTCCAGATTATCGACCACGATATTCGCCATCTGAGCGCGGACTTCCATCACCGCGCTGCCGAGGTGGGGTGTGAGCACTACGTTTTTCATCGCAGTCAGGCCCGGCGACAACTTGGGCTCGTTCTCGAACACGTCGAGCCCCGCGCCGGCAATCTGCTTTTTCTTCAAAGCGCGCACCAAGGCCTTCTCGTCGATGATAGGCCCGCGCGCCGTATTCACGATGAAGGCCGTCGGCTTCATCTTGGCAAATTCGGCATCCGAGATCATGTGGCGCGTCTCCGGCCGCATCGGCGGATGGAGAGAGACGAAATCGGATTCGGCCAGCAGGCGGTCGAGCGGCACGTATTCCATGCCGATCTCCTTTTCCGCCTCCGGCTTGCGGCGCGGGCCCCAATACAAGATCCGCATGCCGAAGCCGCGCGCCCGCCGGGCCGTCGCCTGCCCGATGCGCCCGGCCCCCACGATGCCGATGGTCTTGCCGTAGACGAAAGAACCGGCGAGATGGTTCGACTGCGAGCCGGGGAATTTGCCGGCGCGCACAAGCCGATCGCCCTCGATCATGTTGCGCGCCAACGCCAGCATCAGGCCGAGATGAATGTCGGCGGTCGCTTCGGTCACGATCGCCGGCACGACGGTCACCGGAATGCCGCGCCTCGTCGCCTCCGCCACGTCGATATTGTCCGGCGTGATCGACATGGACACGACGGCGCGCAAGTTCTTGTTGGCGGCGAGCACCTGGCGGTCGACCTTGTCGTGCAGGAGCGAGAACAGGATATCGGCCTTGCGCACGCCCGCGATCAGCTTGGTCTTGGGAATGATCTTGCTCGAGTCGGAGTTGACCTTGACCTCGGCGATGGCGCGCAGGCGTTCCAGTGCGCTCTCCGCGATCGGCTGGCTGACGAAAACGCGCGGTCTTTCGCTCACCGCATCCACCTCACCACGCCGGCCACGCCATCGACCGCGCATTGCGCGCCGTCGGGAATGGCGCGGGTGGCGTCGAGCACGCCGAGCACCATGGGAATGCCGCGTTCACGCGCGAGCGACGCCAAATGCGATGTCGAGCCGCCAAGCTCGGCCACGACTCCGGCGACCCGCGGCAAGATATGGCTCAATGCGGGGCCGGCGACGCGGGTGACGAGAATGTCACCGGGTGC
Organism: Pseudolabrys sp.; assembly: GCA_035765795.1. Lineage (GTDB taxonomy): Bacteria > Pseudomonadota > Alphaproteobacteria > Rhizobiales > Xanthobacteraceae > Pseudolabrys. The sequence continues at coordinate 5,149 of DASTWX010000226.1, read as the reverse complement.
GACACGCGACAATTCGCATTCGCAGTTGACCACCACCGCGCGGCCCGAGCCCCAGCCGATGCCGGCGGGATGGCCGTTCAAGCCCGGATGGCGCAGCCAGATTTCATCCGGCACCACCGTCGGCTCGACGTGCAGCGGCCGCGACTGCAGGAGCTTGAAACCGCTCTCGTCCAGCGCCCATTCGATTTCGACCGGGCCGCCGGCAAGCTCTTCGCATTTGCGCATGAGGCGGCCGAGCGCAACCGCCTGACCCGCCGTAAGACTCGGCTCACTGACCATCTCTTTGGGCACCAACTCGGGCGCCGCAACGCCATGCACGCAGGTATCGCGATGGCCCTTGCGGCCCGCTTGAACGGTACGGAGAAATCCATTCTTGGCGAGCACAATACGGTCGGGCACCACTTCGCCCTGGGCGATGGCCGAGCCCAATCCCCAAGTGGCGGAAATCAGCATCTGACCTTCCGCCGTTTCGCTCAAGCCTCCGCCGGATGCGCGCGCAGACACGAGCGGCTGAATCAGCACGCCCATCGCCGTATCGGCGGGCGAAAGGCCGTTGTTGTCCATGTAGCGGCGCGCCTGCGAGGTCCATAGCGCGGCCCAACAGGCACGCACGGCGGTCAAGAATTCGGTTTCGTCAGAAAGCCCGAGAAAACTTTCGAACTGGCCGGCGAAGTTGGCGCCCTTGCGGTCCTCGATCAGCGCGGAGGAGCGCACGGCGCCGAGCGGCACTTCGGCGCGCTGCGCGCGCCAGGCGGCGAGCAGGGGTTCGAGAATGTCCGGCGCGATCGGTTGTTGATAGAGCGCAAGACGAATCTGCACCGACAACTTGCGTGAGGCCGGCAGGTCCGCGTCGTTGTAGGCGCTGACCACCTCCTCGATGCCGAGATGGCGGATTTGCCGGCGGTACGCTTCTGCAGTCAACGCAAACCCGCCCGGCGTCGGCAGCCCGGCGCGCGTGAGTTGCGCAAGATTCGCCGCCTTCGGCCCGACGTTCTCCGGGTCGGTCACGGCAGCGTCGGTGAGCGGAAGGATGAACGGTCCTGCCATTGGCTGCTTGCTCTGTCCGTCACCCTGAGGTGGCCGCCGAAGGCGGCCCTCGAAGGGCGACGGCCGTGGCCGTTCATCCTTCGAGGCTCGCTCGTTTCACTCGCTCGCACCTCAGGATGACGGCTCCTGCCGGTGCACAGCACTGCCTATTTCACATGATCCCCATAGCCCGGCAGCGGATCGACGACAGTAATCTGCTTGACTGGGAAGTTCGACACGATCTCGATCCCTTGATCCTTCACGATCAGCATCTCCTCGATGCGCACGCCATAACGGAATTTCTTTCCGTGCTGCGTTTCCAGCGCGAACGTCATGCCTTCCTGGATCTCGATCGGATGGTCGAGCGACCAGATGCGCGAGATGACCGGGGGATCGTATTGGGCCAGGCCGAGGCCGTGGCCCCAGAGATTGGCGGCAGCCTGATCTTCGTCTTCGTAGCCCCAGGTCTCCATCGCCGACGGCCATTGCATGGCGATGTCGCGCGTGGTCGCGCCCTTGCGCACCGCACCGATCGAATCGTAGAGCCACTTCAGCGCAGTCTCGTAAGTGTCCTTCTGCTCCTGGGTGGGCTCCTTGCCGACGCAATAGGTGCGGTAATAGCAGGATTTGTAGCCGTTCCAGGTGAGCGCGGCCAAATCCATGAATACGATGTCGCCGGGCTGGATGATGCGGTCGGAGAAGTTGCGCCAATTTGGCCAGGTGTTCGGGCCGGAGGACACGATCACGTCCTCGACGTCTTCCATGCCGGGAATGTTGTAGAGATATTCCATCAGGTGGGCGGTGACCTGGTTCTCGGTCACGCCGGGGCGCAGGAACTTCATGCATTCCCAGTGCGTCGCGTCGCCGATCGCGCCAACGATGCGGAAGCATTCCTGCTCGTCGACGTTCTTCACCGCACGCGCCTCCATCATGGGCGTCATGCCGTCCGCCCAGTTGATGTTGTTCTCCCTGAACACGTTGATCATGTTGATGTCGATGAAGTCGCAGCCGAGCTTTTCGCCCGCGACACCGTTGTCCCGCATGGCCTGGATGACCGCCTTGACGAACTTCTGGACCTGCTGAGTCGAAGCCGGGCCGGCGGCGCCTTTGATCCAGGCGAAGGAGTGGCGCACGTTCTCTTTCGGGATCCACGGGCTGTGACGCTCGATCTGAAAGCCGATGTCGCCCTGCTCGAAGATGATCGGCCGCCCGTCGCCGCACAACATGGCGTAGCGCAGGCCCGGCTTGAGCCGGCACCATCCGGGCGTGAGCGTGCCGGTGATGTACCGCACGTTCTCGTCATACATGCAGAGCATGGCGCCGAGCCCGTGTTTCTTCATCATCTGGCGCGCGCGCTCGATGCGGTATTCGCGCAGCCGGTCCCAGTTGACCCGCTGCTGCCAATCCATCCCGGCGATGCCGAAATTCGCTCCCATGGCCTCTCTCCCGACCGGCGCCTCATGCGCGCTGTTTGACCGACAACAACTTTAAGCCGGATGGCGACTGAAGAAGAAATAATATATTCTACGCCAGGGCATTAGGATTTTTGATACGCTCATGCCGGGCCCTGGATTCCGGGTCCGCCGCTTCGCGGCGTCCCGGAATGACGGAAGAGACAACTCCGATGGCCAATATCCCGCTTCGGCAAATTCGGGCCGTGATCGCCGTGTGCGAGGAAGGCTCCTTCACACGCGCGGCGGAACGCGAGAATGCGACACAATCCGGCATTTCGCAGCACGTGGCTGCGGCGGAGCGCGCGCTCGGCGTGCGGCTGTTCGAGCGCGCGCCGACGGGCGTGAAGCCGACGCCGGCCGGCTACCGTTATTACAAACGCTGCGTCGAAGCCGTCGGCGCGCTCGACCAAGCCGCGGAGGAAACGCGCGGACTCGCGGGCCAGGTCACCGGCGACTTACGCATTGGGCTGATGCCGACTTTCACCCGCGCGGTGCTGGCGCCGGTCCTGGAAAATTTCGTGCCGCGCCACCCGGAAGTGCGGCTCCACATCGTCGAGGGCTATAGCAACCTGCTTACGGAGATGGTGCTTGACGATGCCCTGGACTTCGCCGTCGTGCCCGCCTTCGAGGGCACCATCGGATTGAAGGCGCGTCTGCTCGTGCGCGACCGTGAAATTCTCATTTCCGGACCACGCCGCGGGCTTCCGCCGCTATCGCCGCTAAGGCTTTCCGAGTGCCGGCCGCTGAAGCTGGTGGTCCCAAGCCCCGATAATATCCGCCGCCGCAATCTCGAAACCTATTTCCAAACCCACAGCGTCGAGATCGACGCCATGCTGGAGATGGACGCGATGATCGCGACGCTTGAATTCGTCGCCCGTTCGGATTGGGCGACGATTTTGCCGAGTGTGATCTCGGTCAACGACATCGGCCGCAGCGAATTGACCGTCAATCCTCTGATCGAGCCCGAACTCCACGCCGAATTCGTGGTAATCCAGCCCGCCCGGCGTACGCTCTCGAGGCAGGCGCGCCTCTTCCTCGAACGCTTCGAGCAAGAGGTCGCGCATATTCACGAGGTATGGGACGCAGCGATTGGCACGAAGACTCCTCTTTCACCTCTCCCCGCTTGCGGGGAAAGGTGCACGCAGTCCATGTGAGAGGTTACACCACGGCCGGTGCGCCGGGCTGCTTCAGCGGATGCGCGCGGGCGAAAGCGTCGAGCTCTGCACATTCGTCGGCGATGCGCTGAACGGTGGGAAATTCCGCCATGTCAGCCTTGAAATAATTCGCGCCCGCCATCTGGCCGCATAGGCATATATCGGCAACCGTGATCTGATCACCTTGGCAGTAGCGGCCGGTCTGCGGCGAGGCCGACAAGTGACTTTCCAGCGCCCTCAGGCCCGCCAGGTGCCAGTGCCGCCCCCATTCCAAGATCCCTGCGTCATCGATCTTGTACTCATGGGCAAGATACTCGCGCACGCGCGGTACGATCAGCGGATGGGTATCGCAGGCGATGAGCTGCGAGAGTGCCCGCACCCGCGCGCGCGCCTTTGGCTCATTCGGCAGCAGCGGCGGCTGCGGATGCGTTTCATCGAGATACTCGATGATCGCGAGCGATTCGAAGAGCACATTGCCGTCGTCCTCGATCAATGCCGGCAACGCCATCATCGGGTTGATATTGCGATACGCTTCTTCGCGCTGCTTGCCCTGCATCAAATTGATGTCCACCACCTCGTCGGGCGTGATGCCCTTGAGGTTGAGCGCGACCCGCACGCGATAGGTCGCAAGCGAGCGCCAGAAAGAGAAGAGTTTCATGGTTACTGCCTCTGTTGCCGCCATGCCCGGGCTTGTTCCGGCATCCCGCTTATGGACGCAATGCAGTGTCTTCCTAAGCGAGATGGCCGGGCCAAGCCCGGCCATGATAATGCTTACGTGTTCCTCGTTGCCCAGTAGACCGCCATGCGCGAGCCGTCGCCGCCGCCGAAACCGTTTTGAGTCGCATCTTCAAAACCCGACAGCGCCGCTTTGGTGGCGCGCATATCGACGCCGTTGGCAGAACCTGTTTCAACCATCGTGCGCAGGTCCTTCACGCCGTTGGCGATGCTGAACGTGGTCGGCCCCGGGTCCCTGCCCTCGAACATGGTAACGATCATGTCGGCGCGCGCTTTGAGCGCCGGATTGGCCCCGTTGGTGGCGACGAACAGATCGAGCAAGCGCTTCGGCTCCCAACCGACACTGCGTGCGATCCCGAGCGCCTCGCCGTAGGCTTGCCAAGCCACCATGAGCGGCAAATTGATTGCGAGCTTCATGGCTGCGCCTGTGCCGACCGGGCCGCAATGCTCAAGACGCTGCGTTAGCTGTTCGAGGATCGGCCTTGCGCGAGCGGCGTCGGCCGGCGCCGCGCCCATCAGGCCCAACAGTTTGCCGCCGCGGGCCGCGGCAAAGGAACCGCCTACGGGGCATTCGACCAATATCGCGCCGGCGGCACGCACATCCTTGTCGAGATCGGTCTGCACCTTCGGCCCGACCGTGCTCATCTCGATAAGCAATTTGCCTTTGACGTCGCCTGACAGGAGGCCATTGGGCCCGTTGTAGACCGCATCGATCGCCGCGCCGTCGGTGAGGATGGTGATGACGGCGTCGTTTGCTTCGGCCAATTTGGCCGGCGAGCC
>DASTWX010000225.1:0-8234 GCA_035765795.1 Pseudolabrys sp. | reverse complement strand
ATCGTGCAAGTGGGCTCGGCTCTGGCCTATCGCGGGATTCCCCTGCAGGCCGCCTATTGCGGCGCCAAGTTCGCCATACGCGGTTTCACCAATTCGCTGCGCACCGAACTGCTGCACGACAACAGCGGCATCCACATCACCATGGTGCACTTGCCCGCGGTGAACACGCCGCAATTCGACTGGGCGCGCACGCACATGGAAAACCAGCCGCGCCCGGTGGCGCCGGTCTTCCAGCCGGAGGTGGTCGCAGAGACGATCTTCAAGGCTGCGCACGAGCGAAAGCGGGAGTACTGGCTCGGCCGCAGTTCGATCGAGATCATCCTCGGCGACTTGCTCGTGCCGGCGCTGCTCGACCGCTATCTCGCCAGAACCGCCTTTTCCGGTCAGAGTACCAAGCGCAAGGTCAGCGCGACCCGCCGCGACAATCTGATGCGGCCGGTGCACGGCCTGCATCGAACGCGCGGCTCCTTTGGCGACGAAGCCTCGACCCGTGCGCTCGCGCTGCCGGGCCCCAGTACGCGGATCGCAGCGGCGGTTACGGGTCTTGTCGGCGCGGCACTCCTCGGCGCCGCGCTCGGGCGTATGGTCAGCCGCTGATGTCTCTTCAAGAAAACGAAGGGCCCCGGGCGATGAAACCCGGGGCGAGTTGAATCGGCGCCCTTGGGGGGAGGGATCAAAGGGCCCGATGTCCGGTCAATCCCCTGCTGCCCAATTCGTTCCGTCTGGGAAGTATGGCTGACGCGGCAATCCGACCCACGGCAAATCATACCAGTGTTGAACTACTACGACATCGGCGAAAACGGCGCCGGCAGATAGATGCGAGATGACATCGTCTCGAGATAGGCGTGCCCGCCCTTCGGCGGCCAAACCTTCGTCTCGCTCGCCTTCGCCCGGATCTCGTGGCGCGCCTTCAAGTCCTTGTAGGGCCATACGTGCATAAAGCGCGGCGCCGCGCCGTCGATCCCGTACATGGCGGCGAGCAGCGGCGACAATGCGGCGCGCGGGCCGATGGTCTCCTTCCATAACGCGATGGTCGGCGAAACGCCGGATGGTTTGAATTTGTAGAGGCGGACCTCATAGAACGGCCCATAAGCGCCGGGCTGCAAGGCTTCGAGAAACGGCATCTGCACGAAAGTGTCGAACGACAAACCGGTCAGGAATTCGCCCACGCCGAACGGATTGCCGCCGAGGACAGCCGCGTCGCGGTCCTCGATCAGATGGGTGTCGTTATCGTAGCCGCTGATGAGCAGAACCTGATTGAGCTCGCCGATCTCCCCGATCCAACAAGCCAGCAGGCGGCCTCGGCGCTTGGGACTGGCCGCCGCTTCGCGGATACGGTCCAGCGCCGCAGGTACTTTGCCGATCTCGAAATTAAGCGTGGCGACCTCGTAGCGCATCGATTCCTCGGGATATTTGTATCCAACCGCGTCAGCCGACGATGAGGTTGGGCAGCACCAGCACGAGTTGCGGGATAAAGGTGATCAGCAACAGGATGACGATAGCGATCGCAATCATCGGCAAAGCATGCCACGCGACCTTGTCGATGGTGGTCTTGCCGACCCCGGCGACGATGAAGAGACAAAGCCCCACCGGCGGCGTGACGAAGCCGATCAGGCAGTTGAACACCACCATGACGCCGAGATGCACCGGGTCCATGTGCAGGACGTGCCCGATGCCGACCAGCGCCGGCACGGTCAGGATGAGAATGCCGACCGTATCGAGAATCATGCCGAGGAACAGCAGCACCACGTTGACCATCAGCAAGACCGCGACGGGGTTCTCACTGATTGAGAACAACGCATTCACCACCCGCTCGGGGATCTGCTCTATCGAGAAGATGAAGGCGGCGATGTTGGCCATCGCCACCAGCATGAAAATCGCGGCGCTGATGACGGCCGTATTGAGGAGCGCCCGGCCGAGACTGGCGAAGGACAGGACGCGATAATAGAAGGCCGCGATCAGGAAGGCGTAGATCGAGGCGACCGCGGCGGCCTCGGTCGGCGTGAAGACGCCGCCGCGAATGCCGACGACAATGATGACCGGCAGTATCATCACCGGGCCGGCCGCCAATGCCGCCCGCACGAACTCGGAACGGGTCGGCGGCTTGCGGCGCGGATAATCGCGGCGGCGGGCAACCCACGCCGCATAGATGGTGAGCGCCACCGCCAGCATGACGCCAGGCACGATGCCGGCGACGAACAGGCGCGCGATCGACGTGTTCGACAGCGCACCGTAAAGCACCATCGCGATGCTCGGCGGGATGAGCGGCGCCATCAGCGAGCTCGTGCCCATCAGCGCCGCGGCGTAATCGTTATTGTAGCCCTGCCGCTTCATCTCGGGAATGAGCACCGCGCCGAGCGCAGCGGCGTCCGCCGCGGCCGAGCCGCTGACGCCGCCAAACAAGAAGCTCGCCCAGATCGCAGTGAGCGACACGCCGCCACGGAAGCGGCCGACGCAGGCGTTCGCGAACTCGAGCAGCCGATGGGTCAGCCCACCCACCTCCATCAGGCTGCCGGCCAAGATGAACAAAGGAATGGCGAGCAGCACGAATTCATCGATGCCTGCGAACATGCGCTGCGGCAGCACCAGGAGAAATTGAAGCTGATCCGTCGCCACGAAATAAGCGAGCATGCTGATGCCGAGCACGAAGACGACCGGCACGCCGAGCAGCAGCAGGACCACGAAGGAAATAACCAGGGCTTCCACGCTTACAGCCCCTCGCCCGGCGTGTGCGGCTCCTGCTCGCCGGTGAGCTGCACGGCGGTGACATGAAGAATCATCAGGATGCTGCCGACCGCCACCGAGCCGTGCACGCCGAGCATCGATATTTGCAGCGCGGTCGCGGTGTCCTGCCGGGTCCGCCAAGCGAAGTCGATGCCGTACCACACGACGACGGCCAGGAATGCGATGATGACAAGCCGGCCGATCAGCAACGCGAGCCACTTCAGGCGCGGCGGCAACAGGTCGATGAGCAGCGTAAAGCCGAGCATCTCGCCGCGGCTATAGGCCGTGCCGGCGAGCAGGAAAGCCGCCCATACCATCATGTAGCGCATCAACTCCTCGGACCAGTAGAGCGAGGCGCCTACGACATAACGAAAATAAACTTGCAACCCGGCCACGATGGCAATGGCGGCGATGAGAAAGATGCCGGCAAAATTGATGACGTGCTGATAGGCCCGGCAGACGCGGACGAGCACGGGCGGGAACTTGAAGGCCGGATTATCGCCGCCGGTATTCACACGACGTCCCCTTCTCCAGATATGCGCCCCGGCAAGATAAGCCGTCCCGCGTGGTTGGACCCTTGCGCGGGACGGCGAGAGAAAGAGCTCAGTTGCTCTTATTGGAGCCTTGCAGCCGCTTCGCCGCCTCGACGAAGGGCTTCATCTTCGGAAACTTCTTCAGATATTCGTCGTAGACAGGCTCGACTGCCTTTTGCATCTGCGCGAGCAGTTCGGGTGTGGCCTTGGTGAAGTGGACACCTTTCTTCTTCAGCTCTTCCATGGCGTTACGGTCGTACTCGTCCAGCTCCAGCATCTGCGGCTTGATCGTCTCCTTGGCCGCCTTACGCAGGATCGCCTGATATTCAGGCTTGAGCTTGTCGTAGCGGGCCTTGTTGATCATCAGCAGCCCGGGCCAGAAGTAATGGCCGTCGAGCAGCACATGCTTGGTCACTTCCGAATACTTTTCGTTGAGGATCGAGCTGATGTTGGTCTCGACCGCGTCAATGGTGCCGGTCTCCAGCGCGGTATAGACCTCGCCATAACCCATCGGCGTCGGGTTGGTGCCGAGCGCGCGCCAGATGTCGAGGTGCAGACGGACGGGCGCCACGCGCGTCTTCAGGCCCTTGAAGTCGCCGATGGTCTTGACCTCGTGCTTGACGGTGGCGAAGTGCCGTTGGCCGCCTTCGTAAATGGCCAGCGCGACGGCGCCCTTTTTGCCGAGATCGGCGGACAGTGCTTCGGCCTCCGGCGTGGTGGCGAGCGCAGCGAGGTCGGAATAGCTGTTGATCAGGAAGGGCAGTTGCAGGGCGTCGATCGCCGGAATCAAGTCGGCCATCGCCGAGGACGAATTGATCGTCATGTCGACAGTGCCGAAGCGCACACCTTCGGTCAGCTCCTTCACGCCGCCGAGTTGACGGTTCGGGAACACCTTGATCTCAATGGCCCCCTTGGAAAGCTCCGCCACCTTTTTGCGGTAGCGCTCTGCGGCGAGATTGTACGGATGCGTATTGAAGGACGAGAGGCCGAGCCGGAGCGTGACTTCGGCGGCCTGGCTTGCGCCTGCCAGCGCAAACGAGACGATTGCGGCGAGCGCGAGACTCGATGCTCGTATGAAATTGCGGCGCATGCTGACTCCCCTTCTGGATGAAGAATGTTTCGTTGTCGCGAACATGGTTCTCTGAAAACTACATGCGGCTATCCCGCGTTGTCAAATCTGCGGATGCGACCGATCACCGCCGTGGGCGAGACCGACGCAAATTCCTTATGAACAAACTCAGTACGAAACGGATCATCGCACCGGTTATGAGAGCAGTATTGCCATCCCGCCAAAAGGATCGATTGACCCCCTTTTGAAGACGCCGTATCGTTGTCGCGAACCTGTAAAGCGGCGATGTTGATTTAATGACCAAAGCCGTGAAAAACGACCTGGCGGTAAGGGCCGCCGAAACGACCTTGCGCGTGCTGGAGACGGTCGCCTTTTCGGAGGAGGAACTCGGCGTCACGCAAATCGCGGCTCGTCTCGGCCTGACCAAAGGCGCCGTTTTTCGCCACCTGCACGGCCTGGTCGAGCGCGGCTATTTGTTGCAGAATCCTACCACGTCGCATTATCGCCTGGGCGTGAAAGCCTATTTGATCGGCCGGCTCGCGCCGCGCGCGAACGATCTCGCCGGCTCCGCCGAAGGCCCGATGCGAAAATTATCCGAGCAAACGGGCATCACGACGGTGCTGACCACACCCACCGCGCACGGCTGCCTGGTGCTGAATACGATTCTGGCGTCGCGCACGATCGAGATCGGTGTGCGCCCGGGGAGTGAACTCTCGTTTCATGCCGCCGCGCAGGGCAAGATCATCCTCGCTTTCGGTCCGGGTCCGCTGCTGGACCGGGCGCTCAAGGGTAGGCTGCCGTCGCTGACGCCCCATACAATTACTGATGCCGGCAAGCTTCGTACCGAGATCGCGAAGGTGCGGGAGCAAGGCTATGCCATCGCGCCTGAAGAGTCGCTCTTGGGGATTGCCGCGCTCGCCGCGCCTGTGTTCAACATGCGTGACGAATTGGTGGCCGCGGTCGCCCTGGTCGGCTCGATCCAATACATCCCGCGCAAGCCCAGCCGCTCGATGATCGACGGGGTGAAGCGCATGGCGCAAGATATCTCGCGCAACCTCGGCTACGGCTTGGCGTCGTGGCAGGAGCGCGCGCGTCGGATCACCTGATAACCGCAGAGGAGGCGCATCTATGCCGGCCAGCAACATCCACAACATCGACTGGGAAGCCATGGAGTGGAAGACCATCCGGGAAGGCGTCGAGCAGAAGGCGTTTTCCGGCGAGGGAGCCACCGTGGCGCTGCATCGGCTTTCGCCCGGCCACGAAATAAAGCCGCATGCGCACCACTACGAGCAGATCGTGTACATCATGGCGGGGACCGTGGACTTTCACGTGGGAGACGACGTCGTACGGCTCGGTCCCGGTGGGCTCTGTGTCGTCCCGCCCAATGTCATGCACTATGCCGAGATCGTCGGTAACGAGCCGGTATTGAATCTCGACGTGTTCACGCCCAATCGGCCGGAATATGCGCCGCCGTCGTCGCGGAACTGATTGTCGATCTTCGGCCGCGGCCGGGTCCCGCATTCGGGTCCGGCCGCGTGCATCTTTCTTCGCGCCGGCCTCGGTACGGGCGATCCGTTAAGCAAGGACTGAAATGGCACGCGACCTTTCGACGACGCTCGGCACCGTGACTTTGAAAAATCCGATCATTGCCGGTCCGGCCGAGCACATGATCGACCGCAACGGCATTCTCCGCGCGCTGGACAGCGGGGTCGGCGCCGTCGTGGTCAAATCCAACAACGAAGTCGAAGGAGCGAAGGATCAGCTCGAGCGTTCCGAATACATGCTGGTGGACGACCACTGGCGCAAGATTCCGTGGGACGACCGGGCGCCGCGCAGCGCCACGCTCGCGTGCCGTTCGGGCATGTCGCCGATGCCGTTCGAGCCTTGGCTCGAGCAGACCGTGGCGCTCGATGCGGAGGCCAGGAAGCGGGATTGCTATGTGGTGGCGAGCCTGATCCTCGGGCAAATCGAGCCGGCCGTGCAGATGGCACGCAAAGTCGAGGCGGCCGGCCTGCGCGTGCTCGAGTTCAATGTCGGCGTGCCTTATGCGAGCCAGACGAAGAAGGGCAATGTCGCCACCGAGTTGTCGCCCGAGCGGCTGGGCGAACAGGTCGCCGCCGTCCGTGCCGCGGTCAAGCTGCCGCTGTGGGTGAAGACCAGCGGGCAAAGCGAGCGCGTGCCGGCGCTCGCCGCCGCCGCCTTCGGCGCCGGCGCCGACGCGGTGATCATGGCGGGGCGGCTGCTCGGCTTTATCCCAGACGTCGAGACGCTCAAGCCGATGCTGAACACTAGCGTGGGTATCGGCGGCTACTGGAATCTGCCGATCACCTGTCACTGGCTGGCCATGACCCGCAAGGCAATCGGCGGGGACAAGCCGCTGATCGGCATCAACGGCGCGCAGACCGGGCTCGACGTGGTGCGCTTCATGCTGTCGGGCGCTTCGGCTGTGGAGATCGCCTCGCCGGTGATGGTCTACGGCTTCGACCTGCTGAAAAGAGCGGTTGCCGAGTTCAGCGACTATTGCGAGCGCAAGGGTTTGGACGCGCGGGCGCTGATCGGCGCCGCCGCCGACCAGCACCGCTCGTTCATGGAGATGCCGCGGATACCCGGCAACTGGCGCAATTACGTGCCCGCCGACAGTCTCGGCGGCTAGCGCCTGAACTCCTGCAGGGCGGCGCTCGCCGCTCGGCGCATGAAGGCCTGATCCGAAGCGACGATGAAGGCGGTGACGCCGAGTTCGGCGAGCGGCCCGCTCTCGGCCGCCCCGCCGACCATGGCGCAGACCGGCACCGACGCTTTGCGCGCGGCGGCGCAGACATGCTCCACTGCTTTTCGCACCACGGGCGCTTCCATCGAATCGGCGCCATAGGCAACGGCGAGATCGCCTCGGCCGAGGAAGAGCCCGTCAATGCCTTGAACGGCGACAATGGCATCGATTGCTTCGATCGCTTCTGGGTCTTCGATCATTGCGATCACCGTGGTCTGCGCATCGGCCGCCTCGAGATGCGCCTTAAGGGCCAAGCCGCCATAGCGGCCGGCGCGCGGCGAGTTGGAAAAGCCGCGGCGGCCGCCGCGGTAATGCGCCGCCGCAACGATCTGCCGCGCTTTCTCGGCTGATGCCGTGTGCGGCACCAGCACGCCGATTGCACCGTCATCCAGCGCGGAGAGGATGTTGGCGGCGTCCGGCCGGGCTACCCGCACGATGCCGGCGGTGCCACCGGCGCGCGCGCCAAGCAATGCGGCATCGATGGTGACGCGGTCGAAGGGCGCATGTTCCTCGTCGATGACGATGAAATCGAAGCCGAGATCGCCGATGATCTCGGAGGTGTGCGAGGTCGGCGTCTTGATGAAGGTCCCAACGAGCCGCTCGCGTGAGGCGAGACGGCGGCGGAAGGCGGCCGGATCAGGTCTGATGTCGTTGTCAAGCATGGAGCGGTTCGACGGCTCGGGGCATCAGGCCGCGGCCACATTGGTTTCGATGCCGAGCATGCGCGCGGCATTGGTCGACACCATCCGGTGGATCTGCGCGTCGTCATAGCCGAGTTCGATGCACATGCGGATGCCGCGACGAAAGCCCTCCAGCGGACTGATGGTGCCGGTCTGGCCGAGGTCCGAGCACAGGATCGTCTGCTCCGGGCTCGCCGCATCGATCTGCCGCTTGAGATCGTCGGCGTCTCCGGTCTTGAATTTCGACCCCTCGACGAACATGCAAAGCGAGTGCTCCACGAAAGCGCCCATCGCGGCGATGCCCTTGACGTCGTTGAGACTGGCATCGACGATGTCCTCCGGATGGGTCAGCACCAGGCGCTTGACCCCGCGCTTCTGGGCTTCCTCGAAGACGAGCCAGGTCTCGCTGACGTGGATGTGGCCGCTGGCCAGCGCCATGTCGTTCTTGGCGACAATGTCGA